>NZ_CP109445.1:7825000-8145258 GCF_036227245.1 Streptomyces sp. NBC_01477
ATGGGCTGTCACCCATACCTGAACACATAGGGTATGTGGAGGGAACGCGGGGAAGTGAAACATCTCAGTACCCGCAGGAAGAGAAAACAACCGTGATTCCGGGAGTAGTGGCGAGCGAAACCGGATGAGGCTAAACCGTTCACGTGTGATACCCGGCAGGGGTTGCGTGTGCGGGGTCGTGGGAGTTTCCTTGACCGGTCTGCCGGCCGGTCGGAGAGTCATAAACCGTTTGTGTAGGCGAAGGACATGCGAAAGGTCCGGCGTAGAGGGTAAGACCCCCGTAGCTGAAACATGAGCGGCTCTCTTGGAGATCACCCAAGTAGCACAGGGCCCGAGAAATCCTGTGTGAATCTGGCGGGACCACCCGTTAAGCCTAAATATTCCCTGGTGACCGATAGCGGATAGTACCGTGAGGGAATGGTGAAAAGTACCGCGGGAGCGGAGTGAAATAGTACCTGAAACCGTGTGCCTACAAGCCGTGGGAGCGTCGCATCAAGTGCTTGCGCTTGGTGTCGTGACTGCGTGCCTTTTGAAGAATGAGCCTGCGAGTTTGCGGTGTGTTGCGAGGTTAACCCGTGTGGGGTAGCCGTAGCGAAAGCGAGTCCGAATAGGGCTGTTTAGTAGCACGCTCAAGACCCGAAGCGGAGTGATCTAGCCATGGGCAGGTTGAAGCGGCTGTAAGAGGTCGTGGAGGACCGAACCCACCAGGGTTGAAAACCTGGGGGATGACCTGTGGTTAGGGGTGAAAGGCCAATCAAACTCCGTGATAGCTGGTTCTCCCCGAAATGCATTTAGGTGCAGCGTCGTGTGTTTCTTGCCGGAGGTAGAGCACTGGATAGGCGATGGGCCCTGCCGGGTTACTGACCTTAGCCAAACTCCGAATGCCGGTAAGTGAGAGCGCGGCAGTGAGACTGTGGGGGATAAGCTCCATGGTCGAGAGGGAAACAGCCCAGAGCATCGACTAAGGCCCCTAAGCGTACGCTAAGTGGGAAAGGATGTGGAGTCGCAGAGACAACCAGGAGGTTGGCTTAGAAGCAGCCACCCTTGAAAGAGTGCGTAATAGCTCACTGGTCAAGTGATTCCGCGCCGACAATGTAGCGGGGCTCAAGCGTACCGCCGAAGTCGTGTCATTGCAGCATTGAGGGCCAACGCCTGCTGTGATGGGTAGGGGAGCGTCGTGTGCCGGGTGAAGCTGCGCCGGAAGGCAGTGGTGGACGGTTCACGAGTGAGAATGCAGGCATGAGTAGCGATACAAGAGTGGGAAACTCTTGCGCCGATTGACTAAGGGTTCCTGGGTCAAGCTGATCTGCCCAGGGTAAGTCGGGACCTAAGGCGAGGCCGACAGGCGTAGTCGATGGACAACCGGTTGATATTCCGGTACCCGCTGTAAAGCGCCCAGTGCTGAATCCTTTGATGCTAAGGCCGTGAAGCCGCCTCTGATCTCTTCGGAGTGAGGGGGAGTGGTGGAGCCGCTGACCCAAGGGGGTAGTAGGTAAGTGATGGGGTGACGCAGGAAGGTAGTCCAGCCCGGGCGGTGGTTGTCCCGGGGTAAGGGTGTAGGACGTCATCCAGGTAAATCCGGGTGGCACATAGTCTGAGACCTGATGCCGAGCCGATTGTGGTGAAGTGGATGATCCTATGCTGTCGAGAAAAGCCTCTAGCGAGTTTTACGGCGGCCCGTACCCTAAACCGACTCAGGTGGTCAGGTAGAGAATACCGAGGCGTTCGGGTGAACTATGGTTAAGGAACTCGGCAAAATGCCCCCGTAACTTCGGGAGAAGGGGGGCCATGTTCGGTGATGGGACGTGCTCCTTGAGCTGGGTGTGGCCGCAGAGACCAGCGAGAAGCGACTGTTTACTAAAAACACAGGTCCGTGCGAAGCCGTAAGGCGATGTATACGGACTGACGCCTGCCCGGTGCTGGAACGTTAAGGGGACCGGTTAGTCACATTTCGGTGTGGCGAAGCTGAGAACTTAAGCGCCAGTAAACGGCGGTGGTAACTATAACCATCCTAAGGTAGCGAAATTCCTTGTCGGGTAAGTTCCGACCTGCACGAATGGCGTAACGACTTCTCGACTGTCTCAACCATAGGCCCGGTGAAATTGCACTACGAGTAAAGATGCTCGTTTCGCGCAGCAGGACGGAAAGACCCCGGGACCTTTACTATAGCTTGATATTGGTGTTCGGTTCGGCTTGTGTAGGATAGGTGGGAGACTGTGAAGTCATGGCGCCAGCCGTGGTGGAGTCGTCGTTGAAATACCACTCTGGTCGTGCTGGATGTCTAACCTCGGTCCGTGATCCGGATCAGGGACAGTGTCTGGTGGGTAGTTTAACTGGGGCGGTTGCCTCCTAAAGGGTAACGGAGGCGCCCAAAGGTTCCCTCAGCCTGGTTGGCAATCAGGTGTTGAGTGTAAGTGCACAAGGGAGCTTGACTGTGAGACTGACGGGTCGAGCAGGTACGAAAGTAGGGACTAGTGATCCGGCGGTGGCTTGTGGAAGCGCCGTCGCTCAACGGATAAAAGGTACCCCGGGGATAACAGGCTGATCTTCCCCAAGAGTCCATATCGACGGGATGGTTTGGCACCTCGATGTCGGCTCGTCGCATCCTGGGGCTGGAGTCGGTCCCAAGGGTTGGGCTGTTCGCCCATTAAAGCGGTACGCGAGCTGGGTTTAGAACGTCGTGAGACAGTTCGGTCCCTATCCGCTGCGCGCGTAGGAGTCTTGAGAAGGGCTGTCCCTAGTACGAGAGGACCGGGACGGACGAACCTCTGGTGTGCCAGTTGTCCTGCCAAGGGCATGGCTGGTTGGCTACGTTCGGGAGGGATAACCGCTGAAAGCATCTAAGCGGGAAGCCTGCTTCGAGATGAGGGCTCCCACCCACTTGATGGGGTAAGGCTCCCAGTAGACGACTGGGTTGATAGGCCGGATGTGGAAGCCTCGTAAGGGGTGGAGCTGACCGGTACTAATAGGCCGAGGGCTTGTCCTCAGTTGCTCGCGTCCACTGTGTGGTTCTGAAACAACCAGCCACCACACACCTGTACTGTCATCAGTGGCGGTCCGGGTGGTGGTGTGTGTTTCATGGTGTTTCGGTGGTCATAGCGTTAGGGAAACGCCCGGTTACATTCCGAACCCGGAAGCTAAGCCTTTCAGCGCCGATGGTACTGCAGGGGGGACCCTGTGGGAGAGTAGGACACCGCCGAACAATTATTAGAGGCCTGGCCTCGGATCCTTGATCCGAGGCCAGGCCTTTTTTGTGCTTGGGGTAGAGTCGGCCCGCAATGTTCGCACGTAGATACAGCAGGAGGGGACCCGGTGGAGGTCCAGGAGACACGGGTGCAAACGGATCGGATCTTCACGATCCCGAACATCCTCAGTATGGCCCGCCTGGTCGGCGTGCCGGTGTTCCTGTGGCTGATTCTGTGGCCCGAGTTCGGCGGCCCCAAGGCCGACGGGTGGGCACTGCTGGTGCTGGCGTTCAGCGGTGTGAGCGACTATCTGGACGGCAAGCTCGCCCGGCGCTGGAATCAGATCAGCAGCCTCGGCCGGCTCCTCGACCCCGCCGCCGACCGGCTGTTCGTGCTGTCCACCCTGGTCGGCCTCACCTGGCGGGGGATCCTGCCGCTGTGGGTCACCATCCTGCTGCTCGCCCGTGAGGCGATGATGGCCGTGATGCTGCTGATTCTCAGGAGACACCACTACGGCCCACCCCAGGTGAACTTCATCGGGAAAGCGGCTACCTTCAACCTCATGTACGCCTTTCCGCTGCTGCTGCTCAGCGACGGCAGCGGTTGGCTTGCGACACTGGCAGCTGTTTTCGGCTGGGCGTTCACTGTTTGGGGTACAACCCTGTACTGGTGGGCAGGGATCCTCTACGTGGTACAGGTCCGCCGACTTGTCAGGGCGGACACCACGGCTGACTGAGTCACGAGGAGGATGTTTCCGACATGAAAGCGGTTGTTATGGCCGGCGGCGAAGGTACCCGCCTTCGCCCAATGACCTCAAGCATGCCCAAACCTCTGCTCCCAGTGGTGAATCGGCCGATCATGCAGCACGTCTTGACGCTGCTCAAGAGGCACGGACTCACTGAGACGGTCGTCACAGTCCAGTTCCTCGCGTCCCTGGTGAAAAATTATTTCGGGGACGGCGAAGAATTCGGAATGGAGCTGACCTACGCGAACGAGGAGAAGCCGCTCGGCACCGCGGGCAGTGTCAAGAACGCCGAGGACGCCCTTAAGGACGATTCGTTCCTGGTGATCTCGGGTGACGCGCTCACGGATTTTGACCTCACCGAGCTGATCGAGTTCCACAAGCAGAAGGGCGGCCTCGTCACCGTCTGCCTCACCCGTGTGCCCAATCCTCTGGAGTTCGGCATCACGATTGTGGACGACGAGGGCCGGGTCGAGCGGTTCCTGGAGAAGCCGACATGGGGCCAGGTCTTCTCCGACACGGTGAACACCGGCATCTACGTCATGGAGCCGGAGGTCTTCAACTACGTCGAGGCCGATGTCTCGGTCGACTGGTCGGGTGACGTCTTCCCGCAGCTGATGAAGGAAGGCAAGCCCATCTACGGCTTCATCGCCGAGGGCTACTGGGAGGATGTCGGCACTCACGAGAGCTATGTGAAGGCGCAGGCGGACGTTCTTGAGGGCAAGGTCGACGTCGATGTCGACGGCTTCGAGATCTCTCCCGGCGTGTGGGTGGCCGAGGGCGCCGAGGTGCACCCGGACGCCATCCTGCGCGGGCCGCTGTTCATCGGTGACTACGCCAAGGTCGAGGCCGGCGCGGAGATCCGCGAGCACAGCGTCATAGGGTCCAACGTCGTCGTGAAGACGGGTGCGTTCCTCCACAAGGCCGTGGTGCACGACAACGTCTACATCGGCCCGCAGACGAACCTGCGCGGCTGTGTGATCGGCAAGAACACCGATGTGATGCGGGCCGCCCGGATCGACGACGGTGCCGTGATCGGCGACGAGTGCCTGATCGGCGAGGAGTCGATCATCGCGGGCAACGTCCGGGTCTATCCGTTCAAGACGATCGAGGCCGGCGCCTTCGTCAACACCTCGGTGATCTGGGAGTCCCGCGGCCAGGCGAACCTGTTCGGCGCCCGCGGGGTGTCCGGCATCCTGAACGTCGAGATCACACCCGAGCTGGCCGTACGGCTGGCGGGGGCGTACGCGACGACGCTCAAGAAGGGCGCCACCGTCACCACCGCACGTGACCACTCCCGTGGCGCGCGCGCACTCAAGCGGGCGGTCATCTCGGCCCTCCAGACCAGCGCGATCGAGGTCCGGGACCTGGAGAACGTACCGATGCCGGTGGCCCGGCAGCAGACCGCCCGCGGCAGCGCGGGCGGCATCATGATCCGCACCTCGCCGGGGCGGCCCGACTCGCTCGACATCATGTTCTTCGACGAGCGGGGCGCCGACCTGTCGGCGGCCGGCCAGCGCAAGCTGGACCGGGTCTTCGCCCGGCAGGAGTACCGCAGGGCCTTCCCCGGCGAGATCGGCGACCTGCGGTTCCCGTCGACGGTCTTCGACTCGTACACCGGCGCGCTGCTGCGTGCGGTGGACATCTCGGGTATCGCCGAGTCGGGCCTGAAGGTCGTGGTGGACGCCGCCAACGGCAGTGCGGGGCTCGTCCTGCCCTCGCTGCTCGGCCGGCTCGGGGTCGATTCGCTGATGGTCAACCCGGGTCTGGACGAGGCGCGTCCCACCGAGACCGAGGAGGCGCGCAGGGCCGGGCTCGTACGGCTCGGCGAGATCGTGTCGTCGGCGCGGGCCGCCTTCGGCGTGCGGTTCGACCCGGTCGGCGAGCGGCTGTCCCTGGTGGACGAGCGCGGGCGGATCGTGGAGGACCACCGGGCGCTGCTGGTGCTGCTCGACCTGGTGGCCGCGGAGCGGCGCAGCGGGCGGGTGGCGCTGCCGGTCACCACGACCAGGATCGCCGAGCAGGTGGCCGCCTACCACGGCACCCAGGTCACCTGGACGACGACGTCGCCCGACGACCTGACCCGGGTCGGCCGGGAGGAGGGCACGATCTTCGGCGGTGACGCCAGCGGCGGTTTCATCGTGCCGGAGTTCAGCAGCGTCTTCGACGGTTCCGCGGCCTTCGTGCGGCTGATCGGCCTGGTGGCGCGCACCCAGCTCACCCTCAGCCAGATCGACGCCCGTATCCCGCAGGCGCACGTCCTCAAGCGGGACGTGCCGACCCCGTGGGCGGTCAAGGGCTCGGTCATGCGCCGGGTGGTCGAGGAGGCCGGAGAGCGGTCGGTGGACACCACCGACGGCGTACGGGTCGTGGAGTCCGACGGGCGCTGGATCATGGTGCTGCCGGACCCTGCGGAAGCGGTCACCCACCTGTGGGCGGAAGGCCCGGACGACGCCTCGGCTCAGGCGCTGCTCGACGAGTGGTCGCAGGTCGTGGAGGGCGCCGGGGAGTGACTCCGCGGTGAATCCGCAGCCGAACGGCGTGCCGCGAGGGGGCCGTTCGAGTGTGGTGGTCACGACGTGCGACGATGTGCGGCATGCCGCAGCCGCGATCCGATCGGAGCAGTCCCGCGCGCGGGACTGCTCCTCGGCGGCCCGACGCCTCGATGTTCCTGCTCACCAACGTCATGGAGCACAGCCTCGACGACGGGTACGCCGAGGCGGCGGCCCGCCGCGGCCAGGTCGGCACGTCCCGTCTGCCGACGTCGCTCAGCGGCCGGCTCGGGCTGGCCGGGGGCCTGGTGCTGGCCGCGATCGTGCTCACGGTCGGGGCCGCCCAGGCACATCGGGCGGCCCCGACCGAGGCCAAGGAGCGGCAGAAGCTGATCGACCGCGTCCAGTCGGAGACCAGGAGCGCGGACAGCCTCCAGAACAACGTCGACAGCCTGCGCGACACAGTGTCCGCGGAACAGCGTGCGGCGCTGCAGGACCACGGCGGCGACAACAGCCGGCTGCTCGAACTGCTGGCGGGCGGGACGCCCGCGCACGGTCCGGGGGTGAAGCTGGTCGTGGACGACGCCAAGGAGGCCTCCCAGGGCGGCACCGGCGGCCCGCGGGAGAGCAGCGGGTTCTCCGATACCGGGCGGGTCCGCGACCGCGACATGCAGCGCGTGGTGAACGGCCTGTGGGCGTCCGGCGCGGAGGCGATCACGGTCAACGGGCAGCGCCTGACGGCACTGTCGGCGATCCGGGCCGCCGGGGACGCCATACTGGTCGACAACAGACCGCTGGTGCCGCCGTACACGGTGCTGGCGATCGGTGACGGGGAAAAGCTGAGCACGGCCTTCCAGGACAGTGCGGACGGTCAGTATCTGCACGTGCTGGAGCAGAACTACGGGATCCGGGCGAGCGTCACCGTGGAGAAGGACGTCCGCCTGCCGGCCGCGCCCAGCCTGATCGTGCGGTACGCCCGGCCGGTCGGGGGCAGCAGCGGGCCGGCGGACAACGCCGCAACAGGGAAGGGTTCGTAGTGATCGCCGTACTGGGCCTCGTCGTGGGAGTCGTGGTCGGTCTCGTGGTGCGCCCCGTGGTGCCGACCGGGGTCGAGCCGTACCTCCCGATCGCCGTGGTCGCCGCGCTCGACGCCGTCTTCGGGGGCCTGCGCGCGATGCTCGACGGGATCTTCGACGACAAGGTCTTCGTGGTCTCCTTCCTGTCCAACGTGGTCGTGGCCGCGCTGATCGTCTTCCTCGGCGACAAGCTCGGGGTGGGCGCGCAACTGTCGACCGGTGTGGTGGTCGTGCTCGGGATCAGGATCTTCTCCAACGCCGCGGCCATCCGCCGCCACGTCTTCCGGGCGTGACCGCGCGATGAGCGACGAACGCGACGACGAACGCGATCACCGGCCGGGCACTGAGTCCGCCTCCGGGCCCGGCCCCGAGCCGGGGGAGACCCCGGCCGGCCCGACCTCTCCCGGCCGGATCCCGGCGGAGCCGCCCCCGGCGGAGCCGTCCGGCCCGACAGCGCCGGAGCCCGCCCTACGGCAGCCGAGCGGCCGGCAGCGGCTGCTGGCCGGGCTGTGGCCGCCGCGGGCCTCACGTGCC
The DNA here is from genome assembly GCF_036227245.1 of Streptomyces sp. NBC_01477. Taxonomy (GTDB): domain Bacteria; phylum Actinomycetota; class Actinomycetes; order Streptomycetales; family Streptomycetaceae; genus Actinacidiphila. The sequence goes on from NZ_CP109445.1 coordinate 7,833,030, forward strand.
CAGCTGACGGTCGCCGTGCTGCTCTTCGTGCTGGGCCTGGGCCTGGCCATCCAGGTGAACACCACCAGCGACAACGGCGGCACCCTGCGCGGCGCCCGCCAGGAGGACCTGGTGCGCATCCTCACCGAGGTGGACAACCGCACCCAGCGCCTGGAGGACGAGAAACGCGGGCTGGAGACACAGCGCACCGAGTTGCAGTCCAGCTCCGACCAGGCCGCAGAGGCGCTCAAACAGACCCGGCAGAAGGAGCAGCAGCTGGGTATCCTTGCGGGCACCGTCGCCGCCGAGGGGCCGGGCATCACGCTGACGGTCACCGATCCGCACGGCGCTGTCGCGGCGGACTCGCTGCTCGACACCTTGCAGGAGCTGCGGGCGGCCGGTGCCGAGGCGATCCAGATCAACGCGGTGCGGGTGGTCGCGGACACGTATTTCACCGACGGTACGGACGGGGTGCTGATCGACGGCCACCGGGTGTCCCAGCCGTACGTCTTCGAAGTGATCGGAAATCCGCAGGATCTTGAGCCGGCGCTGAACATCCCTGGCGGGGTCGTGCAGACGCTGGAGAAGGAGCAGGCCACGGCTGATGTGGTGAGGTCGCAGAAGGTCGTCGTGGACGCCTTGCGGCCGTCGAACCAGCCTGACTACGCTCGGTCGTCATCCCGGTGAGGCGGGGGGTCGGGGCGTCGGTGGACTGCTGTGTGGTGGAAACTGTGTGTAGTGAGGGTTCGTCCTGCCTTACGGGCGGGTCTGCGTCTTTCAAGGGGAATCGCCCGTGAAGTTGTTTGGGAAGTTGTTCGGCAAGAGCGCGCGGCAGTCGGGTGACCCGGCGACCGCACGGCACCGTGCGCCACGGAGCACGCCGGAGGACGAGCAGTCCGGCGACCGCCCGCTGTTCAGGAACGACGGGCAGGGCCGGGGCGGCTATTCGGGTGCGCCCGGCGTGGCGCCTGTTGACCCTGCGTCGTCCGCTCGCATAGGTTCCGGGGAACCATCAACCTCGACCACGGGTGGAGGGTTCGGTTTGCCGGTCTGCGGCAGGTGCGGTCACACGAACGCGGCGGCCAGCCGCTTCTGCTCCAACTGCGGCGCACCGCTGCGCCCCGGCGGCGCTCCGTTCGAGCGCGCGTCGGAGACGACATCCACGATCTCGATCTCGGGCATCGAGGCGTACGAGGCCGAGGCCACCGGCCAGACCATCATGCCGTCGCTGTCGCCCGAGGCGCAGTCCGCCGTCGACGCGCTGCCGCCCGGCTCCGCGCTGCTGGTGGTGCGCCGCGGTCCGAACTCGGGCAGCCGCTTCCTGCTGGACGGCGAGCTGACCACGGCGGGACGGCACCCGCAGAGCGACATCTTCCTGGACGACGTCACCGTCTCCCGGCGGCACGTGGAATTCCGCCGCAGCCAGGACGGCTTCTTCACCGTCTCCGACGTGGGCAGCCTGAACGGCACCTACGTCAACCGGGAGCGGATCGACGCGGTGACCCTGTCCAGTGGTGACGAGGTGCAGATCGGCAAGTACCGGCTGGTGTTCTACGCGAGCCAGCGGGGCGTCTGACTCCCCAGACGCCGTCCGGGGGGATCCTCACCGTCCAGAAGAGGTGTGCATGCCGCGAACGTCGGGCGGTGCCGGAGACGGCACCGCCACCCCGGACGGCGCACTGCTGAGCATCGGCGCGGTGCTCGGGCAGCTGCGGGACGAATTTCCCGAGGTCACCATCTCCAAGATCCGCTTCCTGGAGGCGGAGGGCCTGGTCGAACCGCAGCGCACCCCGTCCGGCTACCGCAAATTCGCCGAGGGCGACGTGCTGCGCCTCGCGTACGTGCTGCGGGTGCAGCGGGAGCACTATCTGCCGCTGCGGGTCATCAAGGAGCATCTGGAGAGCCTGGACCGCGGCGAGCAGCCCACGCTGCCGGCCCGTGTCGGCGGCGGCCAGGACCAGCCGCAGGACGGCCCTGAGGACGCCCTGCGCGCCCCTGAGGAGCTGCGGGTCGGCCGGGAGGAGCTGCTGGCCGCCACCGGGGCCGGTGCGGTGGAACTGGACCAGTGGGAGTCCTACGGCCTGGTCGGGGCGGGCGGTGACGGCGGCTACGACGCCGAGACGGTCGTGATCGGGCGGCTGATCGCCGATCTGGGCCGCTACGGTCTGGAACCGCGGCATCTGCGGGCGGTGAAGGCCGCGGCCGACCGGGAGGCCGGCCTCGTGGAGCAGCTGGTGGCGCCGCTGCGCAGGCACCGCAACCCGCAGACCCGCCGACACGCCGAGGTCACCGCGGAGGAGCTGGCCGAGCTGTCCGTTCGGCTGCATGCCGCCATGCTGCGGTCCGCACTGCGCTTGCGCCTGCGCTGACCGGGGAATCGCGCTGTTCGAACAGCATCCGCGGGCGGCGCGAGGGCTGCCCGACTACCCAAACCCGGCGGGCACGTCCTAGGGTTGACGTGTGAACGAGCTCGATGTTGTGGGTGTCCGGGTGGAAATGCCCTCCAATCAACCGATCGTGCTCCTGCGTGAAGTGGGAGGCGACCGGTACCTGCCCATCTGGATCGGGCCGGGCGAGGCCACCGCCATCGCCTTCGCGCAGCAGGGGATGACGCCTGCGCGACCACTGACGCACGACCTGTTCAAGGACGTCCTGGAGGCCGTGGGGCAGACGCTCACCGAGGTCCGCATCACCGACCTGCGGGAGGGTGTGTTCTACGCGGAGCTGGTCTTCGCCAGCGGTGTCGAGGTCAGCGCCCGCCCGTCGGACGCGATAGCGCTCGCGCTGCGCACCGGGACACCGATCTACGGCAGCGACGGGGTGCTGGACGACGCGGGGATCGCGATCCCGGACGAGCAGGAGGACGAAGTGGAGAAATTCCGCGAATTCCTCGACCAGATCTCGCCTGAGGACTTCGGTACCAGCAACCAGTGATCCGGCCGGCCGGCCGACCGGGGCCGGACCGGCCCGGTCGACAGGGCAAGGTTGCCTCTGTGAGGCCATTCGGGGAGGTCTTCCCGGAGCCGGTCACATCAAACCACTCGTGGGGTGAATTTCACTCGGCGTGCCGAGTGTGGCGATCGTTGACGCACCCCTGGTGACTGCCTACCGTCGAAGTGGCAAGTCCCGTGGCACGTGCGCGGTGTTCGGGACGCGAAGGACGGAGGGCGGCGTGAGAAGCACCGGCGACGGTTCGGCGACCGGCGGCCCGTATCCGACCCGGGGGGCGCTGGCCCGCGCCGCCGAGCCGGGGACGGCGGGGACGGCGCCCGCCGGCGACCCCGAGCCGGAGCAGATCGGCTACCGCGGCCCGACGGCCTGCGCGGCCACCGGCATCACCTACCGGCAGCTCGACTACTGGGCGCGTACGGGACTGGTCGAGCCCAGCGTCCGCCCGGCGTACGGCTCGGGCGCCCAGCGGCTGTACAGCTTCCGCGACGTGGTCGTGCTCAAGATCGTCAAACGGCTGCTGGATACCGGCGTGTCGCTGCAGAACATCCGGACGGCGGTACGCCACCTGCGCTCGGTGGGCCCGGCGGAACTCGCCAGGATGACCCTGATGAGCGACGGCGCCACGGTCTACGAGTGCACCTCGCCCGCCGAGGTCGTCGACCTGCTCCAGGGCGGCCAGGGGGTCTTCGGTATCGCGGTGGGCGTGGTGTGGCGGGACGTGGAGAGTTCGCTGTCCGAGCTGCACGGGGAGCGCGTGGACACCGGCGAGACCCTGATCGGCCACAATGCGGCCGACGAGCTGGCCAGGCGGCGCAACCGGGCGGTCTAGAGCCGCCCCCGGACCGGCCGGCCGTACACGTTTACGTACCGCAGCACGCGTCCGCCGCGGCGCCGTGCCGTACGCATGTACGGCGATTGTCGGTGCGGTGCGGCACGATCGAGGGTGTGAGAAGTGCGCCGACGATCCTCCATCTGGACATGGACGCGTTCTTCGCCGCGGTCGAGCAGGCCTCCAAGCCGAGCCTGCGGGGCAAGCCGGTGGTGGTCGGCGGGCTCGGGCCCCGCGGCGTGGTGGCGACCGCGTCCTACGAGGCGCGCGTGCACGGCGTCCATTCCGCGATGGCCATGGCGCACGCCAGGCGGCTGTGCCCGAATGCCGCGTATCTGGTGCCGCGCTTCGGCATCTACCGGCGGATCAGCGACATCGTGATGGCGCTGCTCGCCGGAGTGTCGCCGCTGATAGAGCCGCTCAGCCTGGACGAGGCCTTCGTCGACCTGGAGGCGGGCGACCTGGCGGGCGACCCGCGGGCGGTCGCCGAGCGGCTGCGGGCCGACATCCTGGCCGCGACCGGGCTGACCGCCTCGGTCGGCCTGGCCGGCTCCAAGCTGCTCGCCAAGATCGCCTCCGAGCAGGCCAAGCCGGACGGCCTGGTGGTGGTCGAGCCGGGCACCGAGCGCGCGCTGCTCGACCCGCTGCCGGTACGTACCCTGTGGGGCGTGGGACCGGCCACCGCGGAGCATCTGCGGCGGGCCGGCATCCTCACCGTCGCCGAGATCGCGCAGGCGGGCGAACCCGAGCTGGTCAGGCTGCTGGGCAAGGCGCACGGCAGCTCGCTGCACGCGATGGCAGCCGGGCTCGACAACCGGCCGGTGGTCGCCGACCGCGATGTGAAGTCCATCTCCGTCGAGGACACCTTCGACACCGACCTCAACGACCGCGCCCGGGTGCGGTACGAGATCGACCGGCTCGCCGACCGCTGCGCCCAGCGGCTGCGCGGCGCCGGCCGCTCCGGGCGGACGGTGGTGGTGAAGATCCGCCGGTACGACTTCTCGACCCTGACCCGCTCCGAGACGCTGCGGGCGCCCACAGACGACCCCGCCGTCGTCAAGGAGACCGCCCGCAGGCTCGCCGAGGCCGTCGACACCACCGGCGGGGTGCGGCTGCTCGGCGTCGGTGTGTCCGGGCTCGCCGACTTCACCCAGGAGGACCTTTTCGCCCAGGCGGCCCAGAATCTGCGCGACTCGGACTCCGGCGCCGATCCCGGCGAGGACGCCCCGCCCGAGCTGCCCGTCACCCCGCCGCCGGAGCCGGACCGGGCCAGCCGCTGGGTGCCGGGCCAGGACGTCGAGCACACCGAGTACGGCGCCGGGTGGGTGCAGGGCAGCGGGGTCGGCCGGGTCACGGTCCGCTTCGAGGTGCCCGCCGACACCGTGCCGGGCCGGGTGCGCACCTTCGCCGTGGACGATCCCGCCCTGTCCAGGACCGAGCCGCTCCCGCTCCGCGGCCGCCAGGCCCCGGCGGGGGCTGTAGGCGACGCCGGGGCCCGGCCCTAGCTGCTGTCCTTCGGGCGCCGGTCCCCGCCGGCCAGTTCGCCGAAGTCGGGCGGCGGCCCCTTGTCCTGGTCCGCGACGGTCGGCACGTCCATGCCGTAGTGGTGGTAGAGCTGCAACTCCTGCTCGGGTGACAGATGCCGCCCGACGCCGAAGTCCGGCGCGTCCCTGATCAGGGACTTCTTGTACGGCACCCGGAGGCCGTCGTCCACCAGTTCGCTCGGCTCCAGCGGTACGAACGCGTCGCGGGTGAAAAGGCCGGTCCGCACGGCCGCCCACTCCGGTGTACCGGTCGCGTCGTCGAGGTACACCTCGTCCACGGTGCCGATCCTCGTACCGTCACGGTCGAAGGCGCGGCGGCCGATGAGGCTTCGCGGATCGATATCGGTCTGCACGGTCCCTCCAACCAACGGCGAGAGCTGTTGGTTACCACCAAAAGCCACATCGCGGGTGATGTCGACCCGAATGTCGGGTCCGCCGCTGTCCAGAACGCGCTGGTAGGCTGGATGCAGCCGTAGACCCCATGCGGGAGAGTCCTCCGAAAGCGTGCCGCAGCGGCGGTTCGGAGGCGCCGAAGGAGCAAATCCTCCCCGGAATCTCTCAGGCATCCGTACCGCAGGGGCGAGGTCACTCTGGAAAGCAGGACCCGCCCCGGGAGCGCCGTTCGTGGGACAGGTCTTCACCGAAGGTGAAAGCCGTCCCCGCGGGGACGGCGAAGCTCTCAGGTACTGATGACAGAGGGGGAGGCCGTACGGGTGCCCGAGCCGGGCACCCCCGAAGGTCGTCGCAGACCAGGAGGCCTCCGCAGATGAACGATCCGATCGCACCCCGTACCACGCTCGCCGAACTCGAAGCCGGTCTGCCCTTCGCCCGCCGCCACATCGGCCCGGACGCCGCGGCCCAGGCAAAGATGCTCGCCCAGGTGGGCTACGGCTCGCTGGACGAGCTGACCGAGGCGGCCGTACCGGACAGCATCAGGAGCGCCGCCGCCCTCGCACTGCCCGCCGCCCGCACCGAGGCCGAGGTGCTGGCCGAACTGCGGGCGCTCGCCGACCGCAACCAGGTGCTGGCACCGATGATCGGCCTGGGCTACTACGGCACCTTCACCCCGCCGGTGATCCTGCGCAACGTCATGGAGAATCCCGCCTGGTACACGGCGTACACGCCCTACCAGCCGGAGATCTCGCAGGGCCGGCTGGAAGCGCTGATCAATTTCCAGACCGTCGTCGCCGACCTCACGGGGCTGCCCACCTCCGGTGCCTCGCTGCTGGACGAGAGCACCGCGGCGGCCGAGGCGATGGCGCTGTCCCGGCGGGTCGGCAAGGTCAAGGACGGCGTCTTCCTGGTCGACGCCGACACCTTCCCGCAGACCACCGCCGTGATCGGGACCCGCGCCGAGCCGGCCGGCGTCGAGGTCGTGGTGGCCGACCTGAGCGACGGCATCCCCGCCGAGGTCGCCGAGCGCGGAGTCTTCGGCGTGCTGCTGCAGTATCCGGGTGCCTCCGGCGCGGTCCGCGACCTGCGGCCGGTCATCGAGCAGGCGCACGCCCTGGGCGCGGTCGTCACGGTGGCCGCCGACCTGCTGGCACTGACCCTGCTCACCTCGCCCGGCGCGCTCGGCGCGGACATCGCGGTCGGCACCACCCAGCGCTTCGGCGTCCCCATGGGCTTCGGCGGACCGCACGCGGGATACATGGCGGTGCGCGAGGCCTACGCCCGCAACCTGCCCGGCCGCCTGGTCGGCGTCTCGGTCGACGCCGACGGCGACACCGCCTACCGGCTGGCGCTGCAGACCCGCGAGCAGCACATCCGCCGGGAGAAGGCCACCAGCAACATCTGCACCGCCCAGGTGCTGCTCGCCGTGATGGCCGGGATGTACGCGGTCTACCACGGACCCGAGGGCCTGGCGCAGATCGCCCGCCGCGCCCACCGCTACGCGGCCGTACTGGACGCGGGGCTGCGGGCGGCCGGTGTGGAGATCGTGCACGACGGCTACTTCGACACGCTCACCGCCCGGGTGCCGGGCCGGGCCGCCGAGGTGGTCGCAGCGGCCCGCGCCGCCGGGGTCAACCTGCGGCAGACCGACGCCGACCTGGTCGGCATCGCGTGCGACGAGACCACCACCCGCGCCCAGCTGGCCGCCGTCCTGGCCGCCTTCGGCGCGGACGGCGGCACCGACCTCGACGCGCTCGACGGCGCCGCCCCGGACGCGCTGCCCGCCGGCCTGGCGCGTACCGAGCCGTATCTGACCCATCCGGTCTTCCACCTGCACCGCAGCGAGACCGGGATGCTGCGCTATCTGCGCCGGCTCGCCGACCGCGACTACGCGCTGGACCGCGGCATGATCCCGCTCGGCTCGTGCACGATGAAGCTCAACGCGACCACCGAGATGGAGCCGGTCACCTGGCCCGAATTCGGCGCGCTTCACCCCTTCGCGCCCGCCGAGCAGGCCGAGGGCTATCTCGCCCTGATCCGCGGCCTGGAGGACCAGCTCGCCGAGGTCACCGGCTACGACAAGGTCAGCCTCCAGCCGAACGCCGGGTCGCAGGGCGAGCTGGCGGGACTGCTCGCGGTGCGCGCCTACCACCGGGCGAACGGCGACACCGCCCGTACGGTGTGCCTGATCCCGTCCTCCGCCCACGGCACCAACGCCGCCAGCGCGGTGATGGCCGGGATGAAGGTCGTCGTGGTGAAGACCGGCCAGGACGGTGACGTGGACGTCGCCGACCTGCACGCCAGGATCGAGCAGTACCGCGAGCAGCTGGCCGTGCTGATGGTCACCTACCCCTCCACGCACGGCGTCTTCGAGGACAACATCACCGACATCTGCGCCGCCGTGCACGACGCGGGCGGCCAGGTCTACGTGGACGGCGCCAACCTGAACGCGCTGGTCGGCCTCGCCCGGCCCGGCCGCTTCGGCGCCGACGTGTCGCACCTGAACCTGCACAAGACCTTCTGCATCCCGCACGGCGGCGGCGGCCCCGGCGTCGGCCCGGTCGCGGTGCGCGCGCACCTGGCGCCGTACCTGCCCAACCACCCGCTCCAGCCGGCCGCCGGCCCGGCCACCGGTGTCGGCCCGGTCTCGGCGGCGCCCTGGGGCTCGGCGGGCATCCTGCCGATCTCCTGGACCTATGTCCGGCTGATGGGCGCCGACGGGCTCAGGCAGGCCACCCAGCAGGCGGTGCTGAGCGCCAACTACGTCGCCAGGCACCTGGAGCCGCACTTCCCCGTCCTCTACACGGGCCCCGGCGGCCTGGTCGCCCACGAGTGCATCATCGACCTGCGCCCGCTGACCAAGGAGACCGGCGTCACCGTCGACGACATCGCCAAGCGGCTGATCGACTACGGCTTCCACGCGCCGACCATGTCCTTCCCGGTCGCGGGCACCTTGATGATCGAGCCCACCGAGAGCGAGGACCTGGCCGAGCTGGACCGCTTCTGCGACGCGATGATCGCCATCCGCGCCGAGGTCGACCGGGTCGGCTCCGGCGAATGGCCCGCCGACGACAACCCGCTGCGCAACGCCCCGCACACCGCGGCGGCGCTGGGCGGCGAGTGGGACCACCCGTACAGCCGCCAGGAGGCGGTCTTCCCCGCCGGGGTGTCCGCGGCCGACAAGTACTGGCCGCCGGTGCGGCGGATCGACGGCGCCTACGGCGACCGCAACCTGGTCTGCTCCTGCCCGCCGCTGGACGCCTACGACAGCTGAGGCGCACGGCGGCGCCGGGATCCCGGTGCCGCCGCCAGCGCGCATGGCGAAGCCGGTTCCCTTGGACGACGGGGAACCGGCTTTGTGTGCTGCGGCGCGACGGTGCGGGCGTCAGGCCGCGGTGGTGATGTGCTCGGTGCCCAGCGGGCGGTGCGGCGCGATGATCTGGCCGTCCGGCAGCAGCTCCCCGGTGTCCTCGAAGAGCAGCACCCCGTTGCACAGCAGGCTCCAGCCCTGCTCCGGATGGTGGGCCACGGTAAGTGCGGCCTCACGGTCGGGGCCTTCTGCGGTCGGGCACTGCGGCTTGTGCTGGCACATGGATCGAGTCTTTCGCTGCGTGAGGTGAGTGGTGCGGTGGGTCGCGCTGTCTGCTTCCTGCATCTCGTCCCCCGATTGTGCGTGCGGCCGGTCCCAGTGTTGCCCTCCTGGCGTCAATCCGCAGGGATTTCGCCGAGGCCGTGCTCCGCCGGGCTGTGCGGGAGAAGACGCGTCACCCGCTCCGCCGGTTGCCGTCACCGTACGCTCACGGCGGGCGGCGTGTTCACGCACGAAGGCGGTGTGCCGCGGCCGGACAGGGCCGCGGCACACCGCCTTCGGGTGCGGCGCTTCAGGCGGGCGAGCCCATCAGCGGCGGCGGCGCCAGACGTACGCTGATCGCCGGTGCCAGCTCGGTCAGCCGGTGCACCCGGTGCGGGGCGATACCGGGCGGCGCGGGCGCCAGCGGCACCAGCAGGTCGTCGGGGTCGGGCTGGGCGGTGGCGGCGTCCGCCCGTGCGTCGCAGTGCAGCCACAGCGCCAGCATGTAGAGCCCCGGTACCGACAGCAGGTGCGGCTGGTACGTGGTCGGCAAGGTGTCCGCCTGGTGCAGCGCGCGCTCGATGGATGCCAGGAACGGTCCCTCGGAGAACCGCGAGAACACCCATCCGCCGGGTGTCACCACGGTCTCGCCCGCGGCGGCGACTCTCGCGCCCGCCCTGATATGGAACCGCCAGCCGGTCAGCCGCGCCTGCGGCAGCGCTCCGGGGACGGTCGCCGGCTCGAACACATGGACAGGCAGCGGGTGTTCGGCGGCCAGCGGCCCTTCTGCGTTACGCAGCGCCGGCGTCCTGGCTTCCAGGACCGCGGTGGGCGAACTGAGTGCGGCAAGGACGCTCAGCAGGGCGGGGGCGGGTGCTGGGGGAACAAGCAGCGGCATGATGTCGCCTCTCACTGGAGACACGTGGTTCGGGGAGGGCGGACGCGGACGGCACGGTCGGTCAGGTGCTCTGCGGGAGACCTGCTCAGGCACGTCCGGCGACGGCGGATGCTTTGCCTTGTGCGCGGAGTTTATACGACGTGTGTTCGCTCCATGTTTCATCTAGTCGCTGCCAGTATTACGCGCAAGGTGATAATTCGCCTTCTTCGGAGGATGCGCAGATGGCATTACCGCAGCGTATGGGGAGGGCGGTGGATATTTCTGCCCGTCACGGACGGCCGGATCCCGTCGGTCATTTCATCCGCATATCCCCGGGGCCTATGACAACAGAATGTGCCACTGGAAGGTGCGCGGATGGCTGCTACAGCAAGCCTAGCGTGCGGGACCGGTACCATGTGGCGTTATCGATCATTTGGGTGGGCATCGTCTCCGATGGGCGGCCATCGGGTGCCTGTGGACGCAAGGAGGCGTAGATGGGGGAGAAGGTCGCCGCCAGCGGGTTCGACCCCGCCGACCGCGGGCGGTACCGGCACAAGCTCCGGCAGTGCCTGCTGGGCCTCGAACGGCTGCTGGCGGAGAAGCGATTCGACCGGCCGCGCAATCTCATGGGCCTTGAGATCGAATTGAATCTCGCGGATTCCGCGGGACTGCCGCGGATGATGAACGAAGAAGTGCTCGCGCGCATCGCGAGTCATGATTTCCAGACCGAGCTCGCTCAGTTCAACATTGAAGTGAACATAGCGCCGCACCGGCTTTCAGGACCCGTACTCGACCGGCTCGCCGAGGAACTGCGGACCGGCCTGTCGTATGCCGACCGCATGGCGGGCGAGGTGGGCGCGCACATCGTGATGGTCGGAATTCTGCCGACCCTGCAGGCGCAGGACCTGGTCTCCGCCAACCTCTCGCGGGCCGATCGCTACATGCTGCTCAACGACACCATCCTCGCGATGCGGGGCGAGGACATCACCCTGGACATCAAGGGCGTGGAACACCTGGTCTACGCCTCGGCGTCGATCGCCCCCGAGGCGGCCTGCACCTCCATCCAGATGCACCTCCAGGTCACCCCCGGCCGCTTCGCCGCCGTCTGGAACGCCGCCCAGGCGCTGTCGGGGCCGCAGGTCGCCGTCGGCGCCAACTCGCCGTTCCTCTTCGGCCGCGAGCTGTGGCGGGAGACCCGTCCTGTGCTCTTCCAGCAGGCCACCGACACCCGCCCGCAGGAGCTGCGCGTCCAGGGCGTACGCCCGCTGACCTGGTTCGGCGAGCGCTGGATCGACTCGCCGCTCGACCTGTTCGCCGAGAACGTCCGCTACTTCCCCCCGCTGCTGCCGATCTGCGACGACGAGGACCCGCTGCGGGTGCTGGACGACGGGGGAGTGCCGCGACTGCGCGAGCTGACCCTGCACAACGGCACGATCTACCGCTGGAACCGCCCGGTCTACGCGGTCGTCGACGGTGTGCCGCACCTGCGGGTGGAGAACCGGGTGCTGCCGGCCGGCCCCACCGTGGCCGACGTCCTGGCCAACACGGCCTTCTACTACGGCCTGGTCAGAGCGCTGGCCGACGCGCCCCGCCCGGTCTGGCAGCGGCTGCCCTTCGGTGCCGCCGCCGCCAACTTCGAGGCGGGCTGCCGGGACGGCATCGGGGCCGTCATGCGCTGGCCGCGCGGGCGCGGCCTGGCCGAGATCCCCGCCGCCGACCTGATCAGGGAGGACCTGCTGCCGCTCGCCGCGGCCGGGCTCGACTCCTGGGGCATCGAACCCGCCGACCGCGACCTCTACCTCGGCATCATCGAGGAACGCTGCCGGCTGCGCACCAACGGCGCCGAATGGCAGTCCGCCGCCTTCCACCGGCTGCTGGAGCGCACCCCCGACCGGCGGGCCGCCCTGGCCGCGATGACCCAGCGGTACCGCGAGCACATGCAGGGCGGCGAACCGGTGCACCTCTGGCCGGCGGTCTGAAACCGGGGCCACCACGGGGGGTGGCTCCGTACGTGACGGCGCGATCTTCGTATCTTGTCCGGAGACACTCGCGCCGTTGGAGGACCCCGCATGCACACAGAGCCGTACCAGGTGGATGCGGGGCTGCCGGACCGGACGCTCCGCAATGAGACGCTGATCGTCCTGGCGCTCTCGCTCGGCGCCAGCGGGGTGTCCGCGCTGATCAGCTTCATCGGCTCGGTCACCAAGCCGGGCGCGCTCAAGAACCAGTCGGCGACGCTGGTCGGCTCCTACGCGCCCAACCGGCCCTGGCTCGACCTGGCCTGGCAGGTCTTCTCCATCGCCAGCGCGCTGGCCCCGGTCGCCCTGGTCGCCTATCTGCTCGGCCGCGAGCGGGCCGGCATGCGGGCTATCGGGTTCGACCTGAGCCGCCCGCGCCGCGACCTGGCCTGGGGCGCCGCCGTCGCCGCGGTGATCGGCGGCACCGGCCTGGCCTTCTACCTGGGCGCGCGGCAGGCCGGCTTCAACCTGACGGTGGTGCCCGAGTCGCTGCCGAACGTCTGGTGGAAGATCCCGGTGCTGATCGCCTCCGCCGTGCAGAACGCGGTGCTCGAAGAGGTGATCGTGGTCGGCTACCTGCTGCGCCGGCTCGACCGGCTCGGCTGGACCCCGGTGGCCGCGCTCGCCGCCAGCGCCGTGCTGCGCGGCTCCTACCACCTCTACCAGGGCATCGGCGGCTTCGTCGGCAACATGGCGATGGGCGTGGTCTTCGTGCTGCTCTACCGCCGCTGGGGCCGGGTCGGCCCGCTGGTCGCCGCGCACTCCCTGATCGACACGGTCGCCTTCGTCGGCTACGCCCTGCTGGCGGGGAAGGTCGGCTGGCTGCCCACCGGCTGACCGGCCGCTCCGGCCCGCCCCGCCGCTACGGCACGGCGTGCAGTTCGCCGTCGATCACCGTGACCGCGGAGCCGGTCAGCAGCACCCGGTCGCCGTGCAGGCGGGTGCCGACCAGGCCGCCGCGTGCCGAGGCCTGGAGGCCGGTCAGCCCGGTGCGGCCGAGCCGGGCCGACCAGAACGGCGCGAGCGCGGTGTGCGCGCTGCCGGTGACCGGGTCCTCGTCGATGCCGACCGCGGGGAAGAAGCCGCGGGAGACGAAGTCGTAGCCGGCCGCGGGATCGGCCGCCGCCGCGGTGGCGACCACCCCGCGCCGCGACAGCCGGGCCAGCGCCGCGAAGTCCGGGGCCAGGGCGCGTACCACCGCCTCGTCGGCGACCTCGACCAGCAGGTCACCGCAGTCGGGGCCGGTGTCGAGCACGGTCAGCGCCGCCGCGCCCAGCGCCTCGGCCAGGCCGTCGGGCAGGGCCACGGGGGTCAGCGGGGCGGCGGGGAAGTCCAGGGTGATCGAGCCGTCGCCGCCGGCGTCCGCGGTCAGCACCCCGGCGCGGGTGCGGAAGGCGATCACGTCGTGCGCGGCGCCCGTCGTCCGCAGCACGTGCGCGGTGGCCAGCGTCGCGTGGCCGCACAGCCCCACCTCCGTGGCCGGGGTGAACCAGCGCAGCGCCCACCCGGCGTCCCGCGCACCCGTCAGCGGGTGCGCGAACGCGGTCTCGGACAGATTGACCTCGGCGGCGACCTGCTGCATCCAGCGGTCGCCGGGAAAGCCGTCGGAGTCCAGCAGCAGCACCCCGGCGGGATTTCCGGCGAAGGGCCGGTCGGTGAAGGCGTCGACGATACGGATACGCATGGCGTGAGCGTAGGCGACGGCGGCCCGCGCGTCCGGCCGCGAACCCCGAGGGCGGCCGGGACGGGGGACGGACGGGTGAACGCCCGGCGGCGGGACCCCGGCCGGGCCGCCCCGAGGTCAGTGCTTGGCCTGGTTGAAGCGCACCTCGTTGCCCGCCGGGTCGCGGAAGGAGCAGTCGCGTACGCCGTACGGCTGGTCGGTCGGCTCCTGGACGACGTCCGCGCCGGCCGCCTGGATGCGCTCGAAGGTCGCGTCGCAGTCGTCGGTCCAGAACACCACGCGCGCGTACACGCCCTTGGCCATCAGGTCGGCCACCGCGTCGCGGTCGGCCGGTGACATGTTCGGGTTCGCGGCCGGCGGTTCGAGCACGATGTCGACCTCGGGCTGGGACGGAGCGCCGACGGTGACCCAGCGCATCTTTTCGTAGCCGACGTCGTTGCGGACCTCGAGGCCGAGGATGTCGCGGTAGAACTCGACGGCCTTGTCGTGGTCGTCGACCGCCAGGAAGGTGTGCGAAAGTCGGATGTCCATGCAGGTCACGCTACGACAGGACCGGCCGCCCGGACTTCTTTGTTCCTGACCGGATTCCCGGCCGGATTCCTCACCGGCCGGGTGACCATTCTCGCGACGCAGGCCGGCAGCGCGGACAGCTCGGAGTGGTTGCGCGCCCGGTACGCGCTCGGGGTCTCGCCGACCAGCTCGGTGAAGCGGGAGCTGAACGACCCGAGCGAGGTGCTGCCGACCGCCATGCACACATCGGTGACCGTCATGTCGCCGCGCCGCAGCAGGGCCTTCGCGCGCTCGATCCTGCGGGTCATCAGGTAGGCGTACGGGGTCTCGCCGAACGCCGAGCGGAAGCTGCGGGAGAAGTGGCCGGGCGACATGAGCGCCTCGCGGGCCAGCGCCGCCACGTCGAGCGGGCGCGCGTAGTCGCGGTCCATTCGGTCGCGGGAGCGCCGCAGCCTCACCAGATCCGCCCTGTCCATGTCCTCAGTATGCCCGAGGGGTCCGACAGCGCCGGGATCCCTCGCGTGGCCTGGGTGTTTGCCTTCCGAACAGTTCCGATATATCGTTGAGGCATCGCGAACGCTCACGATAGGAGAATGATATGTACGGGCATTCACATGGACACGACAACGGTCCCGGCCGGCGCGGCTGGGGCGAGCACGAAGGACGCAGGGCCGCCTTCGGACCCTTCGGGCCGCCCTTCGGCGGCGGGCCGTTCGGCCCCGGCGGCCGGGGGCGCGGCGGACCGCGCGGCCGGGCACGGCGGGGTGATGTGCGGGCGTCGATCCTGGCGCTGCTCAAGGACCGGCCGATGCACGGCTACGAGATGATCCAGGAGATCGCCGAGCGCAGCGGCGGCGCGTGGAAGCCGAGCCCCGGCTCGGTCTACCCGACGCTGCAGCTGCTGGAGGACGAGGGCCTGATCAGCAGCGCGAGCGAGGGCGGCAAGAAGCTGTTCACGCTCGCCGACGCCGGCCGGGCGGAAGCCGAGGCCGGCCCCGAGGCTCCGTGGGAGGACGCGGGGCGCGGCGTCGACTGGGACGCCATGAACGAGATAAGGAAGGCGGGCGGCGGCCTCATCGAGGCCTTCCGCCAGGTGTGGGCCACCGGCACCCCCGACCAGCGCGAGAAGGCGCTGACCGTGGTGAACGAGGCCCGCAAGAAGCTCTACCTGATCCTCGCCGACGAGGACGTCCAGCGGGGCTGACCCGCAGGGCGGCCGGGCGGCCGGAGGGCCGGGCAGGACCGGGCCGGTCCGGGGTTCACACCCCGGACCGGCTCGATCCGCGTATCAGCAGCCGGGTGGGGATGATCCGCGGCTGCGCCTCGGCGGTGTCCACCACCGTCGCGTCGATCAGGCCCCGCAGCGCCTCCACCGCCGCTTCCCCCAGGCCGCGCTGGTCCTGCGCGACCGTGCTCAGCGCCGGCCGTACCAGCGCCGCGGCGTCGATGTCGTCGAAGCCGACCACCGCCAGGTCGCCCGGCACCGTCAGCCCGGCGTCGGCCGCCGCGTGCACCGCGCCGATCGCCATCTGGTCGCCCGCGGCGAAGATCGCGGTGGGCCGGTCGGGCAGCGCGAGCAGCCGCTTGCCCGCGTTCTCCCCGCTGGCCAGGAAGAAGTCCCCTTCGGTCACGTACTCCGGCGGCACGCTCAGCCCGAGCCGGGCACAGGCCCGCAGGTAGCCCGCCAGGCGCTCGGCGGCCGGCGGCAGGTGCAGCGGCCCGGTCACGGTGGCGATCCTGCGGTGGCCCAGCTCGTACAGGTGCTGCACGGCGGCCTCCGCGCCCGCCGCGTTGTCCGAGCTGACCCGGACCGTACGCGGCCCGGTGAAGGCGGTGTCGATCCCCGCGCAGGGCACCGTGGAATCGGCCAGCACCCGCAGGCAGCGGTCGTCCGGCGGGGTGGTCAGCACGATCACCCCCTCCAGGTTGTGCCGCTGGACCGCCTGGAGATGGGCGTTGTCCTGGTCCTGCGCGCCGGGCGTGGTCAGCAGCATCAGGTGGTAGTCCGCCTCGGACAGCGCGGTGCGCACGGCGCTCAGCAGTCCGAGCAGGAACGGGTTGTGCTGGCCCATCGCCTCCTGCCCGCTGTCCCACACCAGCCCGATGGTGTCCGAGCGGCGCCGCACCAGGGTGCGGGCGGGCTCGTTGGGCGCGTAGCCCAACTCGCTCGCCAGCCGCCGGATCTTGGCGCGGGTCGCCTCGCTCACCTCGGCCCGGTCGTTCAGCGCCCGGGAGACGGTGGCGGTCGACACACCGCTGCGGCGGGCGAGTTCACGGATGTTCACGGCATACCCGTTCTGCGCGAGTGGACATGAGGACGCGATGACGACGATACGGGGGCGGCACAAGGGCGCGGGAAAAACCTTCCTGCGCACAGTCTTGACGATCAGTCGGGGCAAGGACAGACTTCCCGCCGATCGGAAACGTTTACGGCTATCGGCCCCGGTCCGCCGGGGACCCCCAACAGGAACGGGACGCCTGCGATGCCAACGAACGCTCGACGACTACGTATGAGAAGCCTCCTGACACTCGCCACCGCAGCCGCCTGTGTGGCCGCGGTGGCCTCCGTACCGGCGGAGGCCGGCGACAATCCCAGCTACACCAATGCCAAGGCCCCGATCGATGTCCGGGTCAAGGATCTCCTCAAGCGGATGACGCTGGAGGAGAAAATCGGGCAGATGGATCAGATCTCGGTCGTCAACATGCAGGGCGACTGCCAGTGGAGCGGCGGTGCCTTCACCGAATCCTGCATGAAGTCGGTGCTGGTCGACAATGCCGCGGGCTCGATCCTGTCCGGCGGCGGCGCCGGTCCCACCGTGAACACGCCCACCAACTGGGCGACGATGGTCAACACCGTGCAGAAGTACGCGGTCGAGAAGACCCGCCTGCACATCCCGATCATCTACGGCGTCGACGCCGTGCACGGCCACAACAACGTGCTGGGCGCCACGATCTTCCCGCAGGAGATCGGCCTGGGCTCCAGCTGGGACCCGGAGCTGGTCAAGGACGCCGGCGCGTCCACCGCCAAGGCGGTCGCCGCCACCGGCATCGACTGGAATTTCGCCCCGGTCACCGACATCGCGCGCGACCAGCGGTGGGGCCGCTACTACGAGACCTTCGGCGAGGACCCGCTGCTGTCCGGCACCCTGGCGTCCGCCGCGGTGACCGGCATCCAGGGCGCGGGCGGCGCCAAGAACGTCGCCGCCACCGTCAAGCACTTCGGCGGCTACGGCGAACCCGGCAACGGCCACGACCGGGTGCCCGGCGACGTCTCGATCCGCTACCTCCAGGACACGCTGCTCCCGTCGTACAAGCAGGCCGTGGACGCCGGCGCGATGTCGGTGATGGTCAACTCCGGTGCGATCAACGGCATTCCGGCGACCTCGTCGCACTACCTGCTGACCGATGTGCTGCGCGGCCAGTGGGGCTTCCAGGGCGTCGAGGTCAGCGACTGGCAGGACGTCCGCGCGCTGCAGACCAGCTACCACATCGCCGCCGACTATCCCGAGGCCATCGCCAAGGCCGTCAACGCGGGCCTGGACATGGCCATGGAGCCGTACGACGCGCAGGGCTGGAGCGACGGGCTCAAGACCGCCGTCCAGCGCGGCCTGGTCTCGGTCAAGCGGATCGACCAGTCGGTGAGCCGGATCCTGACCATGAAGTTCAAGCTGGGCCTGTTCGAACACCCCTACGTGGACGCCGCGAAGGCCGACTCCCGGGTGATCGGCGCCGACACCGCGCTCGCGAGGCAGGCCGCGGACGAGTCGCAGGTGCTGCTGCGCAACGACGGCAATGTGCTGCCGATCTCCTCGTCCGCGAAGAAGATCGTCGTCGCCGGCTCCTACGCCGACGACATCAACGACCAGGCGGGCGGCTGGACCGTCGGCTGGCAGGGCGTCCCCGACGGTGTGAAACTCCCCGGCACCACCGTGCTGCAGGGCATCAAGGAGGCCGCGCCCTCCGGTACGTCCGTGGTCCGCGCGACCTCCGCGGACGACGCGGTGGCGCAGGCGAAGGACGCCGACCTGACCGTCGTCGTGGTCGGCGAGAAGGCGGCGGCCGAGGGCTCGGCCGATGCCCCGCGGCCGGAGCTGTCCGCCGACCAGCAGGCGCTCGTCAGCTCGCTCAAGGCGACCGGCAAGCCGGTGGTCACCGTGGTGATCGCCGGACGCCCGCTGGTGCTCGGCGCCGCCGACGGCACCCAGGGCCTGCTGATGTCCTGGCTGCCCGGCAGCGAGGGCGGCCACGCGGTCGCCGACGTGCTCTTCGGCAAGGTCAACCCGAGCGGCCGGCTGAGCGCGTCCTGGCCCAAGGACGTCGGCAATGAGCCGCTGTACTACCAGCAGCTCCCCGGCACCAACAGCGGCCCCGAGTCCTCCTACGACGCGGCCTACCGCTTCGGCGCCGGACTGTCCTACACCAGCTACGCCTTCGACTCCGTCAAGGCCGGCTCGGCGACCGCCCGCACCCGCGACACCATCAGCCTCAAGGTCGGCGTCGCCAACACCGGGAACCGGGCCGGCGACCTGGTCGTGCCGGTCTACGTCTCGCAGCCGTCGAGCGATGTGCTCGCACCGCCCACCAAGCTGGTCGCCTTCACCAAGGTGCACTTGGCGGCCGGCCGGAGCACGACGGTGACCCTCAAGGTGCCGCCGAGCCGACTGGCCGTCACCCCGGGCGACATCGACGGTTCGGGCAAGCAGCAGGTGGCCCCCGGCGCCTACGTCTTCACGGTCGGCACCCAGACCACCACCGTCACCCTGCACTGACCGCGCCACCGGCCGTCCAACGGCCGCGCACTGCCACGGCGGGCCGTGGACGAGGACCCCTCCTCGTCCGCGGCCCGCCGTGCCGCGTGCGCTCCGCCGCCGTACCGGGAAGGCTGGGGTACGGCGGCCGGCGCCACAGCCGGCCGCGCGGAACCGTACGGCAGCAGGAGGACACATGCAGGGCAGGGACCAGGACGGCGACGCCGTCGACGGCGGGAGCGCCGGCAGCGCCGCGGCGGACCGCGAGCTGCTGGACCGGATCAGGGCCGCACCGGTGCTCGCCGGGCCGCTGCCGCACTTCGACCCGGACACCGCGCCCGCCGCCCCCGGGCCGCTCTTCGCCGACTGGCTGGACCGGGCGCTGGCCGACGGCGTACCCGAACCGCAGATCGTGACGCTGAGCACGGCCGCCGCCGACGGCACCCCCAGCGCCCGGGTGCTGCTGCTGCGCGGCCTCGACTCCGCCGACTGCGCCTTCGTCTTCGCCGGCGACTCCGGCAGCGGCAAGGGCCAGGACCTCGCCGCCCGTCCCGTCGCGGCCCTGACCTGGTACTGGCCCGCGCACGGCCGGCAGATCCGGATGGCGGGACCGGTGGACGTCCTCGGTGAGGAGGCCACCCGGCGGGACTACCTCGGCCGCTCGCCCGCCGCCCGCATCGCCGGCTTCACCGGCCGCACCTCCGCGCCGCTGGACGGACCCGGGGAGTACGAGCGCGAGCACCGCGCGGCCGAGGCGCTGGTGGCCGCGGAACCGGGCCGGGTGCCCGCGACCCACACCGTCTACCGGCTGCGCGCGCGGGAGGCGGAATTCTTCCAGGCCGACCCGGCACGCTGGCACCTGCGGCTGCGCTACACCCGCGACGGCGACGGCTGGACCCGCACTTTGCTGTGGCCATGACTCATCCCCGCGGAGGAGGCCCCGGCGGGCGACCCCCTCCGCGGGCGGAGGCCGGAATGCCCCGCTGAGCCGATGCGGCACACCCCCGGGGCCTGGTGGGATGGATGGTGTGTACAGCGACCAAGGGCCGCCGCTCGCCGCGGCCCACCCGGCGGACGACGCCCACCTCACCACTGAGGTGCGCGTCGTGGCCGCCAGCGCGCGGCGGCGCGCGGTCAGGGACGGGGACGCGCTGGCCGACACCGCCCATCTGCTGCACTCACTGCTGGAGAACGACCCCGACGCCCGCGCCGCCTGCGACACCCCGGCCGGCCGGGCCGCCCGGGTGCTCGGCTACCTGGTGCAGCGCAGCATCGGGTACGGGCTGCGCTGGCGCGGCTCGGTGGAGGACTCCGGGGCGCTGCCCGTCCTGCCGGCGGCCATGCCCGGCTGGAGCCCGGCCGCCGCGGCGGCCTTCCACACCGCGGTGGACCTGGCCCGGCAGCGCGGCGGGGCGCAGGCCGACGGTATCGACCTGCTGCACGCGCTGGCCGCCGACCCCGGCTGCCGGGCGGCCGACGTCCTGCGCGCGGCCGGCCTCGACCCGGACGACCTGCACGAGGCTCCGGGACCCGTACCCGGCCCGCGTGGTGTCAGGGATATCCGGGGTGACGGTACTGTCGGCGACTGACATGATGACCTGATGCACGCATCAGCGCACAGGACCAGCGGACTTGGGCTCGCGCTGCTGTCGGCATGCGCCTTCGGCGGCTCGGGCGTGGCCGCCAAACCGCTCATCGACCTCGGCCTCGACCCGCTCCAGGTGGTGTGGATGCGGGTGGCGGGCGCCGCCCTCATCCTGCTGCCGGTGGCCCTGCGCTCCCGCGCCCTGCTCAGGCAACGCCCCGGCCTCGTCGCCGGATTCGGCATCTTCGCCATCGCGGGCTGCCAGGCGCTCTACTTCGTGGCCATCGCCCGCATCCCGGTCGGCATCGCCATCCTGGTCGAATTCCTCGGCCCCGCCCTGCTGCTGGGCTGGATCCGCTTCGTCCAGCGCCGCCCGGTCACCCGGGCCGCCGCATTCGGCGTCGTCCTGGCCATGGCCGGTATGACCTGCGTCGTCGAAGTCTGGTCGGGGCTCGCCTTCGACGCGCTCGGGCTGCTCTACGCCTTCGGGGCCGCGTGCTGCCAGGTCGCGTATTTCGTCCTCGCCGACCACGGCGCCGGCGAGGCCGAGGCACCCGAGCCGATCACCGTCATCGCCCACGGCCTCGTCATCGCCGCCGTCGCCCTCACCGCCGTCGCCCACCCCTGGACCATGCAGTGGTCCGTGCTCGGCCACCAGGCCGCGCTCGGCGACCGCGATGTGCCCGCGGTGCTGCTGATCGGCTGGATCGTGCTGGTCTCCACCGTCGTCGCCTACCTGACCGGGGTGCTCGCGGTCCGCACCCTCAGCCCGCAGGTGGCCGGTGTCGTCGCCGGCCTCGAAGCGGTCGTCGCCACGGTGCTGGCCTGGGTCCTGCTCGCGGAACACCTCGGCCCCGCCCAGGTCACCGGCGGCGCGCTGGTGCTGGCCGGCGCGCTCGTCGCCCAGACCGCCGCCGCTGCCGGCCGCCCCGGCGCTCCGGAGGCGCAGCCCGACGCTCTGCTGGAGCCCGAGCCCAGCGCGTCCTGACCGCGCGGTCCTTGGCCTTGTGCCTTCGGCCCTCGGCCAGCCGAAGGACACCCGCTCCAGCCAGGAGCCCAGCAGCCCCGTGTCGCCGAGCACCTCGACACCGGCGGTGTACGGGGAGCGCCGCTTGCAGACGATCAGCAGCAGGTCGGTGAGCGGCCCGCGGACCGCCACCGCGGCCTTCTCGCGCGCGCGGCGCCAGGCCAGTACGTCCCCGGTGAGGTCCACCACCCACTCGGCGCCGGCGTCCTGCGGGGTGTCCGTGGCGTGAAAGTGCAGGGTGCGGCCGGGCGGCGCGGGGAGCTGCGCGCCCGGCCGCGCCGGTGGTCAAGGTGACAGGTCTCGGCACGTGGCATCCGCCCAGGGGCGCGAGGAACGGCGCGGGCTACCGAGACGCACCGGCAGTGTGAAGGCCGCGGCACGTGGCAGCCCCTGAGGTGCGCGGGGAGCTGCGCGCCCGGCCGCGATGGCGGTCAAGGCGACAGGCCACCGCACGTGGCACTCACCCAGGGGCGCGAGCCACAGCGCACCGGCGCGGTGAAGGTCGCAGGACAGGGCACCCGCCCCGGGGGTGCAGGGCCGGCGGGGCAGGCGCGTGGGCTCCCTCTCCCCGGCGGGAGCCATATCGTGGGGGGATGCATTCCACCGTGCTCCCCCCTCCCGCAGCCTGACGCGGGCAGCGGCCTCCGAGATGACGTAGGACACGGCCCGGGTCGTACGACCCGGGACGGTCGGTGCTGCCCGCACACGGACGAGCTGACCGACCCCCCTTCCTCCACGGGAGAATTCCGTGTCATTCAGGCATGCCCCGGCCACCCGGGGCCTGATCTATGTCGTCGTCGCAGCAACAGGCTGGGGCACCGCGGGCGCCGTGGCGGCGGCCCTTTACGGCGGCAGCGGCCTCGGCCCGCTGGCCCTCACCTTCTGGCGCGCCGCAGGCGGCTTCGCGCTGCTGCTCGCGGTCCGGCTGCTGCGCCGCCGCCCGGCGCAGGGCGTGGCGCGGGGCGTGACGGCGCCGCGCGGGGCGGCAGTACGCAGGGCGCTGGCCACCGGCGCCGGCCTCACCGTCTTCCAGGCCGCCTACTTCTGCGCGGTCCGCTCCACCGGGCTCGCGGTCGCCACCGTCGTGACGCTCGGCTCGGGCCCGGTGCTGATCGCGCTGGCGGCCCGGCTGACGATGGGCGAACGGCTCGGCCGCGGCGGCGCCCTGGCCGTGGCCGGCGCGCTCGGCGGGCTGGCCGTCCTGGTGCTGGGCGGCGGCGCGGGTGACGCCGTCCGCCCGGCCGGCGTCGGACTCGCTGTGCTGTCCGCGGCGGGCTATGCCGCGATCACCTTGCTGACCCGCTGGTGGGGGCGGCAGGGCGTGGCCGGGGACCCGTTCGACACCTCGATGTGGGCCTTCGGGATCTGCGCGGCGCTGCTGCTCCCGGCGGCCTGGGCCGAGGGGCTGCTGCCGCACGCGGCCCGGCTCGGCCGCACCCTGCTGCTGCTCGGCTACCTCGTGTCGGTGCCCACCGCCCTGGCCTACGGCCTGTACTTCGCGGGCGCCGCGGTGCTGCGCTCCGCGACGGTGTCGGTGGTCGCGCTGATCGAACCGGTGTCGGCGACCGTCCTCGCCGTCACCCTGCTCGGCGAACACCTCACCGCGGCCACCGTGCTGGGCACCGCCTGCCTGCTGGGCGCGGTCGGCGTGCTGGTCGCCGACGAGGTCCGCGGCATACGGCGCCCGCCCCGGCGGGCGGCGGTCAGTGCCGCCTTGGCGGCAGATAGTCGGGCAGCGGCTCGTCCTGGCCCGGAAGCTCGGCGCGTTCCGGAGCGCCGTAGGAGGTGATGACGGGGACCACGCCGGACCAGTAGGGGAGCGAGAGGTCCTCCGACTCCTCGCTGGGGCCGCCGGCGCGGAGCTTCGCCGACACCTCGTGCAGGTCGAGGCGTATCACGGCGGTCGACGCGAGTTCCTTCGCGTTCGGCCGCCGTGAGTCGGCGGAGCGGCCCGGGATCGCGTGGTCGACGATCGCGTCGAGGGCGGCGGCCCGCTCCTCGGGGTCCATGACCTGGTGGGCGGTGCCGTGGACCACCACGGAGCGGTAGTTGATCGAGTGGTGGAAGGCGGACTTGGCCAGTACCAGGCCGTCCACGTGCGTCACGGTCAGGCATACCGCCAGGCCGTCGTCCGCCGCTCCCCGCAGCGGGCGGGACCCGGTGGACCCGTGCACGTACAGCCGCTCGCCGCTGCGGGCGTAGAGCGTCGGCAGGACCACGGGCGCGCCGTCCCGGATGAAGCCGAGGTGGCAGACGTAGCCCTCGTCGAGGATGGCGTGCACGGTCTCGCGGTCGTAGGCGGCGCGCTCCCTGGAGCGGGTGGGGGTGCTGCGGTCGGTGGCGGTATAGCCGGCGGGGGGTGCGGTGGCCATGCGCGATCCTTTGAACTAGTGCATAATCCCGTTTGTGCTAGGAGAGTATCGAATTACCGGTCGGGGCGCATCGGGTATCGCCGCGGACATCGAGAGCGCCGTGGGCAGCGGCACGCTCCGGCCGGGTGCGGCACTGCCGCCGCTGCGGGAACTGGCCGCGGACCTGGCGGTCAACCCGAACACCGTGGCGGCTGCCTACCGATTGCTGCGCGACCGTGGGGTCATCGAGACCGCGGGCCGCCGCGGCAGCCGGGTCAGGGCCCGGCCGGCGACCGCGCCGCGCGACCAGATCCGGATCGCCGTGCCGCCCGGCGCGCGGGACATCTCCGCGGGCAACCCCGACCCCGCGCTGCTGCCGCCGCTGGCCGAAGCGCTCGCCGCTGCCGCCGCCGGGCACGCGCGGACGCCCGCGCTCTACGGCGGGCCGCCGGTGGACGAGGAGCTGGGCCGGCTGGCCCGCGCCGCGCTGGACGCGGACGGCGTGCCCGCGGGTCCGGTCGGCCTCACCTCGGGCTCGCTCGACGCCATGGACCGGGTGCTGACGGCGCATCTGCGGCCGGGCGACACCGTGGCCGTCGAGGACCCGGGCTGGGGGAGTGTGCTCGACCTGGTGTCGGCGCTGGGGCTGCGGGCGGTGCCGGTCGCGGTGGACGACGACGGTCCGGTGACCGCGGAGGTGGACCGCGCGCTGCGGGCCGGGGCGCGCGCCCTGGTGGTGACCGACCGCGGGCAGAATCCGACCGGCGCGGCCCTGTCGGCGGACCGCGCGGGCGAACTGCGCGCCCTGCTGGCCGACCACCGCGACCTGCTGGTCATCGACGACGACCATGTGAGCGGCCTGGTCGACCTGCCGCTGCACTGCCTGTCGGGCGTCACCGACCACTGGGCGCTGGTGCGTTCGGTCGCGAAGGCCTACGGCCCCGACCTGCGGCTGGCGCTCTACACCGGCGACGCCACAACCGTGGACCGCGTACGCGGCAGGCACCGGCTCGGCGCGGGCTGGGTGAGCCATCTGCTCCAGCGCACCCTGGTCCACCTCTGGCAGACCGGCGCGGTCGACCCGGCGGCGGTCGCCAGGTCGTACGGCGAGCGGCGCGAGGCGCTGGTACGGGCGCTGGCCGCCCGGGGTGTGCCGGCCCACGGCCGCAGCGGCATGAACGTCTGGGTGCCGGTCAGCGACGAGACCGGCGCGGTCGCCGGGCTGCTCCAGCACGGCTGGGCGGTCGCGCCGGGCGCCCGCTTCCGGGTGGCCTCGGCGCCCGGTGTGCGGCTGACCGTCTCACCGCTCGGCCCGGACGACATCGCGCCGCTGGCCGACGCGGTCGCCGAGGTGCTGCACGGCCCGGGCGCCGGCCGCTACGGCTGAGCCCCGGCAGCCGGCCGCGGCTTGGGCCGCCGCTGGGTCAAAGCGGCGCCGACCAGGATCACCACCGCGCCGACCGGTTCGTTCCAGTGCAGGGTCTCGCCGAGCAGGGTCACGCCCGCGGTCGTCGCGACGATGGGTATCAGATACGTCACCATCGCGCCGATCGTCGGCCCCTTCTCGGCGACCAGCCCGTACTGGATCAGGAAGGCCACACCGGTGCCCAGCGCGCCCAGCGCCAGCACCGACAGCACCGACTTGGCCGGCCAGGAGTCCGGCATCGAGGTGAAGAACGGCGTGACGAGCAGCAGCTGCACGGTGCCGAGCAGCAACTGGCTGGCGGACACGGCCAGATGCGAACTGCCGGTGCCGGACAGGGTGCGCCGGACGTACGCCCAGCCCACCGCGTAACTGAAGGCCGCGGTCAGCGCCATCAGCGTGCCCTTGGGGTCCTGCCCGGAGAAGCCCTGCCAGGCGCCGAGCACGGTCAGCACCCCGATGAAGCCCAGTCCGACACCGGCGAAGCGCTCCCTGGACGGCCGGTCCTCGGACAGTGCGACGAGCGAGACCAGCATCGAGAACAGCGGGGTGGCCGCGTTGCATATCCCGGCCAGCATCGACGGGATGGTCTGCTCGGCAGTGGCGAAGAGGGTGAACGGCAGCGAATTGAGCAGGAAGGCGGCGACCGCCAGATGCAGCCAGGTCCGCGGACCGCGCGGCAGCCGCTCGCGCTTGACCGCGACCGCCGCGGCGAGCACCGCCGTGCCGAACACCATCCGGCCCAGCGTCACCTGGAGCGGGGCGAAGGCCTCATTGCCCACCTTCATGAACAGGAAGCTGAATCCCCAGACCAGGCCGAGCGCGGCAAAGCGGATCCGCCAGTCCAGCGCGGACCGGCGCGCGGGCGTCGCGGCGCCGGGCGCGGCGGCCGGTGCGGGCGGGGGAGCGATTGCGGCGGAAGGGCTCTCGGCAGGTGCGGTCATGGATCCACGATGACGGCTGGGACCTCGTAGAACAAGCGAGATTTCGTACACAGTCGGCGTAGTATTTCTTACATGTTGAGTCTGGAACGGCTGCGCGTCCTGCATGCCATCGACACCTACGGCTCGGTGAGCGCCGCGGCGGACGTGCTCAGCGTGACCACCTCCGCGGTCTCGCAGCAGATGGCCAAGCTGGAGCGGGAGACCGGGCAGGCGCTGCTGGCCAGGAGCGGGCGCGGGGTGCGGCTCACCGACGCGGGACGCCTGCTGTCCGGGCACGCCGAGCGGATCCTGTCCCTGGTCGAGCTGGCGCACGCCGACCTGGAGGCGCACCGGGGAGCCGCGGTCGGCGACCTGCTCGCCGGCGCCTTTCCCACCGCGGTCCGCGGGCTGTTCCCCGCCGCGCTCACCGAGCTGCGGCGCGAGCACCCGCACCTGCGCACGACGGTGCACGAGCTGGAGCCGCACGACTCGCTGGTGCGGCTCAACCGCGGCGACATCGACCTGGCGGTCGTCCTCGACTGGTACAACAAGCCGCTGTCCCTGCCCGGCGGGCTGGCCAAGGCTCCGCTGTGCGACGACATCGTCGACGTGGCCCTGCCGGCCGGCCACCGGCTGGAGGGGCGGGCGCAGATCGACCTCGACGAGCTGGCCGAGGACGCGTGGATCGCCTGGCCGGACGGCGGCTTCTGCCACGAGTGGCTGCTGTTCACCCTGCGGGGCAAGGGGGTCGAGCCGCGGGTCGCGCACCACGCGGAGGAGCACGCCACCGTGCTCGCGCTGGTCGCCGCGGGCCTCGGCGTCGCGGTCATCCCCCGGCTCGGCCGCGACCCGATGCCGGAGGGCGTACGGGTGGTGCCGGTACGCCACACCATGCGGCGGCACGTCTACGCCGTCTGGCGCGAGGACGCCGACCGCCGCCCGGCGATCCGGGCGGCGGTGGACGCACTCGGCACGGCGGCGCGCCGCTCTTCCTGACGGGGATACAGCCGCGCCCCCGCAGGTGGTCGCGCCCCCGCGGACAGCCCCGCCCCGCAGCCGGCCGCGCCCCCGCGGACGCGGGCGGCTCAGGCGAGCGACACGGTGTCGCCGGAGACGGCGACCGACTTGGCGGGCAGCGCGCTGGTGGCCGGGCCATGGGCCACGGAGCCGTCGGCGACGTGGAATCTGCTGCCGTGGCAGTGGCAGTTGATCATGCCGTCGGAGACGTCGGAGACAGTGCACCCCTGGTGGGTGCAGACGGCGGAGAAGCCCTTGAAGTCGCCGGCCGTCGGCTGGGTGACGACCACCTTCTGGTCGGCGAAGACCTTCCCGCCGCCGACCGGGATGTCCGCGGTCTTCCCCAGCGCGGCGACCCCGGCGCCCCCGGACGCGGACGAGGCGGACGGCGCGGCGGTGTCGGAAGGCGTCTGGGACGGGGTGTCCGACGCGGCGGCCCCGGACGAGGGGGCGTCGGCCTTCGACCCCGAGTCCGAGTCGGACCCGCACGCGGTCAGTACCGCGGCGAGACCGGCGCCGCCCGCGGCGGCGAAGACGGTGCGGCGGGTCGGGGGCATGGAGGATCCGGGTGTTTCGGCCATGAACTGCGTCCTGTCCGCTGGTGGGGCCGGGCGGAGTACGACCGTCCGGCAGCGTGTTGCCACGCGTGTCCGTTGATACGGGCGATCACGGCGATCCGTTCAACGGCGCGCGGGGGAATTCCCCCGGGTGTCGCAGCAGCCCCTCGGCCACCAGCCGTCCGGGCGCCGCCGCGACCCCGATAACCTGGCGCGATGCTGAGAGATGTGACGGGTATCCGCTATGTGACGCCGCTGCGCGAGGGCGGCTCGGTGCCCGGAGTGGTCGAGGCCGACGACCTCGGCACGTACGTGGTGAAATTCACCGGCGCCGCCCAGGGCCGCAAGGCGCTGATCGCCGAGGTGATCGCCGGGGAGCTGGCCCGCAGGCTGGGGCTGCGGGTGCCGGAGCTGGTGCGCTTCGACTTCGACCCGGTGATCGGCCTCGGCGAGCCGGACGAGGAGATCCAGGACCTGCTGAAGGCCAGCGGCGGCCTCAACCTCGGGATGGACTTCCTGCCCGGCTCGCTCGGCTTCGACCCGCTGGTCTTCGGCGTCGAGCCCGCGGAGGCGGGCCGCATCGTCTGGTTCGACGCGCTGATCGGCAATGTCGACCGGTCCTGGCGCAATCCCAACCTCCTGGTGTGGCACCGCAATGTGTGGCTCATCGACCACGGCGCCTCGCTGATCTGGCACCACAACTGGAAGAGCGCGCAGGCCGCCGCCGCGAAGGCCTACGACGCCTCCGACCACGCCCTGTCGCGCTTCTCGCCGCAGCCTGCCGCCGCCGCGGCCGAACTGGCGCCGCTGGTGACCGCGGACCTGCTCGCCGAGGTCACCGCGCTGGTCCCCGACGAGTGGCTGACCGACGAGCCCGGCTTCGGGTCGCCGGACGACGTACGCCGGGCGTACGGCGAACTGCTGGCCGCGCGGGCGGCGGACATCCACGAACGCATCACGCTCGCACCCGTGCAGCGTGACCGGCAGCCGCCGCCGGAGTGGCTGCGTACCTGGGTCGAGGGGAAGAACGCCTGATGAGCCGGCGCGAGGTGTTCGAGTACGCGCTGGTGCGCGTGGTGCCGCGGATCGAGCGCGGCGAGATGATCAACGCCGGGGTGCTGGTCTACTGCCGGGCCAGGAGCTTCGTCGGCGCCCGGGTGCACCTGGACGAGACCCGGCTGCGCTGCCTGGACCCCGGGGTGGACGTGGCCGGGGTCCGGGCGGCGCTGCGCGGCTACCAGGAGATCTGCGCGGGCGGCGACGACGCGGGGCAGGCGGGCGGCGACGACCCGGGGCGCCGCTTCCGCTGGCTGACCGCGCCCCGCAGCACCATCGTGCAGCCGGGGCCGATCCACACCGGGCTGACCGCCGACCCGCGGGCCGAGGCCGACCGGCTGCTGGCCCTGCTGGTCCACTGAGCCGGCGCGGCGGTGTGCGGCGGCGGTGCGCCCGTACCGCCGCCGTCCGGTGCGCTGAGCCACATCGCCCGTAGTGGCGTTGACACTGGGTCACTGTCCTCCTACGGTTTCGGCTACGGGACCTACTAAGCGGTCGCTCATGCGTCGAGGCGCTGGCCGGCCGCACCACAGGGTTGAGGAGAACAGATGTCCAGCACGGAGCAGCGCGTCGCGATCGTCACCGGCGCCGCCCGCGGAATCGGCGCCGCCACCGCGCTACGGCTGGCCGCGGAGGGCCGGGCCGTCGCCGTACTCGACCTCGACGAGAGCGCCTGCAAGGACACCGTCGACACCATCACCGCGGCCGGCGGCCGGGCCCTCGCGGTGGGCGCCGACGTGTCGGACGAGGCCCAGGTCGAGGCCGCCGTCGCCAGGGTCGCCGCCGAACTCGGCGCGCCCACCGTCCTGGTGAACAACGCCGGTGTGCTCCGCGACAACCTGCTGTTCAAGATGAGCGCGGGGGACTGGGACACCGTCATGAACGTCCACCTGCGCGGCGCCTTCCTGATGACCCGTGCCGCGCAGCGCCACATGGTCGACGCGCACTTCGGCCGGGTGGTCAACCTCTCCTCGTCCTCCGCCCTCGGCAACCGCGGCCAGGCCAACTACTCCGCCGCCAAGGCGGGCCTCCAGGGCTTCACCAAGACCCTGGCCATCGAGCTGGGCAAATTCGGCGTCACCGCCAACGCCGTCGCCCCCGGCTTCATCGCCACCGACATGACCGCCGCCACCGCCGCCCGGGTCGGCATGGGCTTCGAGGACTTCAAGAACGCCGCCGCGAGCCAGATCCCGGTCCAGCGGGTCGGCATTCCGGAGGACGTCGCGGGCGCCATCGCCTTCTTCACCGGCGACGACGCGGGATTCATCTCGGGCCAGGTGCTGTACGTCGCCGGCGGCCCGCTCAACTGACCGGCCGGAGGCCCGACACCATGACCCAGCTCCCCACCACCACCCCCGTCCAGGACACCGGCCGGGTCGCCCTGGTCACCGGCGCCAGCCGCGGCATCGGCTACGGCATCGCGCAGGCGCTGGTCGCCCGCGGCGACAGGGTGTGCATCACCGGACGCAACGAGGACGCCCTCAAGGAGGCCGTCGAGCGGCTCGGCGCGGACCGGGCGATCGGCGTCGCGGGCAAGGCCCACGACGAGGCGCACCAGGCCGTCGCCGTCGCACGCACCATGGAGGCCTTCGGCCGGGTGGACTACCTCGCCAACAACGCGGGCACCAACCCCGTCTACGGCCTGCTGGCCGACCTCGACCTCGGTGTGGCCCGCAAGGTCTACGAGACCAACGTGATCTCGGCGCTCGGCTTCGCCCAGCAGACCTGGAAGGCCTGGCAGAAGGACAACGGCGGCGCGATCCTCAACATCGCCTCGATCGCCGGCCTCGCCCCCTCGCCCTTCATCGGCGCCTACGGCATCAGCAAGGCCGCGATGGTCAACCTGACCGTGCAGCTCGCCGCCGAGATGGCGCCGGGCGTGCGGGTCAACTCCATCGCGCCCGCGGTGGTCAAGACGAAGTTCGCCGCCGCGCTCTACGAGGGCCGCGAGGAGGAGGCCGCGGCGGGCTACCCGCTGGGGCGGCTCGGCATACCCGACGACATCGGCGGCGCGGCCGCCTTCCTGCTCGGCGACCAGGCCGGCTGGATCACCGGCCAGAACCTGGTGATCGACGGCGGGCTGTTCCTGCACGCGGGCGGAGCCTGACCGCGGGCGCGCCCGGGAGGCCGGGCCGGACGAGGCCCTCGGCGAGGGCATTGTCAGTGCCTGCCGGTACGTTCTGACGCAGTAACGGATCGCGTACCGGAGGTTCCTGACGTGCCCAGCATGCTGCCCGACTCCTGGCAGAGCGTTCTCGGCGAGGAGTTGGACAAGCCCTACTTCCAGCAGCTCACCGAGTTCGTGGAGACCGAACGCAAGGAGCACCGCATCTTCCCGCCGCGCGACGAGGTGTTCGCGGCGCTGGAGGCGACGCCCTTCGACCAGGTCAAGGTGCTGATCCTCGGCCAGGACCCTTACCACGGTGACGGCCAGGGCCACGGGCTGTGCTTCTCCGTCCGGCCGGGGGTGCGGACCCCGCCCTCGCTGCGGAACATCTTCAAGGAGATGCACGAGGAGCTGGGCCACCCCGTGCCGGACAACGGCTACTTGCTGCCCTGGGCGGAGCAGGGAGTGCTGCTGCTCAACGCGGTGCTGACGGTCCGCGAGGCGGAGGCCAACTCGCACAAGGGCAAGGGCTGGGAGAAGTTCACCGACGCGGTGATCCGGGCGGTGGCCGGCCGCACCGACCCCGCGGTCTTCGTGCTGTGGGGGAATTACGCCAAGAAGAAGCTGCCGCTGATCGACACCTCCCGGCACACCGTGATCCAGGGCGCGCACCCCTCCCCGCTGTCCGCGAAGCTCTTCTTCGGCAGCCGGCCCTTCACCCAGATCGACGCGGCGGTGCGGGCGCAGGGCCACGAGCCCATCGACTGGCGCATCCCCGATCTCGGGGTGCGTGCCGGTTAGCGTCATCGGATGCGAGGACATCAGGAGGTGCCGACGGGCGGCCCGGCGCCCGCGGACGACGCCATGACGAGCAGGATCGGCCAAGTGGTGATGCTGCTGCACGCCGGGGACCGGGAGGAGGCGCGGCACCGCTTCACGGCGCTGTGGGCGGAGCTGGGCGAGCAGGGCGACCCCCTGCACCGCTGCACCGTCGCCCACTACCTGGCCGACACCCAGGACGACCCCGAGGACGAACTGGCCTGGGACCTGCGGGCGCTGCGGGCCGCCGAGGCGGTGGACGCGGAGCGGGCCGGCGGCGGAGGACAGGCCGGCCAGGTGCGCGGCTTCTACCCGTCGCTGCACCTCAACCTGGCCGCGTCCTACGCCAGGGTCGGTGAGGAGCGGCTGGCCCGCAGCCACCTCGGCCTGGCCCGCAAGGCCTGCGGCGCGCTGGCCGAGGACGCGTACGGCGACGGGGTGCGGGCCGCGGTGGGCCGGCTGGAGCTGCGGCTGACCGGCTCCGGTCAGTTGCCGTAGGCCCGCGCGCAGATGGCGGCCGCGGCGCTGTCCGCCGTCCAGCCGCCGTAGGCGCGCCCCAGCGCGCAGACCCCGCCGGCCGCGGGCTTCCTGGCCACCCGGGGGGGCCGTGGCTCGGCCGCCCGGTGCGGCACAGGGCCGGGCCGCGGCGCATCCGCGTGCCCGCCCGGTACCGCGACTCCGGCAGCAGCCGCCGCGGAGTCGGGCCGTACGGTCGCCAGCAGCGGACTGCCCGGCGGCGGGGTCAGCCGTACGACATCGGGCTCCCGGAGCTGCGCCGCGGGGGCGGTGGCGGGCGGGGGAGCGGAGACCGTGGTGCATCCGGCAGCGGCACAGGCCGCCGCCAGGATCACCACAGAGGGCAGGAGGCGCACTTCCCCAACAGTGCCCGCGCCGCCCGGCGCCCGACAGTCCCCGCAGGAGTGAAAGATCGGTCGCGCACGACCCGCGGCTCACCCGTACGAGTGCGCGCCGCCCCGGAGCGCGAGGCCCGCGCCCCGGCGCACCCCGGCCCCGGCCGGCCCGCAATCCGGCCCGTATGCTGCGGTGACACCGCTCCCACCAGGGGAAGTGCGGCACCGGCACGAGGAGCACGGCATGGCATCGGGCAGCGCCCCACTGAAGATCGGCGTCATCGGCCTCGGTGACATCGCGCAGAAGGCGTATCTGCCGGTACTGACCGCCCAGCCGGGCCTGGAGATTCATCTGCAGACCCGCACCCCCGCGACCCTGGACCGGGTCGGCGACGCCCACCGGCTGCCGCACCGGCACACCGGCCTCGACGCCCTGCTCGCCCAGGGCCTGGACGCCGCCTTCGTGCACGCGCCCACCGAGCACCATGTCGAGATCGCCGCCCGGGTCATCGAGGCGGGCGTCCCGGTCTACGTCGACAAGCCGCTCGCCCGCGACGCCGAGGGCGCCCGCCGCCTGGTCGCCCTCGCCGAGGAGCGCGGCGTCCCGCTGATGGCCGGCTTCAACCGCCGCTACGCCCCCGGCTATGTCCAGTGCCTGGACCACCCGCGGGATCTGATCCTCCTGCAGAAGAACCGGATCGGCCTGGCGGACGAGGCCCGCGAGGTGGTCTTCGACGACTTCGTCCACGTGGTGGACACACTGCGCTTCCTCGCCCCGGGGCCGGTCGAGCAGGTCCGGGTCTCGGCGAAGGTCAGGGACGGCCTGCTGCACCACGTGGTGCTGCACCTGTCGGGCGACGGCTTCACCGCGATCGGCTCGATGAACCGGATGAGCGGGTCCACCGAGGAGAGCCTCGACGTCAGCGGGTCCGACACCCGGCGCCAGGTGCTCAATCTCGCCGAGGTCGTCGACCACAAGGGCCAGCCGACCGTGCGCCGCCGCGGCGACTGGGTGCCGGTCGCCCGGCAGCGCGGCATCGAGCAGATCACCCTGGCCTTCCTCGACGCGGTCCGCTCCGGCACCCCTCTCGACGGGCGCGACGCGCTGGCCACCCACGAGCTGTGCGAACGGATCGTCACCGAGGTACGGGAACAGGCCGCCTGACCAACCGCGTCAGCTCGTACGCCGCCGCGGCCAGCACCAGCAGCAGCGCCACGTGCGGCACCCAGTCGCCGAACCGTACGTAGAGGCTGCGGCCGGAGGCGAGCGGGACCTCGTAGACCGCGGTGGTGCTGCTGCCGGTGCCGATCCTGCGGCCGACCCGGCGGCCGTCGGCGTCGTAGACCGCGCTGATGCCGGTCAGGGTGGCGTGCACCATCGGCCGCCAGTCCTCCGCCGCCCGCAGCGCGGCGAGCGACGCGTGCTGCGCGGGCGCCCAGCTGTGCTGGAAGGACGACGTGGACGACTGGGCGACCAGCAACTGGGCGCCGTCGCCCGCCAGATGGCGGCTCATGTCGGGGAAGGCCGTCTCGAAGCACACCAGCGGCCCGAACCGCAGCCGGCCGGTGTCCATCACCACCTGCCGGGTGCCGCGCTGCCGGTCCTCGCCCGCGGCCTTGCCCACCGAGGTCGCCCAGCCCAGCACCGACCGCAGTGGGATGTACTCGCCGAACGGCACCAGCCGCATCTTGTCGTACGACTGCCCGGTCACCCCGCCGGGGCCGATCAGCACCGCGGTCTTGGAGATGCCGGTGCCGTCGGCCCGCGGGGCGTCCACATTGACCAGCAGGTCCGCCCCGACCTGCCGGGACAGTGCCGCCAGCCGGCCCGCCACATCGGGCCGCGCGGCCAGGTCGACGCCGATGCTGCTCTCGCCCCACACGACCAGGTCCGGGTGGCTGCCGGCCAGTTGACCGGTCAGCCGCATCTCACGGTCCAGCCGCGCGGCCGGGGTGGCGACCACCCCGGGCTGCACGACCGCGATCCTGGTGCTGCCCGCCGCCTGCGGGCGCGGCGTCCACAGCCAGGCCGTGGCGGTCAGCACCGCCGCCGCGAGCAGCGCCCCGGCCGCTGGCCTGCGTACCCCGGGGACGGCGATCAGCGCGACCACGGCGGTGTTGACCAGCACCACCAGCAGGCTGACCAGCCACACCCCGCCGACCGACACCAGCCGCAGCGCCGGCGCCACCTGCCACTGGCTGGCCCCCAGCAGCCCCCACGGGCCGCCGAGATACTGCCAGGACCGCACCAGCTCCACCATCAGCCACCCGCACGGCAGCAGCACCAGCGCGGGTCCGACCCGGGCCGGCCCCACCGCGCCCGCCCCGAGCAGCCGGCGCACCAGCCAGCCCCAGGGCGCCCACAGCGCGCCCAGCAGCAGCGCGAGCACCACGATGAAGACGTTCAGGCTCGGGATCAGCCAGTGGTGCACGGCCAGCATGAAGCCCGCGCCGCCCAGCCAGCCGTCCAGCGCGGCCCGCCGCGGGCTCCCGGCGGAGCGCGCCAGCAGCATCCACGGCACCAGCGCCACATAGGCCAGCCACCACAGCGAGGGCGCGGGGAAGGCCAGCGCGGGCAGCGCCCCGGCGACTGCCGCGGCGGCGCCGCGGGTCCAGGGCGACGCGAGCCGCGACTGCTGTTCCTGGGCCGTCACCGTCATACGCGCTCCCTCACCAGTCCCCGCTCACCTGCCCGCGCGCATCCCCGTCGGCGCGGGGCTGCGGAGCGACCAGTGTCCTTGGTCCTGCTTGTCCCGTGCGGCGGGCGGCATGCACGGCCCACGGCGTGTCGGCGCGGCAGTGCTGCGCTCGTACGGCTCAGGGCAGCCGGTTCCACGCGGTCAGTACATGGCGGCCGTGCTCGGAGCCGAGCCGGCTGACCGTACCGGTGGCCAGCTGGAAGAGGGCGCCGTCGGCGGGCGGCAGGCCCAGCCTGCGGGCGGTCAGCACCCGCAGGAAGTGGGAGTGCGCGACCAGCACCACATCGCCGCCGTCGCCGTTGGCGAAGGCCGCCTCGACCCGGGCGAGCACCCGGTCGGCGCGCCCCCCGATCTGCTCAGGGGTCTCACCGGGATGGCCCTCGGGCCCGGGGACCACACCGTCGGTCCACAGGTCCCAGCCGGGCCGCCCGCGCAGGATGTCCCGGGTGGTCACACCCTCGTAGCCGCCGTAGTCCCATTCGTGCAGCCCGGGATCGATCCTGACCCGGTCCAGGCCGGCCAGCTCCGCCGTGTCGCGGGCGCGCCGCATCGGACTGACCAGGACCGCGGAGATGTGCCGGGCCGCGAGCAGCGGCGCCAGGCCGCGGGCCTGCGCCTCGCCGTCCTCGGTGAGCGGCAGATCGGTGTAACTGGTGTGCTGCCCTGACAGGCTCCACTCGGTCTCACCGTGCCGGATCAGCACCAGTTCGCCCATCGCCGCACCTCCTGCGACGCCCCTCGGCGTCCCGGTGTGATCATACGTCCCAGCCGTACCCGACGGCCGGTCAGCCGGCGCCCGCCGCCCGGCCGCAGGCCGCCGGTCACCCGTGCGGCGGCAGGCATGACACACGGGCGCCGGGAAAGACTCCCGTCACCCTTCGTCGTGACGATGACCGCGCGTGTCCCGGTTGCGGCATCAGCGTGGCGTCGGTGTGATCGTAGGGACGTGCCGCGGGCGCAGGTGCGCCCGCGCCCGTCCGGCCCGTCCCCCGTCGTCCGACGACAGCAACAGGAGCCGCCATGAACGACGCCCCCCGCACCTACGACGTGATCGTCATCGGTGCAGGCCCGGTCGGTGAGAACCTGGCGGAACGCGCACGGGCCGCCGGGCTGAGCGCGGTGATCGTGGAGAGCGAGCTGGTCGGCGGCGAGTGCTCCTACTGGGCGTGCATGCCGAGCAAGGCGCTGCTCCGCCCGGCCCTCGCCCGCGCCGACGCCAAGCGGCTGCCGGGGCTCAGCCACGCCGTGCGCGGGCCGCTGGACACCGCCGCGGTGCTGGCCAGGCGCGACGACTTCACCTCGCACTGGAAGGACGACGGGCAGCAGGCCTGGCTGACGTCGGTCGACGTGGATCTCGTACGCGGCCACGGCCGGCTCGACGGCCCGCGGCAGGTGGCCGTGGCCACCGCGGACGGCGGCACCGTACGGCTGACCGCGCGGCACGCGGTGGCGGTCTGCACCGGCACGACCGCGGCCCTGCCGCCCATGCCGGGCATCGCCGACATCAATCCGTGGACCAGCCGGGACGCGACCAGTGCCAAGAAGGCGCCGCGGCGGCTCGCCGTGGTGGGCGGCGGAGTCGTCGCGGTCGAGATGGCCACCGCGTGGCAGGCGCTCGGCTCCCAGGTCACGCTGCTGGTGCGCGGCGACTCGCTGCTGCCGAAGGTGGAGCCCTTCGCGGGCGAGATGGTCGCCGACGGGCTGCGGGAGGCCGGGGTCGACGTGCGCTTCGGGACGAACGTCGCCTTCGTGGAGCGGGACGGCGCCCACGGCGAGGTCAGGCTCGGCGTGGAGGGCGGCGCCCGGGTCAGCGCGGACGAGGTGCTCTTCGCCATCGGGCGCGCCCCGCACACCGGCGACATCGGCCTGGAGACCGTCGGCCTCAAGCCGGGCAGCTGGCTGTCGGTGGACGACACCTGCCAGGTCACCGGCGTCGACGGCGGCTGGCTCTACGCGGCCGGTGACGTCAACCACCGGGCGCTGCTCACCCACCAGGGCAAATACCAGGCCAGGATCGCCGGCGCGGTGATCGGCGCCCGCGCCAAGGGCGAGCCGGTGGACGAGACGCCGTGGAGCCCGTACGTGGCGACCGCCGACCACGCGGCGGTGCCGCAGGTGGTCTTCACCGACCCCGAGGTCGCCGCGGTCGGCCTGTCGGCCGCCGAGGCGGAGCAGGCCGGGCGGCGGACCAAGGTGGTGGACTACGACCTCGCCCAGGTCGCCGGCGCGAGCCTGTACGGCGACGACTACCGGGGCCGGGCCAGGATGGTCGTCGACCTGGACCGCGGCCACCTGCTGGGCGTCACCTTCGTCGGCCCGGGCGTCGGCGAACTCCTGCACTCGGCGACGGTGGCGGTCGCGGGCGAGGTGCCGGTGGACCGGCTGTGGCACGCGGTCCCCGCCTACCCCACGATCAGCGAGGTCTGGCTGCGCCTGCTGGAGGCCTACCGGGGCTGACCCGGCCGCCGGCCGCTCGACCGGGCGCCCGGGAGGTCCCGGGCCGTCCCCTCGGGCGGGCCGCCTGGGGTCAGCGGCCCGCGAGCTGCGGGTAGAGCGCCGCCAGGTCGGCCGCCAGGCCCGCCTTGACCTGCTTGCTCAGGTCGTCGGCCAGCACTTCGTGCAGCCCGGCCCCGACGCCGTCCAGCGCGGTGCGCGCCACCGCCGCGGGATCCAGCTTCGGGGCGGTGACGCCGACCGTCATGTCGGTGTCCATGTAGCCGACGTGCAGCGCGGTGACCTGGGTGCCCTGGTCCGCCAGTGCCAGCCGCAGCGCGTTGGTCATCGACCACTCTGCCGACTTCGCCGCGGAGTAGGCGGCGCTGCCCGGCTGGCTGATCCAGGACAGTACCGACAGCACATTGAGGATCGCGCCGCCGCCGTTCTTCGCCAGGGCGGGGGCGAAGGCCCGGCTGACCTCCAGGGTGCCCAGCACGTGGGTCTCGAACTCGGTCCGGTACGCGCTCAGGTCGCCGTCCAGGATGGCCGCTCCTGTCGAGCTGCCCGCGTTGTTGACCAGCAAGGTGACGTCGCCCGCCTGCTCGGCCGCGGCGCGTACCGACCCGGGGTCCGTGATGTCGAGGGCGATCGGCACCGCGCCGGGTACGCGCACCGACGCGGGATTGCGGGCGGCGGCGTAGACCTTGGCCGCGCCGGCGTCGAGCAGCGCCTTCACGAACTGCTCGCCGAGGCCGCGGTTGGCTCCGCTGACGAGTGCGACCGAGCCGTTGATCTGCATGAAAATCCTCCGGTGGGGGAGCGGGTCGTAGTGCCGACCGATGGAAACCGATCGGTTTCCATCCACCGTAAACCGATCTGTTTCCGATGTCGAGCGGGCGCGGTAGTCTCGACCCATGGCCACCACAGCGGAGCAGCCGTCACCTGTCG
This sequence comes from Streptomyces sp. NBC_01477, assembly GCF_036227245.1. GTDB lineage: Bacteria > Actinomycetota > Actinomycetes > Streptomycetales > Streptomycetaceae > Actinacidiphila. The sequence goes on from NZ_CP109445.1 coordinate 7,871,934, forward strand.
CGGAGCCGTCGCCCCTTGCGGAGCCGAAGCCTCTTGCGGAGCCGTCGCCCGACGCGGCGGCGTCCCGGGAGGGGAGGCGCGCCGGGAAGGCGTCGTCGCGGGACCGGCTGCTGGACGCCGCGGCCGAGCTGTTCTACCGGGACGGCGTCGGCACCGGCATCGACGCCCTGTGCAAGGCCGCGGGTGTGTCGAAACGCTCGATGTACCAGCTCTTCGCCGGCAAGGACGACATGCTCGCCGCCGCGCTGGAGCGCGCGGCGCCCGGCTATCAGGCGCTCGTGCTGCCGCCGGCCGGCGTCCCCGGGCCGCCTCGCGCCCGGCTGCTGCACGTCTTCGAGCAGCTGGAGCGGGCCGCGCTCTCGCCCGGTTACCTCGGCTGCCCGTTCCTGGCCACCCAGGTGGAGCTCAAGGACCCCGCGCACCCCGCGAGCGTGGTCGCCGCCCGCGGCAAGCAGGTGCTCACCGACTTCTTCTGGGCCGAGGCCGCACGCGGCGGCGCCGCCGACCCGGCCCTGCTCGCCCGCCAGCTGACGCTGGTCTTCGACGGCGCGAGCGCCCGGGCCGGCATCGGCGCCGACTCGCTGGACGGCCTCGCGGTCACCACGGCCGCCGCGCTGATCGACGCGGCGGGTGTCACGGACTGAGCCGCATCGGTCGCGGCGGGGCCGGCGCAAAGAGCGGAAACGGGCGGAAACCCCGCCCCGGACGCCCGCTGTGGGCGCCCACAACGTGGCCGCCGCGTCCACCATGCGGTCAACCGTTTGACCGGCTTCGGCCGCGCCGGTTACGTTGCGCGGCATGCAGCGCACCACACACCTGACGACGCGGGGTCATGTCGACCTCAAGCGTGTGTGCTCCGCCGCGTGTCACCAGGTCTGACAGCACAGCTCCGCGAGGAGCGCCAACGGGGTGCCCGCCCCGCCGGTTCGACGCCGGCGCGGCCCCCACGGGTACGCCCCGCCGCCGTCGACCTGGAAGGCCACCGTGGTAGTCCTGCCGCCGTCCGACCGCCGTGACACCGCCCCGCTTCCCCCGACTCCGCTGCGCCGCGCCGACGTTCCGCACTCCGCGGTCCCGCTCCGCCGCCCCTCGGCGGCCGGCACCGTGCTCAGCGCGATCCTCGACCACGGCCCGGTGGCCCGCAGCACCGTCGCCCGGCTGACCGGCCTGTCGCCGGCCGCGGTGAGCGGGCACTGCACGCAGTTCCTGGCCCGCGGCCTGATCAGCCAGAGCGAGGAGACCGCGGGACCGCGGGGCCTGGGCCGACCGCACATCCCGCTGGACATCGACACCGGCCGCTATCTCGTGGCCGGCGCGCACATCGCCGTCGCGCACTCCACCCTGGCGCTGATGGACCTGCGCGGCCGGATCGTCGCCAGCGACCGCAGGCCGCACCGCGGCACCGACCCGCAGCGGGTGCTCGGCGGACTGGCCGCCCGGCTGCCCCGGCTGGTCGCCGCGCACGCCGGCGGCCGCACGGTGCTGGCGCTGGGCCTCGCCACCGGGCAGTGGGTGGACCCCGACGCCGGGGTGATCGTCGACCATCCGCGGCTGGGCTGGCGCGATGTGGCGGCCCGTGAGTTCCTGGCCGCCGCCACCGGGCTGCCGGTGCACGTCGACAGCCACTCCAGGGCGCTGGCCCGCGCCGAGCAGCTGTTCGGCGCGGTGGCCACCCGGGAGAGCGCGGTGCTGCTGTTCGTCGGCGCGGTCGTGGACGCCGCCTTCGCCACCACCGACGGGGTGCACCGCGGCCCGCGCTCGGCGGCGGGCAGCGTGGCGCACCTGCCGGTCGGACCCGGCACGGACACGGACGCGGGCCCGGCGGAGACCTGTACGTGCGGCACGCCCGGCTGCCTTCAGTCCGAGGTGTCGGAACCCGCGCTCGTCCGGCAGGCCGCCGCCCGCGGGCTCATGGTCGCCGACTTCCGCGCGCTGCTGGACCTGGCGCTGGCCGGCGAACCGCGCGCGGTGGACCTCTTCCGGCGGCGGGCGATGCATGTGGGCCGGGCGGTCGCGCTGCTGCTCGACATGTTCGACCCGGAGGTCGTGGTCGTCGTCGAGCCGGGCGCCGGGCGGCTGACGGAGTGTCTGGACGTGCTGCGCGCCGAGGTCGCCGACCGCTCGTGGGTCTGCGGCGACCCGCGGCGCGCGGTGGTGCCGAGCAGCTTCACCGGCTCGGTCCTCCAGGTCGCGGGCGGCGCGGTCGCGCTCGGCGCGCTCTACGCCGACCCGCTCGGACCGTGGCCGGTGCTGCCCGCCGTGGGCTGAACGGGTCGCACGCCGGCCCGGCGGGCGCGATATCCGACTTAATTCAGGAAGTTGCATTGTTGACCCGGGTGGAACGCGGCCGCGAGAATGGAATCATGAACGGTAAGCAGCGGAATCCGGAGCAGGCGCCGAGCCCGGCGCGTTCCTTCCGCGCGCCCGCCACGCCGGCCCGCGACACCGCCCGGCGTGCGTGTTGTCGGCGCCACAGCGCCCTCACCGCGTGTCGCCCGCACCGTTTCTGTCGGGGCGTCAGCCGCACCGCGTAATCACCGCGGCCCCCGTACGGCATTCCCCGCCCCCCTGCTTTTCCCTTGTTTCCCCTCCTCTCGTCCCATGTCGTGATCAGCCACGCCCGCAGTGCGCCGCACAATGCCGTGCGGGTCGCCGACGCGGTGCTTTCCGCTGCGCCCATCCCGCCCGCACCCAAGCCAATTGGGGGAGACGTTGACCACCACCGTGCCGTCGCTTCCCGCCCCGGGCATCGCCCCTGAGCGGTTCAAGAAGATCTTCCGCAACCACCCGGCAGGCGTGGTCGTCGTCACCGTGGACGCAGGCCGCGGCCCGGCCGGCTTCACCGCGACCTCGCTCACCTCGCTCTCCCTCGAACCCCCGCTGGTGTCGTTCGGCATCGGAGTCACCGCGTCGTCCTGGCCGCATGTCGAGCAGGCCGGCAGCGCCGTCGTCAACTTCCTCGGCGCCGACCAGGAACAGCTCGCCAGGACCTTCGCCACCAGCGGTATCGACCGTTTCGCCGAGCCGACCCGGTGGCGCCGGCTGCCGCAGGGCGAGCCCGTGCTCGACGGGGTGACCGGCTGGCTGCACCTGCGCATCGAGCAGATCGTGCCGGCCGGCGACCACCGCGTCGTGATCGGCCGGGTCCAGGACTCCTGGGCCGACGGCGCCCGCAGCCCGCTGCTCTTCCACGACGGCGGCTACCACTCCCTGTGACCGGCCGAGCACCCGGCACCCCCCACCCCGCCCCGACCAGCGACCGGATGACGATTCCGGCCTCTCCCCAGGAATTCACCATGACCACAAGCCCCGCCGCCCGACTCGTCCCACGCCGGTCATTTCTCGCCCTCGCAGGCGGCGCCGCATTCCTTGCCGCGTGCTCCCGGAATTCGAGCGCGTCGATCGACAGCGTGCCGACCCGCGCACTCCCCTCGGGTGCGCCGCCGTCCGGGACGAAGCTCGCGATAGCCATTCACACCTCGCAGTTGCAGCTGGCCGAATCGGGCCTGGACAAGCAATTGCAGTTCTCGGTCTCCAGCTGGCCCAATCTCAGTGCGGGACCCGATGTCATCCAGGGATTCCGCGCCCATTCCGTCGATCTCGCGAGCAACGCCGGAATTCCGCCGATCCAGGCCGAGGCCATCAAGGTCGGCGCCCGGATCGTCGCCGTGCAGAGCCGCGACCACCCGATCTACAGCTTCGCGACCGCGCCGGGGTCCGGGGACGCCATCGCCTCGGCGAAGGACTTCCGCGGCAAGAAGATCGCCTTCTCGCAGGGCCAGGCCCAGGGCGTGGTGGTGCTGCGCGCCATCAAGGAGGCGGGCCTGAGGAATTCCGACGTCAAGCTGATCGCGCTGCCCAGCACGCAGTTCCTGACCGCGCTGCAGTCCAAGCAGGTCGACGTGGCGCCGCTGGGCGAACCGTCGCTGACCAAGTACCTCAGCCAGTACGGCAAGGACGGCGCCCGGGCGGTCACCACCGACGTGGTGGACATGCTGGGCGTCCTGTGGGCGCCCACCGAGGTCCTCAACGACGACGCGAAGGTCGCCGCCATCCGCAACTTCATCCCGCTGTGGGCCAAGGGCGTGGTGTGGGCGTGGGAGAACACCGACCAGTGGATCCGGAGCTACTACGTCAAGGACCAGGGGGTGACCGCCGCGGACGGCAAGCGCATCGTCTCCGCGCTCTCCCAGCCGCAGTTCCCGCGCAGCTGGGACAAGGCCATCGCCTGGGAGCAGGAGACGGCCGACCTGATGGCCGAGGGCGGCTTCGTGACGAAGGTCAGAGCCGAGGCGCTGTTCGACCGCCGCTTCGAGGGGCTGGCGGCGCAGGCCGTACCGGCGAAATACCAGGTGGCGTCATGACCGACCTGCTGCCCCAGGCGCGTGCGGCGGAGCCCGCAGCCAAGGACCGCACCCGGGCCGCGGCCCCCGCACCGGCCCGGCGCGCCGTGACCGGCACCCGGCGCACCGCGACCTCCGCGACCGGCACCCGGCGGCGGCTCGGCCCCGGCCGGGCGATCCCCTTCGCCCGGCTGACCGGCCCGGCGCTGGTGGTGCTCATCTGGTGGGCCGCCTCCGCCTCCGGCTATCTCGACCCGCGCATCCTGTCGGGACCCGGCACCGTCGCCTCGACCGCGGTCGACCTGATCAGGAGCGGCCGGCTCCAGAGCAATGTGGCGGTCTCGCTGCAACGCGCCGGATTCGGCCTGCTGTTCGGGGTGCTCGCCGGTGTGCTGCTCGCGGTGGCCGCCGGGCTCAGCCGGGTCGGCGAGTACCTGCTCGACGGCACCCTCCAGGTCAAGCGCGCGATCCCGTCGCTCGCCCTGCTGCCGCTGATGATCCTGTGGCTCGGCATCGGCGAGCAGATGAAGATCACCGTGATCGCCCTCGGTGTCGCGGTCGTCGTCTACATCAACACCTACGCCTCGCTCACCGGCATCGACCGCAGATACGTCGAACTGGGCGAGAGCCTGGACCTGACCCGCGTGCAGTTCATCCGCAAGGTGGTGATCCCCGGCGCGCTGCCCGGCTTCTTCGTCGGACTGCGCCTGGCGGCCACCGCGTCCTGGCTCGGCCTGGTGGTGGTCGAGCAGATCAACGCCACCAAGGGCCTCGGTTACATGATGTTCCAGGCCCAGCTGTACGCCCAGTCCGACGTGATCATCGTCGGCCTGGTCGTCTACGGAATCTTCGGCTTCGTGTCGGACGCGATCGTGCGTGCCGCAGAACGGAGGGTGCTGTCATGGCGACGCACACTGGCGGACTGACCGCCGAGCGGCCGGCCGGCCCGGCGGCCGCCGCGGTCCGCACCACCCGGCTGGTGCGCTCCTTCGGCGACCGGGACGTGCTCAAGGAACTCGACCTGACCCTGGGACAGGGGGAGTTCACCGCGCTCCTGGGCCGCAGCGGCTCCGGAAAGTCCACCCTGCTGCGCGCGGTCGCCCGGCTCGACCACGGTGTCGCCGGGTCCGGCGAACTGAGCGTGCCCGAACGGGTGTCGCTGTCCTTCCAGGACTCCCGGCTGCTGCCCTGGCTGCGGGTGCTGGACAACGTGGTGCTCGGCGTGCGAGGCAGGGACGCCAAGGAGCGCGGCACGAAGGCGCTGGCCGAGGTCGGGCTCGAAGGCCGGGAGCGCTCCTGGCCGCACGAGCTGTCCGGCGGCGAGCAGCAGCGTGCCGCCCTGGCCCGCGCCCTGGTCCGCGACCCCGAACTGCTGCTGGCCGACGAGCCGTTCGGGGCACTGGACGCGCTCACCCGGATCAGGATGCACGACCTGCTGCGGGAGCTGTACGAGCGGCACCGCCCCGCGGTGCTGCTGGTCACCCACGACGTGGACGAGGCGGTCGAACTCGCCGACCGCGTCCTGGTGCTGGAGGAGGGCCGGATCGCGGTCGACCTGACCATCGACCTGCCGACCCCGCGCAGCCGCCGCGACCCGCGCTTCCAGGAATACCGCGACCTCCTGCTCGCCGCGCTCGGCGTGCACCAGCCGGAGGCCCCCGCCGACCCCGTACGCCCCGCCCCGCACCCCGCCGACGCGCCCACCGGGCACCCGCACAAGGAGACGAACTCCCATGACCCGCAAGCCTGACCGCAAACCGCTGCACCTGAACGCCTTCCTGATGTCGGTCGGGCACCACGAGGCGGCCTGGCGGCTGCCGGAGAGCCCCGCGGCCGGCGGCACCGACATCGCGCACTACCAGAACCTCGCGCGGATCGCGGAACGCGGCAAGCTGGACTCGCTCTTCCTCGCCGACAGCCCCGTCCTGATGGGCGACCCGGGCCGCCGCCCCGCCAACAAGCTCGAACCGACCGTGCTGCTCACCGCGCTGGCCGGCGTCACCGAGCACATCGGCCTGATCGCCACCGCCTCCACCAGCTACAACGAGCCGTACAACCTGGCCCGCCGGTTCGCCTCGGTCGACCATGTCTCGGGCGGCCGGGCCGGCTGGAACATCGTCACCACCGCGGGCGCCGACGCGGCCCGCAACTTCGGCCTGGACGACACCCCGCTGCACCGCGACCGCTACCTGCGGGCCGCCGAGTTCGTGGACGTCGCCACCAAGCTGTGGGACAGCTGGGCCGACGACGCCGTCGTCGCCGACAAGGAGTCCGGCGTCCACGCGCTGGCCGACAAGGTGCGGAAGTTCGAGCACCGGGGTACGTATTTCCGGGTGGACGGACCGCTGAACGTACAGCGTTCCCCGCAGGGCTACCCGCTCCTGGTGCAGGCCGGCTCCAGCGAGGACGGCAAGGACTTCGCGGCCCGCTACGCCGAAGCGGTCTTCACCGCCCAGCAGACCCTTGAGGAGGCCATCGCCTTCTACAAGGACGTCAAGCAGCGCGCCCTCGGCTTCGGCCGCGACCCCGAGGGCATCAAGATCCTGCCCGGCATCGTGCCCGTCATCGGCGACACCGAGGAGCAGGCGCGGGCGCTGGACGGCGAGCTGGACCGGCTGATCCGCCCCGAGTACGCCGTGCGGCAGCTGTCCAAGACCCTGCGTGTCGCCCCGGAGCGGCTGGAACTCGACAAGGAGCTCCCCGACGACATCCCCACCGAGGACGAGATCGAGGGCGCCAAGAGCCGCTTCACCCTCATCGTGGAGCTGGCCAGGCGCGAGCGGCTGACCGTACGGCAGCTGATCGGCCGGCTCGGCGGCGGACGCGGCCACCGCACCTTCGCCGGCACCGCCGAACAGGTCGCCGACACCATCGAGCACTGGTACGACGCGGGCGCCGCCGACGGCTTCAACATCATGCCCGCGGTGCTGCCCTCGGGACTCGAGCTGTTCGTGGACCGGGTGGTGCCGATCCTCCAGGAACGCGGCCTGTTCCGCACCGAGTACACCGGCAGCACCCTGCGCGAGCACTACGGCCTGCCGCGCCCCGCCAACCGCCTCTTCGACACCGCCGACACCAGCGCCGGGCACCTCGGCATCGCACTCACGGAGGTTTCGTGACGGACTGTAGAAGCACGGCCGCCGGGCCGGCCGCCACCCCGGCGGCCGGCCCGGCGGGACCGCCACCGGCCGGCTGGGTCCGCCGGCTCGGCGGCTACTGCCTGCGGCACCGCGGCGACCTGCTCGCCGCCTTCGCCGGCGCGCTGGCCGCCGCGGTCGCCACCGCGGTGCTGCCCCTGGTGCTGCGCCACGTCGTGGACACCGTCGCGGCCGGCGCGGGCGGCCCGCTCGGCTGGTGGATCGCGCTGCTCGCCGGGCTCGGCGCCGTCCGCTTCGCGGCCGGCTGCACCCGCCGCTACCGGGCCGGGCGGCTGTCGCTCGGTGTGCAGTACGACCTGCGCAACGACGCCTTCGGGGCGCTGCTGCGGCTCGGCGGCGCCCAGCAGGACGACCTGCGCACCGGCCAGATCGTCAGCCGGTCGATCTCCGACATCACCTTGATCCAGACCCTGCTGCAGTTCCTGCCGAACATGACGGGCAACGCCCTGATGTTCGTGGTCTCGCTGGTCCTCATGGCGCTGCTGTCCCCGCTGCTGACGGTGGTCGCGCTGGTGGTCGGGCCGCTGCTGTGGCTGATCGCGCTGCGCAGCCGCAAGGACCTCTTCCCGGCGAACTGGCACGCCCAGCAGGAGGCGGCCGAGGTCGCCTCCACCGTCGAGGCGGCCGTCACCGGGGTCCGGGTCGTCAAGGGCTTCGGGCAGGAGCAGCGCGAGCTGGCCGGCCTCGAAGGCCGCGCGCGGCGGCTGTTCTCCTCCCGGCTGCGGGTGGTGCGCTACACCGGCAGCTACACCCCCGCGCTCCAGGCCGTCCCCGCGCTCGGCCAGGTCGCGGTGCTGGCGCTGGGCGGCTGGCTGGCGCTGCACGGCCGGATCTCGCTCGGCACCTTCCTGGCCTTCACCACCTACCTCGGCTCCTTCGTCACCCCGGTCCGCCAGGTCGCCACCCTGCTCACCGTCTGGCAGCAGGCCAGGGCGGGCACCGAACGCGTCCTCGAAGTCATCGACGAGGCCCCCGCCGTCACCGACGCGCCCGGCGCCACCGCCCTGCCCGCCGGTCCGCCCGCGCTCAGCTGGCACGACGTCACCTTCGGCTACGGCAAGGGCCACGAGCCGCTGCTGCGCGGCTTCACCCTGGACATCGCGCCCGGCGAGACCGTCGCCCTGATCGGCCCGGCCGGCTCCGGCAAGTCCACCGCGGCCGCCCTGCTGCCGCGCTTCTACGACGTCTCGTCCGGCTCGGTCAGGGTCGGTGGCACCGATGTGCGCGACCTGCGGCTGGACTCGCTGCGCTCCGCGATCGGCTACGTCTTCGAGGAGAGCCTGCTGCTGTCCGACAGCGTGCGGGCCAACATCGCCTACGGCGACCCGGACGCCTCCGAGGAGCGGATCAGGCGGGCCGCCGCCATCGCCCGCGCCGACGGATTCGCCGAGCGCCTGCCCCAGGGCTACGACACCGTCGTCGGCGAGCAGGGCCTGACCCTGTCCGGCGGCCAGCGCCAGCGCATCGCGCTGGCCCGCGCGCTGCTCGGCGACCCGGCGGTGCTGGTGCTGGACGACGCCACCTCCGCGATCGACGCCCGGGTCGAGTCCGAGATCCACACCGCGCTGCGGGCCGCCACCGCGCGGCCCACCACCCTGATCGTCGCGCACCGCAGGTCCACCCTCGAACTGGCCGACCGCATCGCGGTCCTGGACGGCGGCCGGGTCGTGGACACCGGCACCATGGACGAACTGCGCTCCAGGTCCGCGCTCTTCCGCAGCCTGCTGTCCGCCGCCGACGTGGCCGAGCCCGGCACCGCGCCCGCGGGCGCCGAGGCCGCCGGCGCCCCGCCCGCGGACCGTCCGGCCGAATACGTACCCGCCGCCGAGGACGACAGCGCGCCGCCGGCCGTCACCGCCCGTCTGTGGCGGCGCACCGGCGCCGCCGAGCGGCCGCGGACCGACGGCACCGACCTCAAGGCCGCCCAGGCCATGGCACTCACCGCGGCCACCGCGGGCCGCGGGCGCGGCGGGCCCGGCAGCGGGGTGCTCGGCTCCGCCCCGCCCACCGCCGAACTCCTCGCGGGGCTGGCCAGGATGCCGCTGCCCGACGCCGACCCGGACGTCCCGGCCGAGCGGACCAGGGCCGCCGACCCGCACTTCGGACTGCGGGCGCTGATCGGCCCCTTCCGGCTGCCGCTGCTGCTCGGGCTGCTGCTGGTGGCCGCGGACGCCGTCGCGCAGATCGCGGTGCCGATCCTGGTCAGGCACGGCGTCGACTCCGGCGTCGCCCGCCACTCCGGCGCCGCCCTGCTGGCCGCCGCGGGCGCCGCCGCCGCCGTGGTCTGCGCCGACTGGCTGATCGGCGTCGCCCAGCAGCGGACCACCGGGCGTACCGGCGAACGCCTGCTCTACACCCTGCGGGTCAAGACCTACGCCCAGCTCCAGCGGCTCGGCCTGGACTACTACGAGCGCGAGCCCGGCGGCCGGATCATGACCCGGATGACCACGGACGTCGACGCGCTGTCCAGCTTCCTCCAGACCGGCCTGATCACCGCGGTCGTCAGCCTGCTGACCGTGCTCGGCGTCCTGGTCACCCTGCTGGTCATCGACGCAGGGCTCGCCGTGGTGCTGCTGTGCGCGCTGCCGCTGCTGATCGGCGGCACCGCGCTCTTCCGCCGCCACTCGGTGCCCGCCTACCACGAGGCCAGGGAACGGGTCAGCGCCGTCAACGCCTGCCTCCAGGAGAACGTCACCGCCATCCGCGTCACCCAGGCCTTCCGCCGCGAGGACCGCAACGCCCGCGACTTCGCCGCGCTCGCCTGGGCCTTCCGGGACTCCCGGCTGCGAGCCCAGCGCAATATCGCGCTCTTCTTCCCCTTCGTGGAGCTGCTGGGCGTACTGTCCACCGCCGCGGTCCTCGCCGTCGGCGCCGGCCAGGTCCGCTCGGGAGCGCTGACCGCGGGCACCCTGATCGCCTTCCTGCTCTACGTCGACCTGTTCTTCTCGCCGATCCAGCAGCTCTCCCAGGTATTCGACGGCTACCAGCAGGCCGTGGTCGGCCTCGGCCGGCTGCGTACGCTGATGCGCACCCCCACCGGCACCCCGGCCGCCGCCTCCCCGCTGCCGGTCGCCGCGCTGCGCGGGGAGATCGTCCTCGACCGGGTGTCCTTCGGCTACGCGGGCGGCGGCGGCCAGGAAGTCCTGCACGCCGTGTCGCTGCGGATCGCCCCCGGCGAGACCGTCGCCCTGGTCGGCGCCACCGGCGCGGGAAAGTCCACGGTGATGAAGCTCATCGCCCGCTTCTACGACCCCACGTCGGGCGCGGTGCTCGTGGACGGGCACGACCTGCGCGCCCTCGACCTCGCGGGCTTCCGCGCCCGGCTCGGCGTGGTGCCGCAGGAGGCCCATCTGTTCAGCGGCACCGTACGCGACGCCATCGCCTACGGCCGCCCCGCCGCGGGCGACGCCGAGGTGGAGGCCGCGGCGCGCGCGGTCGGCGCGCACGACATGGTCGCCGCGCTGCCGCTGGGCTACCTCCAGCCGGTCGGCGAACGCGGCAGGAACCTGTCGGCGGGCCAGCGCCAGCTGCTCGCGCTGGCCCGCGCGGAACTGGTCGACCCCGACGTCCTCCTGCTCGACGAGGCCACCGCCTCGCTGGACCTCGCCGCAGAGGGCCGGGTCGCCGCCGCCACCGAGGCGCTGACCCGGCGGCGTACGACGCTGGTCGTGGCGCACCGGCTGACGACCGCCGCCCGCGCCGACCGGATCGTGGTCATCGACCGCGGCACCGTCGTCGAGACCGGCACCCACACCGCCCTGCTGGCCGCGGACGGCCCCTACCGCAGGCTCTGGGACGCCTTCCGGCAGACCGGCGCCGCCGCCACCGTCGACCAGCTCGCCCCGGCCGCGGACCCGCACACCGATCCCACCACCGACCATCTCGTCAACGGGAGAGCACGATGACGCAGTACCGCCCCTTCGGACGCACCGGCGTCAAGGTCAGCCCGCTGTGCCTGGGCGCCATGATGTTCGGCCCCCGGGGCAACCCGGACCACGCCGACGCGATCCGGATCATCCACCACGCCCTCGACTCAGGCATCAACTTCGTCGACACCGCCGACGTCTACTCGGCCGGCGAGTCGGAGACCATCGTCGGCAAGGCGCTGGCCGGCGGCCGGCGGGACAATGTCGTGCTGGCCACGAAATTCCACGGCAGCCTCGGCAGCGACCCCAACGAGCAGGGCAATTCGCGCCGCTGGATCGTCCGCGAGGTCGAGAACAGCCTGCGCAGGCTCGGCACCGACTGGATCGACCTCTACCAGGTGCACCGGCCCGAGCCCGGCACCGACTTCGACGAGACGCTCGGCGCGCTGTCCGACCTCGTCCACCAGGGCAAGATCCGCTACATCGGCACCTCCACCTTCGAGCCGTCGGCGATCGTGGAGGGCCAGTGGACCGCCGAACGCCGGGGCCGCGAGCGGGTGGTCGCCGAGCAGCCGCCGTATTCGCTGCTGGCCCGCGGCATCGAACGCGAGGTGCTGCCGGTCGCCCAGCGCTACGGCCTGGCGGTGCTGTCCTGGAGCCCGCTGGCCGGCGGCTGGCTCTCCGGGCGCTACCGCAAGGGCGCCGAGCAGCCGGTCTCCAGCCGGACGGACCGCCAGGCGGCGCGCTTCGACATCGACTCGGCGGAGAACGCCGCGAAGCTGGAGGCGGCCGACGCGCTGGCCGCGCTGGCCGAGGAGGCCGGGCTCACCCTGGTCCAGCTCGCGCTGGCCTTCGTGCTCGAACACCCCGGCATCACCTCGGCGATCATCGGCCCGCGCACCTTCGAGCAGCTGGAGGGCCAGCTCGGCGCGGACAAGATCACGCTGGACCGGGAGATCCTGGACCGTATCGACGAGATCGTGCCGCCGGGCGTGAACCTGTCGGCGCGTGACGCCGGGTACGTCCCGCCCGCCCTCGGCGACTCCGCCCTGCGGCGCCGCTCGGCCTGACGCGGAAGCCCGCCCCGGAAGCCTCCTCCCGGGGCGGGCTCCGCCGCGCCTAAGCGCCGGCCTGCGGAGTGCGCAGGCCCAGGTGGTCGCGCAGCGTGGTGCCCTCGTAGTCCTGCCGGAATACACCGCGCTCCTGGAGCAGCGGGACGACGGTGTCCGCGAATTCGTCCAGGCCGCCCGGCGTGATGTGCGGCACCAGGATGAAGCCGTCGCTCGCGTCGGCCTGCACGAAGTCGTCGATCGTGCGCGCGACGGTCTGCGCCGAGCCGACGAAGGTCTGCCGGGCGCTGGTCTTGATGACCAGGTCGCGGATCGACAGCTTTTCCGCCGCCGCCAGCTCCCGCCACTCCCGGGCGGTCTGCAGCGGGTCGCGGGTCATCCTGACGCTCGCCCGGCCGCGGGCCACGGTGTGCTCGCCCGGGTCCGGGTCGACGTCCGGCAGCGGACCCTCCGGGTCGTACTCGGACAGGTCGCGGTTCCAGACCTGCTCCAGCAGCTTGATCGCGGTCTGCCCGCTGACCTGGGCGCGCCGCACCTCGTTCGCCTTGTCGTGGGCGTCGGCGTCGGTGTCGCCGAGGACGAAGGTGGCGGCGGGCAGGATCAGCAGCTCGTCATGGGTCCTGCCGAAGCGCTCCAGCCTGCCCTTGACGTCCTGGTAGAAGGCCTGCCCGGCCTCCAGGGCGGAGTGCCGGCTGAAGATCGCGTCGGCGGACGAGGCGGCGAAGTCCCGGCCCGCGTCGGAGTCGCCGGCCTGGAAGATCACCGGGCGGCCCTGCGGGCTGCGCGGCACATTGAAGCGGCCGGCGATGTCGAAGTGCTCGTCCTTGTGGCGGAAGGCGCCCGCGGCCGGGTCGCGCAGGAAGCGCCCTGTCGCCTTGTCGGCGATGATCTCGTCGCCGTGCCAGGAGTCGAACAGCTCGCCCGTGGTCTCCAGGAACTGCCGGGCCCGCGAGTAGCGGTCCTCCTGGGCGAGGAAGCCGCCGCGGCGGAAGTTCTCACCGGTGAAGGCGTCCCAGGAGGTGACCACGTTCCAGGCGGCCCGCCCGGCCGACAGGTGGTCGAGGCTGGCGAACTGCCGGGCCACCTCGTAAGGCTCGTTGAAGGTGGAGTTGATGGTGCCGGTCAGGCCGATCCGGTCGGTGACCGCGGCCAGCGCCGCCAGCACGGTGAAGGTGTCGGGGCGGCCGACCACGTCCAGGTCGTATATCTCGCCGCCCTGCTCGCGCAGCCGCAGCCCCTCGGCCAGGAAGAGGAAGTCGAATTTGGCGCGCTCGGCGGTCTTGGCGAAGTGGGTGAAGGAGCTGAAGTCGATATGGCTGCCGGCCGCCGGGTCGCTCCACACGGTGGTGTTGTTGACGCCGGGGAAATGGGCCGCGAGGTGGATCTGCTTGCGGGGCTTGCTCATGGCGTGTCCGTTTCTCCGGCTCAGGCGGTGGCGTAGCGGTTGGCGGGGCGCGGCAGTCCGAGCAGACCGCGCAGCGTGGGGGCCTCGTAGGAACGGCGGAAGACACCGCGGGACTGGAGTTCGGGCACCAGGCCGCGGCTGATCGCCCGCAGGTCGCGGTCGGCGTCCGCGGGGCGCAGCCGGAAGCCGGTCAGCCCGGCGTCGCGCAGCTCCAGCAGCAGGTCGGCGAGGCCGGCCGGGGTTCCGGTGAAGATCCGGGCGTCGGAGGTGTGGGGGGCGTCCAGAAGTGTGTCGAGCCGCTGCCTGCGGGCCTCCGCCGCCGTCGCGGTCTCCTCCAGGAAGACCAGCAGGTCGCCGAAGACGTGTACGGTCTCGCCCGCCCGGCCCGCGTCCTGCTGCTCGCGGCGGATCTCGGCGACGATCTCCGCCGCGTGCGCGGCGTCCGCCGGGGTGACGAAACCGACGTCCGCGGACCTGGCCACCAGCCGGAAGGGCACGGTGGCGTGCGCCAGTGCGGTCACCAGCGGCTGGCCCTGCGGCGGGCGGGGCGTGATCGAGGGTCCCCTGACGCTGAATCTGCGGCCCTCGAAGTCGACGTAGTGCAGCTTGCCGCGGTCCACGAACCTCCCGGTGGCCGCGTCGCGGATCTCCGCGTCGTCCTCCCAGCTGTCCCACAGCCGGCGCAGCACCTCGACGTAGTCGGCGGCCTCGTCGAAGTGCTCGGCGATCAGCTCCTGCACCTGCGGGGCGTTGAAGTCCTCGACGGGCAGCGGCGGCAGCACCCGGCGGCCGAAGTGCCCGGAGATGTGCGGCTGGGCGGCGATCTGCACCCGCAGGCCCGCGCGCCCGGAACTCACGTGGTCGAGCGTCGCGATGGCCTTCGACAGGTGGAACGGCTCGGTGTGCGTGCTGACCAGAGTCGGGACCAGCCCGATGCCGTGGGTGAGCGGCGCCACCCGGGCCGCGGTCAGGACGGCGTCGAGCCGCCCGCGCACCTGGTCGGTGCGCTCGTCGGGGACGAAGGGGCTGGCGGACTGGAGCGCGAGCGAGTCCTCGAACGTCACGAAGTCGAGCAGGCCTCGTTCGGCCTCGGCCACGGCGTCGGCCCAGTAGCCGGCGTCGAACAGCTCACGCGGCCGGGCGCCGGGCTCCCGCCAGGCGGCGGGGTGCCAGCCGGCGTCCTGAAGGGCGACGGCGAGATGCAGCGGTGCTACGGACATGCGGGGTGCCTTCCTCGATCGACCGGGGCGGGCGCGACCGGGGCGCCCGGATGAGTGGGGCCGCCGCCCCGGCGTCGTCGGTCGCGGGGGCGGCAGGCAGCGGTACGGCCGTCGGACGCGGCCTGCGGGTCCGGGACCTGCCGTGCGGCGGGCGGCCGGTTCAGACGGGGCCGGCGCCGTCGATCTCCAGCACGATCTTGCCGCGGGTGTGGCCCTCCTCGACCGCCCGCAGCGCCTTGTCCGCCTCGGCGAAGGGGAAGGTGGCGGTGACGTACGGGTCCAGGGCGCCCTCGGCCACCAGCGCCGCCACGGCCTCCAGCACCGCGCTGGTGCGCTCGCGCAGGACCGCCGCGCCGCCCAGTTCGGCCACCACCGCCCGGTCGGCGCCGCTGATCAGCCGCGACCGGTCGGTCAGCACCTCGGCGACCTCCCGCAGCGACTCGCCGCCGACCAGGTCGAAGACGGCGTCGACGCCGTCGGGGGCCGCCGCCCTGATGCGGTCCGCGACGCCGGGACCCGACTCGGCGTGCACGGCGCCCAGCGACTCCACGAAGTCCTTCTTGCCGGCGCTGGCGGTGCCCACCACCCGCAGGCCGCGGTGCCGGGCGATCTGCGCCGCGGCCGTACCGACACCGCCGCCGATGCCGTTGACCAGCAGCGTCGCGCCCTCCGGCAGCGCGAGCTGGACGATCCCGTCGTAGGCGGTGGCCGCCGCGACCGGCAGCGTGGCCGCCGCCGCCCAGGACACCCCGGCGGGCTTGCGCGCGGCGCCGTCCGCCGGCAGGACGGCGTAGTCCGCGTAGCTGCCGCCGACCGGATGGCCGAACACCTCGTCGCCCACGGCGAAGCCGGACACCCCCTCGCCGACCTCGGCCACGACCCCCGCCGCCTCGCGGCCGAAGACCACGGGGAATCGCGGCTCGGGTTCGCCCGGGCCGCGGAGCCCGGCCCGGCGCTTCCAGTCCGCCGGGTTGACGCCTGTCGCCCTGACGGCGATCAGCACCTGGCCCGGGCCCGGCACGGGGCGGGGCACATCGGCGAAGGCCTCGGCCTCGGGGCCGCCGTTGCGGGTGAACACGTATGCGCGGGGCATGGCTGCTTCCTTCGTTCTCGTGGGGCGGGTGCGGTGGTCGCCGGAACCTACGGCCGCGGCTCTCCCGGCACCCGCAGGAAGTGGAAGACCGTGGTGCGGCGCAGGGTGAAGCCGATCGACTCGTACAGCCTGATCGCGTTGGTGTTCACCGCGGCCGCGTGCAGGAACGGCGTGTCGCCGCGGTCCCTGATGCCCGCCGCGACATGCCGTACCAGCCGGGTGGCCAGGCCCTGGCCGCGGTGCTCCTCGTCGGTGCACACCGCGCTGATCTCGGTCCAGCCCGGCGGTCGCAGCCGCTCCCCGGCCATCGCGATCAGCCGGCCCCCGCGCCGGATGCCGTAGTACGCGCCCATCTCGACGGTCCGCGGCAGGAAAGGACCCGGCTGCGCCCGCGCGACCAGGTCCAGCATCTCCGGTACGTCGGCGGGGCCGAGCCGCTGCGCCTCCGGGTCCGCCGCGTGCCGCAGCGAGGTCGCGACGAGTTGCACGCCCTGCCCCGACTGCCCGGTCGACCAGCCGTCCGGCAGCGTCGGCGCCCCGGCGAGAGCGAAGGAATTGCCCGGCCCGACCAGGGTGGCCAGATCCGCCCAGGACCGCGGGTCGGCCGCGTCGGCGATGGCGACGAACGGGGAGACGCCGCTGAGGTAGCGGGCGGCGGAGCCGACGATCTCGGCGAGGTGCCGGTGCGGACCGGTCAGCGCGGCCCAGGCCGGGTTGTCCAGGACGCGGACGCCGGGTTCGCCGGCGCCGGGGTGCTGATGCGGGGGCTGGAGGCTGGTCGACATGATCGCGGTGGTGCTCCGTTCTGCGCCGGCTCGTCGGCGCTCATGCATGGCAACCGGATCGGGGGCCGGGAAAATCCCGGCCCCGTCCACGTCAGGAATTGCTCAGCGGCAGGCCGGGCGGGTTGATCTGCGAGCTGGGCAGGCCCTCGTTGGTGAGGTTCCAGGCGGCCAGCCACGAGGCGTACTGCCCGTTCTTGATCAGGTAGTTGATCGCGTCGGCGAGCGGCTTGGCCAGCCCGCTGTCCTTCTTCGTCGTCGCGCAGATCAGCCCCTGCAGGCTCGCCCCGGCGCCGGAGAAGGTGCCCGCGCTGCGGGTCGCGGCGGGCGTGCCCGCGGTCGTGGTGGTGTGGTAGGCGACGCTGGGGTTGGGCGCGAAGTAGGCGTCGATCTTGTGGGAGGACAGCGCCAGGTAGGTGCTGTTGGCCTCCTGGTAGTACTTGATGGTGAGCTTCTTGCCCTCCGCCTTGAGCTGGGTCTGCCACTTCAGCAGGATCTTCTCCTGGTTGGTGCCCGAGCCCACCGCGACGGTCTTGCCCGCCAGGCTCTGGTAGGTGCCGTCGAAGGTCCAGGCGTCGTCCTTGCGGACCTCGAAGCCGAGGTTGTCCTTGCGGTAGCACGCGAAGTCGTAGTGCTCCTTGCGCTGCTCGGTGTCGGTGATGTTGGAGAAGCCGACGTTCGACTTGCCGCTGTCCAGGCCGACGAAGAGGTTGTCCCAGGTGGCGTTGGCCAGCACCGGCTTGAGGCCGAGCACCGCGGCGACCAGCCGGCCGAGGTCCGGCTCGGAGCCGGTGATGGTCTTCTGGTCGGTGCCGATGTAGCCGATCGGCGGGGAGCCGGAGGGCAGGAAGCCGAGGCCGATGGTCAGCTGCCCGCTGTCCACGACGGACTTCGGCAGCTCGGCGCGGATCGCGGCCACCTCGCTCACGGAGATGTCGGTCTGCTTGGCGGCGCCGTTGGACAGCGCGCCGACGACGACCGTGCCCTTGGCGTTCGCCGCGGCCGGCGCCGCGGAGTCCGAACCGTCGTCACTGCCGCAGGCGCCCAGGCCCAGAGTCAGCGAGGTGACGGCGGTGAGGGTCAGGACGAGTCTGGAACGAAGGCGAGGCATGGCGATCCCTTGGTGCTCGAGGGTGTGCGGGCTTGACGGTGAAAGCGGGGGCGGGGTCACAGGACCCGGCTGAGGAACTCGCGGGTGCGCGGGTGCGCGGGATGGTTCAGCACCTGCTCGGGCGGGCCCTGCTCGACGATCCGGCCGGCGTCGAGGAAGACCACGGTGTCGGCGACCTCGCGGGCGAAGCCGATCTCGTGGGTGACGATGATCAGCGTGGTGCCGCTGGTGGCCAGGTCCTTGATGACCGCCAGCACCTCGCCGACCAGCTCCGGGTCCAGCGCGGACGTCGGTTCGTCGAAGAGGATCACGCCGGGCTCCAGGGCCAGCGCCCGGGCGATGGCCACCCGCTGCTGCTGGCCCCCGGACAGCTGCCGCGGGTAGGCGTCGGCCTTGTCGCCGAGGCCGACCCGCTCCAGCAGGGCGTGGGCCAGCTCCTGCGCCTGCGCCCGGGACTTGCGGCCGGTGGCGACCGGGGCCGCGGCCACGTTGTCCAGCACGGTCAGATGCGGGAAGAGGTTGAAGTTCTGGAAGACGAAGCCGATCCGGCTGCGCTGGGCCAGGATCGCGCGCTGGCTGATCTCCTTGAGCCGCCCCCGGTGGTGCCGCACCCCGATCAGCTCGCCGTCCACGCTGACATGGCCGATGTCCAGCTTCTCCAGGTGGTTGACCGCCCGCAGCAGGGTGGACTTCCCCGAACCCGACGGGCCGAGGATCACCGTGACCTGCCCGGGCTGCACCGTCAGGTCGATCCCGGACAGCACCTGGTGGGGGCCGTACCACTTGTGCGCGTCATGGATGCTCACCGCCGCGGCGGGCGGCGGAACGCTGTCCTCGAACACGGTGCTCACCCGGCTGCTCCGATCGCGATCCGCGCCCGCAGGTCCCGCAGCTGCGTCCGGAGTCGTTGCAGGGGAGTGGGCGGTACGGTGCGCAGCGCGCCGCGGGAGAAGTACCGCTCCACGTAGTACTGGATCACCGACACCACGCTGGTGAGGATCACGTACCAGGTCGTCGCCACCACCAGCAGCGGCACCACGTCGCTGGGATAGGTGCTGCCCATCGTCTCGACCTTGCCGAACAGGTCGAGCAGCGAGACGTAGAACACCAGCGAGGTGCTCTTGATCAGGCCGATCAGCTGGTTGACGTACGAGGGGACGATCGCCCGCAACGCCTGCGGGAAGACGATCCGGGAGAACTGGTAGCCGCGCGGCATGCCGAGGGCCGCCGCCGCCTCGTGCTGGCCCTGGTCCACCGACAGCACACCGGCGCGGACGACCTCGGCGGCGAACGCCGCCTCGTTCAGGCTCAGGCCGATGACCGCGACCACCAGCTCCGAGGCCAGCTTGGACTCGTCGAAGTGCACGAAGCCCGGGCCGAACGGCACCCCCAGGCTCAACGTGCGGTAGAGCGCGCCGAAGTTGTACAGGAAGAGCAGCAGCACGATCAGCGGGATCGAGCGGATCAGCCACACGTAGAGCCAGCTCACGGTGCGCAGCACCGGGCTGCGCGACAGCCGCGCCAGGGCCAGCACGATCCCGCCCAGCAGCCCGAACAGGGCGCTCCAGGCGGCGACCTTGAGGGTGATCAGCAGCCCGTCGAGGATCACCGGGCGCAGGAACCAGTAGCGGAACCGGTCCCACTGGAAGAACGGGTTGGTGACCAGGCCGTGCGCGACCTGGGCGGCCAGCACCAGCACCACGGCGGTCAGCAGCCAGCGTCCGGGGTGCCGCAGCGGGATCACCCGCTGCGCGGACAGGGCGTCGGCCGCCTTGCCGGGCACCGGGGGCGGGCTGTCGGCGGCGGGTGGGGAGGCGGGCGCGGCCGCCGCGGCAGGCGGGGACGATTCGCTCATCGGGAACTCCAGCGCAGGGCAGGGGGGACCGTCGCGCCTGGACAGGCGGGCACCGGGCCGGGATGGGGAGGGGGACGGGCCGGCCTGCGCGCAACGGCACGGCAGGGCACGGGAGTTCCGGCGGCGGTGCTGCGGGCGGTGGGTGCCGCGGCGTCAGCGGGCGGTCGGCCGGGGGGTCAGCGACAACACAGGGCGCTGCTGACGCGGAGCAGGTCGATGTGCCGGGCCAGGAACGCGGAAGCACGGCCGTGGCGTCGCCACGCTGCCATCCCGGGTCCTGAGTACATCCTGGCCACCATCGTCCGTCTGCCCGTGCGGGCGTCGCGCCGTGCCGCGTCGTGCGGTGGCCGGTAAGGCTCCGGCCTGGCCGTAAAGTAGGCAGTACCACCGGGGCGTGTCAACGAGCCGCCGCCCGGAACGGCCCGTTTCGCGGTGGTTGCGTCCGGGGCAAGGGACCGTGGTTTCACACGCCGTTCAAAAACGCAGCCCCTCGGCGAGCAGCGCGAACTGCCGGTCGTAGAGCGCGATCAGGTCCACCTTGCCGTCCCGCTGCACCCAGTGCCGTACCACCGCCGTGGACACCGCGATGAGCGCGGCGGCGGCGCAGTGCACGTCCAGGTCCTCCGGGTCGCGGCCGGTGCGTTCGCTGATGACCGCGGCCACCACGTCCTGGCTGCGCTGGAGTTCGTCCCAGGAGCGCGCCCTGATCGCGGGGTCGGTGAAGCCGAGCCGGGTCCGCAGCAGCAGATCGTCGTGGTCGGCGGCGAGCAGCCGGCCGAGCGAGTCGGTGAGCGCGTGCCGGATCGACTCGATGATCGGCTCGCCGGGCGGCCGGGAGCGCAGCGCCTCGACGAGCGCGGGGTCGTACTCGTCGTCGAGGACCACGTCCTCCTTGGTGGGGAAGTACCGGAAGAAGGTGCTGGGGGAGACCTCGGCCGCGTCGGCGATCTGGTCGACGGTGGTGGCCTCGTAGCCCTGGGCTGCGAAGAGGCGGTAGGCCTCGCGCCTGATGGTCCGCAGGGTGCGCAGCTTCTTGCGCTCCCGCAGGCCCGGTTCCGGCGCGGTCGGGGTCTCCTTGGCGTTCATGCCGGAGATTGTCCGTGGTCGGCGGTGGATGTGGCGACCTCCCGCGCGGACGGGACGGCGCCGGCGCCCGCCGGCCCCGGTTCACCGCCCACCGCCCTGGCGGGCAGGAAGGCCGCCGCGAGGACGGCCGCGACCAGCGCGATCGCCCCGCACACCAGCAGCGCGAGGCTCATACCGTGCACGAACGCCCCGTGCGCGGAGGCCAGCAGGCCGGGGTCGTGCAGCCGTGCCGCCACCGCGTCGGCGCCGCTGACCGAGTCGCGCGCCGCGGCGGCGGGCGGGCCGTCCAGCCCGTCGGTGCTCAGCCGGGCCAGATAGCCCGCGCTCAGCAGGCTGCCGAGCCCGGCCACCCCGAGCACCCCGCCGACCTGCTGCACGGTCTCCAGCAGGCTGGTGCCCTGGCCCGCACGCCCGGCGGGCAGCGACGCCATCACCAGGCTGGTCGCGGGCACCACGGCGAGGCCGAAGCCGAGGCCCGTCATGGTCAGCCACAGCGCGGCGTACCCGTATCCGTCGCCGCCGCCGGTGGCCGCGCCGATCATCGTGCCGGCGGCGAGCACCACCAGCCCCGCCGGCACCACCACCCGCGCGCCGAGCCGCGGCACCAGCGCCTCGCTCAGCGCGGCGGCGGCCATCAGCCCGCCGATCAGCGGCAGCACCCGCAGCCCGGTCCCGAACGCGTCGTGCCCGAGCACCGCCTGCAGATACTGCGGTACGACGAACATGATGCCCATCACGGCGAAGTTCACGAAGACCGCGGTCAACGTCCCCCAGCGGAACCGCGGATCGTCGAACAGCCGCAGGTCCACCAGCGGGTGCGGACACCGCCGCTGCCAGGCCGTGAAGGCGGCCAGCAGCGCGGCGCCGCCGATGACGCCGGCCAGCACCTTCGGGCTGCCCCAGCCGTCGCCGGGGACCAGGATCGTGCCGTAGACCAGTGCGGTGATGCCCAGCGCGCTCAGCACCGTACCGACCGTGTCGAACGGTACGGCCGCGGCGCGGTCCCGCGACCGGTCGGCGGGCAGCAGCCAGACGGACGCGATCAGCGCCAGCACGACCACAGGCACGTTGAACAGGAACACCGAGCCCCACCAGAAGTGGTTGAGCAGCCAGCCGCCGACCAGCGGCCCCACCGGCATGCCCACCGCCGTGGCCGCGGTCCACACGCCGATGGCCTTGGGCAGTTCGGCCGGCCCGAAGACCCGGGGCAGTACCGCCATCGACACCGGCATGATCATCGCGGCGGCCAGTCCCAGCACGGTGCGTACCGCGATCAGCTGCCCGGGTGAGCCCGCCTGGGTGCCGGCCAGCGACGCCAGGCCGAACAGCGCGATGCCGCCGACCAGGACGCGCTTGTGGCCGTAGCGGTCGCCGAGCAGTCCGACCGGCAGCATCGCCACTGAGAGCGCCAGCAGGTAGCCGCCGTTGATCCACTGCAACTGGGCGCTGTCGGCGCCGAGTTCGCCGGACAGCGTGGGCAGCGCGACGCTGATGACGGTGCCGTCCAACGCGATGATCAGCACGCTCAGGGTGAGGGCCGCCAGTGCCCACCAGCGGCGGGGGGAGCGGGCGAGCGGGGGAGGGGCGGGGACGGACATGACGGCCTCCTGGGGGTCGACTGTATAAAGACAGTAACTCCCAGGAAGTTGTTGGCTGTCAAATGACAGTAAGCTTTCAGTTTGCCTTGCGGTGGCCCGTCGACTTCTTCGCCGCGGCTCCCGTCTTCTTCGCGGCCGACGTGGCCGCGGTCTTCTTGGCGGCACTCTTCTTGGCCGCCGGCTTCTTCTCCGCCGCCTTCTTGGCCGGCCGCTTCCCGCCGGCGCCCTCGCGTCCGGACGACGGGCTCAGCTCGGTGACGGTCGCGTGCGGCCCTTCCTTGCCGCCTCGGCCGACCTTGGCCTGGTCCACCGAGGCCTGGAGCGCCGCCATCAGGTCCACCACCGTGCCGCCGCCGCCTTCGCCGCCGGCCGCGGGCGGCTCCGCGCCCTCCAGCTTCGCCATCACCAGCGCCTCGACCGCCGCCGCGTATTCGTCGTGGTAGGCCGACAGGTCGGCCTCGCCGAGCGCGTCGATCAGGGTGTCGGCCAGCTGGAGCTCGTTGTCGCTGATGTTGACCTTGCCGCGCGGGGCGGCGTCGGTCGCCGGATTCAGCTCGTCGGGCCAGCGCAGCGTCTGCAGCAGCAGGATGTCGTCGCGTGCGGTGATCAGCGCCAGGTGCTCGGAGTTGCGCATCGCGAACTTGCCCACCGCGGCCTTGCCCGAGCGGGCCAGCGCGTCGCGCATCAGGACGTACGGCTTGTTCGCGGTCGGCGAGGACGGCGCCAGGAAGTACGGCGTGTCCAGCTGCATCGCGTCCACGGAGGAGGCGTCGACGAAGCCGCTCACCTCGATGGTCTTGGCGGTCGGCAGCGGCAGCGACTGGAGGTCGGCGTCGCTGACCTCGACCAGCTGGTCGTCCGGGGTCTCGAAGGCCCGGCCGATGTCCGCCGAGGTCAGCACCTCCTCGTCCAGCTCGCAGGTCTTCTGGTAGCGCACCCGGCCCTGGTCGGCCAGATGGATCTGCCGGAAGCTGATCTTGTGGGTGGACACCGCGGATCCGAGCTTCACCGGGATCGAGACCAGTCCGAAGGCCAGATTCCCGCTCCAGACACTGCGCATAGCATGTCCTTTTTGTCAGGCTATGGGATCTTTATGGTATGCCGATCACCGAGGTCGAGGGCCGCCAGATCAAGCTCAGCCACCTCGACCGGGTGCTCTGGCCGGACACCGGAACCACCAAGGGCGAGCTGCTGCACTACTACGCGAGCGTCGCCGAGGTCCTGATCCCGCACTGCGCCGGGCGCCCGGTCAGCTTCGTCAGAACGCCCGACGGTGTGCAGGGCCAGCGCTTCTTCCAGAAACGGCCGCCCGCCGGTACACCCGAGTGGGTGACGACCGCCGAGACACTCAGGAGCAGCGGCGAACTCATGCCGCAGGTCCAGATCAACGACCTCGCGACCCTGATGTGGGCGGCGAACCTCGCGTGCGTGGAGATCCACACCCCGCAGTGGCGGTCGGCGACGCCCGGCGTCGCCGACCGCCTGGTCATCGACCTCGACCCCGGCCCCGGCCGCAGCGTCGTCGACTGCTGCCGGGTCGCCCTGCTGCTCCGCGAACGGCTCGCCGCCGACGGCATCGAGACCTGGGCCAAGACCAGCGGCTCCAAGGGCCTGCACCTCTACGCCGCACTGCGGGGCGCCGACTCACGGCAGGCCTCCGACTACGCCAGGGGCGTCGCCCGGGAGCTGGAGCGCGCGCACCCCGACCGGGTCGTCTCGCGGATGACCAAGGCCGACAGGACCGGGCGGGTGTTCATCGACTGGTCGCAGAACTCGGCGAAGAAGACGACGGCGACGCCGTACACCGTACGGGCCCGCCCGGAGCCCGCGGTCTCCACGCCGCTCGCCTGGTCGGAGGTGGAGTCCGCGGCCACCCCGGAGGATCTGGCCTTCACCCTCACCGACCTCGCCGCCCGCCTCGCCGACCACGGCGACCTGCTCGCCCCCCTCCTGGCCCGGGACGCAGCGGCGCCGCTGCCCTGAAGGCGCCCGGCCCGCGGACTCAGCCGCGCGGCTCCCCGTACCAGCGCCAGCTCGTCAGCCGCTCGCGGCCCGGCAGCGCGGCCCGCCCGGTCGACCACAGCAGCGCGGGCCACGGCTCGGCGTCGGCGGGCGCGTCGGGGAAGAGCCGGTGCAGCGTCCTGGCGCACAGATCGGCGGGCGGCTCGAACGGTATGCCGAGCCCGGTGGCGATGTCGTGCGTGTGGACCAGCGTCTCGACCACGCCCATCGCGCCGAAGCCCGCCGGGTCCGCAGCCCCGAAGACATGGTGCGACCGCAGGCCGGGCGAGGTGGTGCGCACCATCGAGGTCAGCAGCGCCCCGCAGGCCTCCAGCACTTGCAGCAGCCCCGCGCCGCCCTCCCCGCGGTCCACGAAGATCGTGCTCG
Source organism: Streptomyces sp. NBC_01477 (assembly GCF_036227245.1). Classification (GTDB taxonomy): domain Bacteria; phylum Actinomycetota; class Actinomycetes; order Streptomycetales; family Streptomycetaceae; genus Actinacidiphila. The sequence goes on from NZ_CP109445.1 coordinate 7,896,909, forward strand.
CCGGCCCGTCCGGGGTCACCCGGTGCCAGGAGGCCGGCACGATGGTGGTCAGCGAGGGCGCGCGCGGCCCGAGCTGGAGCGCGTACGCGAAAAGGTCGTCGGCCAGGTGCTCCGCGGTCTGCCAGCAGGTCCAGCTCAGGGTGCCGGCCGGCGCGTCCCAGCCGCCGTCGGGCGCGTCCCGCAGGGCGGCCACCGACAGGCGTACGGCCAGGTCCACGTCGTCGGCGGTCACAGGACCCGGGGCGCGCTCTGCTGCGGATGTCATGCCGGGCACCGTACAACTCCCGGCGGACAGCCCTCACCGCAGTTCCGGCGCGGACGCCGCCGGACTCACGGCGCGGGCCTCACCGGACGACTCACGGCGCGGACGCCACCGGACTCACGGCGCGGACGCGAAGACCCGCTGGGCCGCCACCGCCGCGCCGCCGCGCGCCCACGCCTCGAACGGCAGCGGCCGCACCACGAGGTCGCAGTCCGCGGCGGCTCCGAAGGCCTGGGCGCGGAAGGCCTCGCGCACCGCGTCGGCGAACAGGTCGTAGGAGGCCACCCCCTCGCCGGAGATGATGATGCGCTGCGGGCCGACGAGGTTGGCGACCGAGGCCATCGCGAGGCCGAGCGCGCGCCCGGCGCGGGCGAAGACCTCGCGTACGGCCGGGTCGCCCGCGTGCGCGCGGCGCACGGCCGCCGCCATGGTCAGGCCGGGCTCGCCGGTGGCCTGCCTGGCCTGCTCGGTGATCGCGTGGGTGGCGGCGACCGCCTCGACGCACCCGGTGTTGCCGCAGGTGCAGACCCGGTCGCCGCCGACCGGCAGATGCCCGGCCTCGCCGGAGACACCGTAGGCCCCCGACAGCACGCGCCCGTCGACGGAGATGCCGCAGCCGATCCCGGCCCCGACCGTGACCAGGGCGAAGGACGAAAGGCCGGCGCCCGCGCCGAACCACTGCTCGGCCACGGTCAGCGCCCGTACGTCGTTCTCCACCACGGCGGGCGCACCGGCGGCGGCCTCGACCAGCCGGGCCAGCGGCACCTGCCGCCAGTCCAGGAACGGCGAATACTGCACGGTCCCGGTCCGCGCGTCGATGTCCCCCGCCAGCGTCACGCCGATGCCGTGCACCCCGCCCGGCGACTCGGTGCCGCCCGCCGCCTCCGGCCCGCCCGCTTCCCGCAGCCCGGCCACCAGCCGTACGACGGCCCTCACCACCGTGCCGACGTCGCGCGAGGCCAGCGGGGCGCGCCGGGCGGCGAGCGGGGCGGCGGTCAGGTCGGTGAGGACGCCGATCAGCTCGTCGGCCGTCACCTTGACGCCGATGAAACGCGCGCGCTCCGGCCGTACGGCCATCGGCGTCGCGGGCCGGCCGCTCGCCCGCTCCCCCTCCGGGCGGCCCAGTTCGGTGATCCAGCCGTCGGCCAGCAGGGGAGCGGAGACCTTGGTGACGGCGCCGGGCGACAGGCCGGTACACCGCCCCAGCTCCGCCCGGGTGAGGGGGCCGTGCACCAGCAGCGTCCTGAAGACCAGGGCGGCGGCGGGCGGCCGGCCGGCGAGCATCATGCGGCCGACCTTACCTTTCCGGCAGAAACCGGGAAAGGGACCTGGTCCCGGGTCAGGGCGGGCCGCCTGCCGCCCGGCCTGCGGTATCACCCCGCGAATATGTTGACGGTGGAAGGAAAGTCGCCCTAGATTCGGCCGGAGCCGAGGAAAGGACCCCGCCATGCAGAACGCCACCGCACGGACCGTCTGCTTGCGTGCGGCGGGCGCCGCCCTGGTCGTGGAGCTGACCGAGCCCGTGCCGCGGGTCCTGCACTGGGGCGCCGACCTCGGCGGGCTGTCGGACGCCGACGCCGCCGCGCTCAGCCTCACCGCGGAGGCCGCGGTCCTCAACAACTCCATCGACCGGCCGCGCCGCTTCACCGTCTGGCCCACCGAGGCCGACGGCTGGTCCGGCACCCCCGCGCACGAGGGCCACCTCGCGGGCGGGGCCGCGGCCCCCGGCCCGGTCCTCACCGGCAGCACGCACCGCGAACTCCCCGGCGGCGGCGGTGAGATCGGCATCGCGCTGACCGACGCCGCCGCCGGGCTCGACATCACCGTCACCTACCGCCTGGAGCCCTCGGGAGTGCTCGGCGTCGCCGCGTCCCTCACCCGCCGGGCCGACGCCGACCCCGAACCGTACGACCTCGCCCGTGTCTCGACCCTGCTGCCGCTGCCGGCCCGGGCCACCGAGGTGCTGGACTTCACCGGCAAGTGGAGCCGGGAACGCCAGCCGCAGCGCCGCCCGCTGGGCCACGGCGCCTACGTCCGCGAGGTGCGGCGCGGCAAGCCCGGCCTGGACTCGCCGTACCTGCTGACCGTCGGGACGCCCGGCTTCGGCTTCCGGCACGGCGAGGTGTGGGGCGTGCATGTCGCCTGGAGCGGCGACCAGCGCTACCTGGTCGAACAGCTCCCCGAGGGCGCCGGTGTCCATGCCGCGGTCCTCGGCGGCGGCGAACTGCTGCGAGCGGGCGAGATACGCCTCGCCCCCGGCGCGACCCACCGCACCCCGGTGTGCCACTTCGGCTGGTCGGCCGACGGTCTCGACGGTCTCGCCGACCGCTTCCACACCCTGCTGCGCGACCGGCCCGGCCATCCGCGCACCCCGCGCCCCGTGGTGCTCAACAGCTGGGAGGCCGTCTACTTCGACCACGACCTGGACCGGCTGCGCCGGCTCGCCGAGCGGGCCGCCGAGGTCGGGGTGGAGCGCTTCGTGCTGGACGACGGCTGGTTCACCGGCCGCCGCGCCGACAACGCCGGGCTCGGCGACTGGTACGTCGACCCGCAGGTGTGGCCGGACGGCCTCGCGCCGCTGGCCGACCACGTACGGGCGCTCGGCATGGACTTCGGGCTGTGGTTCGAGCCCGAGATGGTCAACCCCGACTCCGACCTGGCCCGCGAGCACCCCGACTGGATACTCGGCCCGGCCCGCGGGCGCGGCCCCACCTCCCGCAACCAGTACGTGCTGGACGTCTCGCACCCCGACGCCTGGGCGTATCTGCTGGAACGGCTCGACACCCTGGTCGGCGCCTACGGCATCGCCTACCTCAAGTGGGACCACAACCGGGACCTGCACGAGGCGGTGCACGGCCCCGGCGACCGGCCCGCGGGGCACGCCCAGGTCGAGGCGTTCTACCGGCTGCTCGACACGCTGCGCGCCCGGCACCCGGCGCTGGAGATCGAGAGCTGCGCCTCCGGCGGCGGCCGGATCGACCTGGGCGTGCTCGCCAGGACCGACCGGGTGTGGACCTCGGACTGCAACGACCCGGTGGAACGCCAGAGCATCCAGCGCTGGACCGGGCAGCTGCTGCCGCCCGAGCTGATCGGCGCCCATGTCGGCGCGGCCGGGAGCCACACCACCGGCCGGGTCACCGCCGACTCCTTCCGGCTGGCCACCAGCCTGTTCTGCCACCCCGGGATCGAGCAGGACCTGACCCGGTGCGACCCCGACGAGCTGGCCAGGATCACCGCGTGGACCGCCCTCTACCGCGAGTTGCGCCCGCTGCTGCACCGCGGGCGGCAGGTCCGCGCCGACCTGCCGGGCGAGGCCGTCCTGCTGCACGGCGTCGTGGCCGGCGACTCCTCGGCCGCGCTGTTCTGCTGGGCGCGGCTGACCACCTCGCCGGAGGGCCAGTCGGGGCGGGTACGGCTGCCGGGCCTCGCGCCGGACGCCGCCTACCGGGTGCGGATCCGCACCGACCTCGGGCTGCCGTCGCTGCACCAGACGGCGGGACCCGCCTGGTTCACGGCGGCGCTGGACGGCTGGGTGCCGCTGCCCGGGCCGGTGCTGGCGCGGGCCGGCCTGCCGATGCCGACCCTGAACCCGGGGCACGCACTGCTGATCGAGGTGCGGAGGGCCTGAGACGCGGGGCCCGACGTGGAAGGCCCGATGCGCAGGGCCTGACGCGCGCGGGGCTTGACCTGTGTGCGCGGCCTGACCGGGGCGGCGGAGGTCCGGCCCGCGCGGGGTGAGGTCCGGCCGGGCGGCGGGCGCGCGGGTCCGCTTCCGTATATCGTCCGTTCGGCCCACCCCGGCTGCGGCGCCATCGCGCACTGGCCAGGGTGCTCAGCGAGGGGACCCGGGCCCGGGTCCCCGGCCGGACGGCGGGACCATGGAGCGCACGCGATGGACCTCAGCAGCACGGTGGACGGCCTGATGGACGGCCTCACCGCCGACCTCGTGCGGCTGGCCGAGATCCCGTCGATCGCCTTCCCCGGCTATCCGCACTCCGAGGTCGTCAGGGCGCACGACCTGCTGGTGGAGCTGCTGCGGGAGGCTGGCGTCGAGCACATCGAACGCCTCGACCTGCCCGACACGGCGCCGGTCATCTACGCGGAGATCCCGCCGCCGGACCCCGGCGCGCCGACCGTGCTCCTCTACGGCCACTACGACGTCCAGCCGCCCGGCGACGAGTCGCTGTGGCTCTCGCCGCCCTTCCGGGCGACCCCGGTCGAAGGCGGGCTGCGGGCCCGCGGCATCGCCGACGACAAGTCCAACGTGATCGCCCATCTGGGGGTGCTGCGGGCCTACGGCGGCCGGCCGCCCACCGGCCTGAAGATCGTGCTGGAGGGCCAGGAGGAATACGGCAGCGCCTTCGACGACCACCCGCTCAGCGACCCCGGGCGCTTCGCCTGCGACGCCATGGTGATCGCCGACATGGGCAATCTGCGGCCCGGCACCCCGACCCTCACCACCGGGCTGCGCGGTGTCGCCGAGGTGGTGGTCGAGGTACGCACCCTGGCCGAGGCCCGGCACAGCGGCGCCTTCGGCGGCGCCGCCCCCGACGCGCTGCTGGCCCTGGTCCGCGCACTGGCCGGGCTGCACGACGAGCGCGGCGATGTGGCGGTGCCCGGTCTGCGCCGGGATACGTGGGACGGGGCGTCGTACACCGAGGAGGAATTCCGCGAACTGGCCACCGTGGCCGACGGGACGCCGCTGACCGGCACGGGCAGCCTGGGGGAGCGGCTGTGGAGCGGCCCGGCGATCACGGTGATCGGCCTGGACGCCCCGGCCGTCGACGGCGCCGCCTCCGCGGTGGTCCCCTACGCCCGCGCCAAGCTCAATCTGCGGGTGCACCCGCGGCAGGACCCGCGGCAGGCCACCGAGGCGCTGGTCCGGCATCTGCGCGAACACCGCCCGTACGGGGTCGAGTTGACGGTCACGGCCAGCGACGCGGGCCCTGGCTTCGAAGCGGCCGTCGACGGGCCCGCCTACCGCGCCGCCCGTACCGCGCTGCGCGAGGGCTGGGGCGCCGAGCCGCAGTTCGCGGCGAGCGGCGGTTCCATCCCGCTGGTCAACGGGCTCGCCAAGGCAGCACCCCGGGCCGAGGTGCTGCTCTTCGGCGCCCAGGACAGCATGTGCAACCTGCACGCGCCCAACGAGCGGGTGCTCTTCTCCGAGCTGCGCGGCGCGGTCATCGCCGAGGCCGCCTTCCTGCGCGAGTACGCCGCGGCCTTCCGGGCGGCGGGCGGCGCGCGATGAGCGGTGCGGCGCGGTGCCTGATTGCCCTGCTTTTCATCCCGATTTGCGGATTTGTCTCGCTCGGCGCAATTGCCACGTGATGTTGCACGCCACCAATGCAATTGCATCGGGAATTGCAGCGGTATTTGCCGGGTAGACGTCTGTCGGCCCCGCGATGTGCGGCGCCGGCCCGACGGATGATCCCGGTGGACCCAGGAAGAGGCGATGCCCGGTGGAGCAGCAGGTCAGCAACGGAGTTCAGGCCAGCAGCATTTCAGGGGCGGAATGGATCAAGAGCGCCCGCAGCAACCAGAGCGGCAACTGCGTCGAGGTCGCCCAACTGCCGGGCGGCGGGGTGGCCGTCCGTAATTCGCGCTATCCGGAGGGACCCGCCCTGGTATACACGCAGGCAGAGATGGCCGCATTTGTCGAGGGCGCCAAGGACGGCGACTTCGACTCCTTTACGGTGTGAAGCCCGCGGCTTGACGTCCGGGAGGGCGAACGGCGGGCTTCACGCGGCAATACTGGCGCGGCCAGTCCGAACCGGGAGCCCGCATGTCCGCTCAAGCGCAGCCCGAATCGCCGTTACCGCTGTTCGAACGCCGTCCCGACATGGGCGCGCGAGCCATGTCCAGGGTGCTCGGCAATTACCTGCGGGCGCTGCGCGAGAGCCGCGGTTGCAGCCCGGCCGCCGCGGGCAGCCGCATCCGCGCCCACGCCTCGAAAATCAGCCGGATGGAGACCGCCCATGTCTCCCTCAAGGCCCGCGACGTCGAGGACCTGCTCCAGTTCTACGGCGTCGGCGTCGCGGAACGCGCCGAGATCGCCCGCCTGGTGCAGTGTGCCGCGGGCCCCGACTGGTGGCAGTCGTACGGCGAGGTCGTCCCCGACTGGCTCCAGCAGCTGATCGGCCTGGAGCGTGACGCGCACCTGGTGCGTACCTACGAGACCCAGTTCGTCCCCGGCCTGTTGCAGACCGACGCCTACGCGCGGGCGGTCGTGGAGAGCGGGCACCGGCTGGCACCGCCCGGGGAGAACGCCCGGCGGGTGGAGCTGCGCCTGGAGCGCCAGCGCCGGATGACGGAACCCGGCGCGCCCGTGCTGTGGGCGCTCATCGACGAGGGCGTGCTGTACCGCCCGGTCGGCGGGGCGGCCGTGATGCGCGAGCAGTTGCTGCACCTGCTCGACGTCCTGCGGCGGCCCGGCATCCGCCTCCAGGTCGCCTCGTACGCCGCGAGCGCCGCCGCCACCCCGGGCACGGCGGTGACCTATCTGCGGTTCGCCCAGGGCTTCCTGCCCGACGTGGTCTATCTGGAGCACATGACCAGCGCGCTCTACCTCGACCGCCTCGACGACGTCGACCGCTACCGTGCCGCGCTGGACGAGCTCAGCGCGCTGGCGGCGACTCCCGCCGCCAGCCGGGCGATCCTGGAAGAGGCCCTGAACCGCTACCGGTGACGCGGTGCGGGCGGCCCCCGGCCGGCCGGCCGACGATGCGGCCGACGCCGCCGAATTCGATCCACTCCGTGCTCGGCTGCTTCGGCGCCAGATCGGAGTCGGGGCGCCAGGTGGAGACCTCGACCAGGCCGGGCTCCAGGATCTCGGTGCCGTCGAGGAAGGCCGCGACGTCCCGCTCGCGGCGGACCTCGCCCCACTTCCCGCCGGTGCTGCGGTCCATGAACTCGGTGACGCCGCGCCGGATCCCCTCGTCCTCGCTCACCAGTTGGCACACCACCAGGAAGCTGCCCGGCGGCACCCTGGCCGCCGCCCGCCGCACCACCTCCGCCGGGTCGTCACGGTCCGGGACGCAGTGCAGCACCGACACGAAGAGCACCGCGACCGGCTGGTCGGTGTTGATCAGCCGCCTGACCTCGGGGTGCGACCAGATCCGCTCGGTGTCGCGCATGTCCGCCCGGATCACGGCGGTGTTCTCGTTCTGCTCCAGCAGCGCCCGGCCGTGCGCCAGCACGATCGGGTCGTTGTCGATGTAGACCACCCGGCAGCCGGGGTCGACCCGCTGGGCCACCTCGTGGACGTTGTCCTGCGTCGGCAAACCGGACCCGTGGTCGATGAACTGCCTGATCCCGTGGTCCTCGGCGAGCCTGCGCACCACCCGGCGCAGGAAGTCGCGGTTGTTCAGCGCGAGCACCTTGGTGCTCGGCACCTGCTTGAGCAGCTCCTCGGTGGCCGCACGGTCCGCGGGGTAGTTGTCCTTCCCGTCCATCAGGAAGTCGTACATGCGGGCCACGCTCGGCACCGTCACGTCGATCGTGTCCGTCGGCGGTAAATCCCCGTGGTCCATCGGTTCCTTCATGGCGTCGTCGGCCGGAAACAGGCGAATCGGGAGTGATATGGAGCACTCCCATCCTAGGCAGCCGGAATGTACCGGTCGAGACGGCAACCCGCCCCCCACGGGCGGCGGCCCACGTCCGGCGCGCGTCTCAGGCCGTCGGACAGCCCGTCACCGGCAGCGCGTTGTACGCCCGCGCCACCACCGCCGGCGCTGGCTCGGCGCGTGACCCGGCCGGCCACCACAAGGTGACGTCCCGGGACTCACCGGGCAGCAGCCACAGGCAGTTGTCGTCCGCGAGCGCGGGCAGGTCCGGTCCGCCGGGGGCGGCCGACAGCGACAGCCGCACCATCGCGGCGGGCGAGGTACCCGTGTTGGCCACCGTCGCGGTGACCGAGGTGCGGCCCGCCGGGCGGGCGGCGACCGCGAGCCGCACGTTCGGCAGGCCGTTGACCGAGCGCATGTCCGTAGGGGTGCGGCAGCGCACGTAGTCGTTGGCCGACAGCAGCCGCCCGTCGGCCCCGGTCAGCCGCAGCCGCAGCAGATGCGTGGCCGGCAGCGAGCGGACGAACGGCACCGTGAGGGCCTCGGTGACCCGCCCGGCCGCGAGGTCCACCGTCCGCTCCGACCGCGCGCCGATCGGCCGCCCGCCGAGGCCGTACAGCTGCGCGGCGACCGTCGCGCCCCCGATCGCGGCCGCGGTGTGGTTCGCCGCGAGCACCGTGCCGTCCGCCGGGTCCGCCTGGACGTGCACCGCCTCGCTGCCCTTGCGGGCGCCGTAGTAGCCGCCGCTCGCGTCAAGGCCGTGCCGGCCGACCGGCCACACCGCCGTGTGCAGCGCCGGGTGCGGCATCGCCGAGGCCAGCGTGCCGGCGCCGCGCCACACACGGGTGTTCCACGCCTCGAACATCGCCCGCATGCTCTCGTAGTCGACGAACTGCGCCTTGCGGCACAGCTCCTGGGCGGACGTCGAGGCGTCAAGCCGGTCCTCGACCGCCCGCCGGTAGCCGTCCCCGTCCGCCCCGTCCGCCCCTTCAGCCCGGCCCGATCCGCCCGCCGCGCCGCCGTACGGCATGACCCGGGTCGTACGCGCCGGGGCCGCCGCGAAACCGGGTCTGCTGAGGGACGTCGGGTTCTTCGGCATGGGCACCGCTCCGTTCGGGAATGAAGGGGACGAGGTGTGGACGTCGCGCAGATACGGGACTCCGCCTGCCCCGAGGGACAGGGGGCAAGCGGAGTCTGACAACGTTGCCACGTCGTGTTGACAACGTTGCCAGGGCAGTCTGCTCTGCCGCGCCCGACAGTTCAAGCCGGTCGACGAAAATCTGCCGGCCGCCGCGCGCCGAGCTGACACGGACATGCCGGAGGGGGTCGACGGCCGCCGCCGCCGACCCCCTCCGCGGGTGAACCGCCCGCCCGTCAGCCGACCGGGTAGCCCACCACGTCCACCGGCACCGTCGCGGTGCCCTGCGCCGCGTCGCCGTGGTCGTTGATCACGTGGTCGATCACGCCGGCGCCGTTCAGCGACACCGTCAGCAGATCGTGGAAGCGCACGTCCTTCCTGACCGGCACCTCGAAGCTGTGCGACACATGGATCGTCGGATCGACGTTGAAGAAGCAGTAACTGCCCAGGCCCCAGCCCTCGTGATGGCGCACGGAGTCGGCGACCTTGTACGCCGCGTAGCCGTTGACGCCGTGATGGCGGTAGGCGGCCTGGTTCGGCGGGTCGTACGGCAGCTCGTTCTGGAACATGATCGTCCGGCCGTGGTCGCCGTTCCACACCACGTTGTACTTCTGGAAGTGCTCCACGAACAGGCCGGTGGCCAGCACGTTGTCCCCGTTGACCACGACGCCGGACTCGGCGGTGTTCACCGTCCAGCCGACCCCGCTGCCGTGGTCGGCGCGCCAGGCCCAGATGTGGTCCAGCAGGACGTTGTCGCTGTTGACCACCAGCGCGGTGCCGGTACGGCCGGGGCCCGCGCCGCCGACCCGGAAGAAGACGTCCTGCACCGACGTCGGGTCCTGCGGGTCGCTGCGCCGCCCGCGTCCGCTGCCGATCTCCAGCAGCGACCGCGACTCGGCCTCGCCCGCGTCGAAGAGCAGGCCCGCGATCCGCACCCCGCGCACATCGTCCACCCGCATCGCCACCGCGCCGCCGACCGGCGTGAGGGTGGCGAAGCCGAGGCCGAGCACGACGGTGCCGGCCCACTTGACCTTGATGGTGCCGGTCAGCTTGTAGATGCCGGGGGTCAGCAGCAGGTGCTTGCCCTGCGCCAGCGCCTTGTTGATGGTGCGCACCGAGTCGGACGGCTTGGCGATGAAGAACTGCTCGATGGGGATCGAACTGCCCGGCGTGTGGCCGGTGCTCCATGTCGCGCCCGCCGTGTCGTGCCGCAGTGCGGGCAGGAACACCCGGTAGCGGCCGGTCGCGTCGACGTACAGGAAGGGCTTCTCGCGGCTGACCGGGGTGGTCGGCAGCGTGGTGTACGGCGGGTCGGGGAAGGACTGCTCGGGCGCGCCGGTCACCCCTGCGAAGACCTGGTTCCACACACCGTTGGACCAGCTGGCCACCGAGCTGTTACGGGTCAGCCACTGCTGCTGCGAGGCGTTGATGACCTGGCCGTCGACCACCGAGTCGGCGATGAAGCCGCCGCTGGAGAAGCCGCCTTGGCGCGGGAAGAGGAAGAGCTGGCCGCGGATGTGCACCCGGCGCAGCGGCGCGGCCTGCGACACCGCCCACCAGTTGATGCCGTCGGTGGGATTGACCGCCAGATTCTCCGCCGAGCGCCAGAAGTTGGTCAGAGCGCTGTCGCCGCCGCCGGGCTGCGGCTGGCCCTCGACGCGGACGGCGCCGTTGACGGTCACGTCGTCGGGGGACAGGCCGAGGCCTGCGACCGAGGTGTAGTAGCCGAGCTGCGCATCGACGTCGTAGCTGCCCGGCTTGAACAGGAACGCGAAGCGCCCGGTGCCGAACTCGCTGGTCACCTGCTGCTGGGCGGCGGCGTCCAGCGCGGCCTGGATGTCGGCGGTCGGGGTGGCGGGGTCGAAGACCCGGACGTTGGGCCCGAAGTCCGGCTCCGCCGGGGCGTGCGGGCGGCCCTGGCCGCGGGCAGCCGCGGGCGCCACGGACGCACCGAGCGGTACGGCGGACGCCAGGGCGGCCGTGGCGATGAACGAACGCCGGCTCAGCCCGCCGTCGGCGGGGGCGATCGGCGTTTCCTGGACGGGGAGTTCACTGCCTGCGGCCCTGAACGAAGACATGAGCGATGACCACCTTCTGCAACCTCAAGCCAGCAGCCCTACGGATTGTGGGCGACGTGAGAGCGCTCTCTTGCAGACGTACCCTGCGGCGTGCGGGGCGTGGGTGTCAAGATCTGTGAGAGCGCTCTCTTTCGGCCCTGGCCACGCCGCTCACAGTCGCAACATCCGCCACGGCGCCCGCCTTTCGGGCTCGCCCGGATGTGCGGGCGCCGTACTGCCCGCGGCGGGGCGGGCGGTGGCGTCGCGGGGCTGTGACGTGCGGCTTCGCGGCGGGAGTTGGTCGGCGAGCGGGCTGCGGCGGCTGCCGCGCGACGGGCGCGGGGATGGTGGCAGGGCGCGGTTACGGTGTCGTAACTGTTGCGTGTGCATCAGGTCGCGGACCGGGATCGGGGGGTCGGCGGACGGGCGCCGACCGGGTGCGCGGGGCGGCGGTCCCGGCCTGGGGCGGGGCGCTGCGGGGGCCTTCGCGGTCGGCGGCGGTCAGGCGCCGGAGTCGGCGGACGCGGGGTCGTACCCGGGCCGCGGCCGGGCTCAACCGTCCGGCGGCCGTCAGCTGCCTGAGGCGGCGGCCTCGCGGCCGCACGGGCCGCGGTCGACGTGGGGCGGCGAGGTGTTCGCCGTCCGGGGGCGGGCGTCCGAGGCGGCGGTCTCGGATGGCGACGGGTCGAGGTCGGGGCTTCGGTCGCGGTCCGGCGGCGGTCACGGCCGTGGCGTCGGGCGGGGTGCTGTCGGGGCGGCGGCAGGCGGGTGGCCGCCGTCCGGGCGGGGGTCAGGCGCCGGAGGTCACGGCCTTGAGTTCGGCGAGCGAATCCCGCATCAGCGCCGTCAGGTCCTCGCCTCCGGCGCCGTCTATCCAGCGCTCGAACGCGATCCTGAAGACCGCGATGCCGGCCTCGGCGACCAGGCTCGCGCCCGGTTCGGTGACGCCGCGCCCGCGCAGGGCGTCCGCCATCGCGGCGGCGAGCGTGGCGAGCTTGATCAGCTCGCGTTCCTGGAGTTCGGAATTCGCGGCGATGACGGCCTGGCGCTGGACGGAGTGCGGGCGGCGGTCGCGGAAGAGGTCGCCGACCGCGTCGAGGCCCGCGGCGACCGCGTCGATCGGCGCTGCCGTGTCCGGGGCGCCCGCCACCGCCTCGACCAGGCACTCCTGGAGTACGGCCGAGCCGGAGAACAGCACTTCGCGCTTGTCGGCGAAGTGCCGGAAGAACGTCCGCTCGGTGAGGCCCGCCCGTTTGGCGATCTCCGTCACCGTGGTCTGCCCGAAGCCGCGTTCGACATAGAGCTCCAGTGCGGCCTGCTCAAGGCGGCCCCGCGCGTTCGGCTCCCATCGACCCATGGCCACGATTCTACGCGATGGCAGCGACTGACATCGAGTGCTACGGTTGATGACAGCAGCTGACATCGACGGTCTCCGTGCCAGGAGCGCGGCGCGGACCGCCGGCCCACCCGATATCCGGAGGTTCTTCCCATGCGTGTTTTCGTCACCGGCGCGTCCGGCTGGATCGGCTCCGCCGTCGTACCCGACCTCATCGCCGCGGGCCACCAGGTCGTCGGCCTCGCCCGCTCGAACGACTCGGCGGACGCTCTCGCCGCGGCCGGGGCCGAGGTGGAGCGCGGCACCCTCGACGACCTCGACGTCCTGCGGCGCGCGGCGGCCGGCGCCGACGGCGTGATCCACCTCGCGTTCAAGCACGACCTCGCCTTCACGGGGCATTTCGGCGCCGCCGCGGAGGCGGACCGGCTGGCCGTCGACACCTTCGGTGAGGTGCTGGCCGGTTCCGACCGGCCGTTCGTCATCGCGTCGGGGACGCTCGGGCTCGCACCCGGTCGCCTGGCGACCGAGAGGGACGGCCTGGACACGCCCGTCGACAGCAGCGGCCCCGGCGTCCGGCACGCCACCGCGCACGCGACGCTCGCGCTCGCGTCCCGCGGGGTCCGCTCGTCCGTCGTGCGCCTCGCCCCGTCGATCCACGGCGACGGCGACCACGGCTTCATGGCGACCCTGGTCGCCATCGCCCGCGACAAGGGCGTTTCCGGCTACATCGGCGACGGGTCGCAGCGCTGGCCCGCGGCACACAGGTTCGACGCCGCGCAGCTGTTCGCGCTGGCGCTGGAGAAGGCCCCCGCGGGCTCGGTCCTGCACGGGGTCGCCGACGAGGGGGTGCCGATCCGCGACATCGCCGAGGTGATCGGCCGCCACCTCGACGTCCCGGTCGCCTCCGTGGCCCCGGACGACGCGGCCGACCACTTCACCTGGCTGGCCGGTTTCCTCGGCATCGACAGCCCCGTGTCGAGCGCGCTCACCCGCGAGCTGCTGGGATGGGAGCCGACGCACCCCGGCCTGATCGAGGACCTCGACAAGGGCCACTACTTCCAGCAGCCGACCGCGTGACCCCTCCCCGCGCGGGCTGCCGGACAAGTCCCCGGCAGCCCCTGCGGGGCACGTGCTTGTGCGGCCCCCGCGCGTGCGGTCCCGCCGGCGGCCACCCCGCTTTCGGTGTCCGATCCGGCGACAACGGCTCGGTCCGCGCCTGTTGCGCGCCGGTCAACGGCCCACCCGGGCCGACGGCCGGCTGATCCGGGCGAGGCTGCCTGCGCACCCGGAGCGGCGTCACGTGACGCCGCTCCGAGGGCTTCCGCCCTCCTCGTGACCTCGTCGCGTGCGGAGGAGGGCAGGTAGGTCCACAGATCCGCGTGCGGGATCTGCGACGACCGGCCCGCACCCCTCCCCAGCGGGCCGACCGAATCGATGCTGTTGCCCTACAGCACGTAGGAGGGCGGCAGGTCCAAGTGCAGGCCGCGGTGCGGCAGGCCCGCGGGGCGCGGGGACTCCCACGCCAGTCCGCTGCGATCTCGGGTCGTGGGAGGGCGGCGCGGCTCGGGTACGTCGGTCCGCCCGGCCGGTGACCGCACCGCGTGCCCAGCGGACCCGGGGCACGGCGTGGCGCCCGCCCCGACGCTACGGCCGGGCGGGCGGCTGCTCGCTGCGGGACCTGACGCCCTCGGCCTCCAGCGTGAGGTAGCGGCGGACGGTGCCGCCCGCCAGCAGGCCGATCGGCCAGGCGAGGACGCCGGACTGCTCCAGGGTCAGGGTGAGCCGGGTGCCGCCGCCGTCCGGCTCCAGCAGGTGGGCGCCGGACGAGACGACGCCCGGCGCGCGCGACTCCCAGACGAAGGCGGTGCCTTCGTCGAGCCGCGTGACGGTCCACACCGCCTTGCGGAGCCTCGGCTGCCGCACCTCGAAGCGGGCGCCGACCGCGACCCGCGGCCCGTCGAGGCCGCGCACGGATGTCATGGAAGCGGTCAGTTCCGGCCAGCGCTCCACCTCGGTGAGCACCTGCCAGACCCGCGGCGCCGGGGCGTCGATGGCCAGCGCGTACGAGTAGGTGGGCACGGGCGCTCCTTCCGGCCGGATACCGGCCACACTACCGCTTACATACCGTCAGTAGGTGAGGTCCGTCCCCGGTGCGGACCGTCCTGCGGGTGCGCCCGCCGGTAGCGGCCCGGCGCCATGCCGCACCACCGCTTGAACGCGTGCGCGAAGGCGAATTCCGAGGTGTAGCCCACCTGCGCGGCGACCGAGGCCAGCGGCAGCGCGGAGGTCGACAGCAGCCGGGCCGCCAGCGTCATCCGCCACCAGGTCAGATAGCCCAGCGGCGGCCGGCCGGTCAGCGCGGTGAAGCGCCGGGCGAAGGCCGCCCGCGACAGGCCCGCCTCGCGTGCCAGCCGCTCAACGGTCCAGGGCGCGGCCGGAGTCCGGTGCATCGCGCGCAAACCGGCCGCCACGGGCGGGTCGTTGAGTGCCGCGGCCCAGCCGGTCGCCAGCCGGCCGCCCCGCAGCGGCGCGTCGTCGTACCACGCACGCAGGACGTACAGCAGCAGCGCGTCGAGCAGTGACGGCACGATCGCGTCGGTACCGAGCCGCGGGCGCTCCAGCTCACCGGCCAACAGGCGTACGGCCGCGGTCGGTTCCGGGTGGCCGGCCGGCGCCGCCGGCAGGTGGACCAGGTCGGGCAGCGCCGCGAGCAGCGGATGGGTGCGCTGCGGGTCGAGGCGGTAGGCGCCGCACAGCAGCACGGTCGCGGGGCCGGCGCCGTCCGCCCGGTCGGCGCCGGCGGCAGGACGGGGCGGGGCGCCGGGCTCGCAGGGCGGCGCCGTGACCGCGGTGCCCGGGCTGTCGGCGAGCACATGAGCGGTGCCGCGCGGCGCGAACACCACATCGCCCGGGCCGACATCGACGGCCTGCCGCCCGGTGGCCGCGGCGGTGGGCCGCAGCACGCACGAGCCGCGCAGCACCACATGGAGTCCGGCCGACCCCGGTGCCGACGCGAATTCCCGCGCCCAGGGGGCGTGATGGCGCACCAGAGCCGACCGCGGATGTCCGGTGCGCATCACCGCGATCACATCGCTCAGTACGTCCACACCGTGTGGCTACCCAGGGGCGAGACGGACACGCATGAACGCGGCTTCGGCGCGTACGGCGCGTCTTCCGCGGCGACGTGCGGTCCTGGCCCTTGACTTTGCGTCAACGGCCGGTAGCTTCTTGGTGCTTAACCGGTACAGCGATCGGTCGCCATCCGGCTCCGCTGTCATCTTTTCAGCCTTCCTGTCAGGGAACGTCCGGACATTCCGAGGAGAATGCATGAGACTCCCAGCACGACGCACATGGCTGGCGGCCCTCGCCGCGGTGACGACGGCACTGATGATGGCCCTGCTCGTCATCGCGGCCCCCGGCCCCGCGCGGGCCGCGGGGGCCGGCTTCGTCCAGCGCTGCGGCACTCACTTCTGTGTCGACGGGCGCACCACGTACTTCGCCGGCGCCAATTCCTACGACCTGTTCACCTTCGGCAGCGGCTCGGGCGACACCGAGACGCAGTACATGGACAAGGCGGCCATCGACAGCGAGATGGCCAACATGGCCTCGGACGGCGTCACCGTCGTCCGCACCTGGATGTTCGACCACGAGAGCTGGCACGGCTTCGAGCCCGCCAAGAACACCATGAACGAGCAGGAGTGGGCCGAGTTCGACTACATCCTGTACTCGGCGGCGCAGCACGGGCTGCGGGTCGTGCCGGCGATGGAGAACTACTGGACCGCCTACGGCGGCGTGAACACCGTCCTGGGCTGGGAAGGCGTCTCCACCGCCAACTCGGGGAACTTCTTCGACCCCGCCAAGTGCGCCGGCTGCCTCGCCGACTACGAGTTCTACGTCAACTACGCGCTCAACCGGGTCAACCACTACACCGGCGTCGCCTACAAGAACGATCCGACGATCTTCTCCTGGGAGCTGATGAACGAGCCCCGCTACCAGGACGAGACCCCGGCGGAGAACACCGCGGGCACCGTCTTCCGCGCGTGGGAGGACAAGGTCGGCGCGTACATCAAGAACATCGACGCCAACCACATGATCGACAACGGCATCGAGGGACAGGGCAGTTCGTACGGTTACGGCAGCGACAACGGGGTGCCGTACACCTATGAGTGCCAGTCGCCGGTGATCGACTTCTGCTCCGCGCACATCTATCCGACCGAGGGCTGGGCGAACCTGTCGGTGAGCGCCACCCAGACGCTGGTGGCCAAATACATCACCGACGCCCACACCGGCGCGGGGAAGCCCTTCTTCCTGGGGGAGTTCAACACCTCGGCGAGCACCCGCAGCACCTACTGGCCGGCCATCTACAGCACGATGGAGGCGGGCAACGGCGACGCGGACGCCTTCTGGTGGTACATGAACAGCAGCAAGGACGGCAACTACGGGGTCCTGCACGGTGACGCGGCGCTGACCTACTTCACCGCCCACTCCAACGCCGACAAGGCCAAGAGCGGCGGCACCACCCCGCCCACCACCCCGCCGACGACTCCTCCGACGACGCCGCCCACGACCCCGCCCACCACGCCCCCGACGACGCCGCCGACCACCCCGCCCACCGGCGCGTGCTCGGTCGGCTACGACATCAACGACTGGGGCAGCGCCTTCAACGCGAATGTGACCGTCACCAACGGCGGCGCCGCGATCAACGGCTGGTCGCTGGTGTTCAGCTTCCCCGGCGGCCAGCAGGTCACCAACATCTGGAACGCGGTGGCGACCCAGAGCGGCAAGCAGGTCACCGCCGCCAACGCCCCCTACAACGCGGCCATTGCGGCCGGCGGCAACGTCACCTTCGGTTTCAGCGCCTCCTCGACGGCCGGTACGAACGGCAAGCCGACCGCCTTCACCCTCAACGGCAAGGCCTGCACGGTGTCCTGACCCCGGGGCGCCGCCGCACGGCAGCCACGGCCCCCGCCGCCCGACGGCGGCGGGGGCCGTACGCACGGCGCCGGCGCGGACAAGCGCGCTTACCCGGTTCAGCCGCCAGCGATCCGCGGGCGACCGCCCGTTGACGCCGCCGACCCGGCGCCGGGACGATGGGAGCGCTCCCATACCCCCCACGCCAAGGAGCCGTCCATGCGCGGATCCGCGCACCCCCACCACCCGTCCCGCAGGCTGCTCGCGGCTCTGGCCACGGCTGTCGCCGCGGTGCTGGTCTACGTGCTGACGATGCTGCCCGCCCCCGCGGCCACCCCGAGCGCGGCCCCGGCGGCCGACGTCGTCGGCAACGCCACCCACTTCGACGGCCTCGGCCAGCCCTACGGCGGCTGCGGCATGCCGCAGGCCCAGCTGGACTCACCGGACTTCGTCGCGCTGAACGTCTTCAACACGCCCGGCGACTACGCGAATTACCCGCGGCCCGTACCGCCCGCCCAGAGCGCGATCAAGGGCGCCTGGGACAATGGCCACAACTGCGGGCGCTGGGTGAAGGTCACCATCGGCGACTACTGCACCGGCACCAACGACGGCGCACCCGGCCAGCCCTTCTGCCGCAACGGCGGTTGGACCCAGGACTCCTACAACGGCGCGACCCTCACCATGCTGGTCGCCGACAGCTGCGCGGACGCCAACGCCTGGTGCCGGGACGACCCGAACCACCTGGACCTCGACACCGCGTCACTCAACCACTTCACGCAGAACGGCAGTACGGTGACCGGGCTCCCGGACCACTGGAACAACCGCCATGTGTCGTGGAGTTACGTCCCCGCTCCCGGCTACACCGGTGACATCAAGATCGGCTTCCTCCAGGGCGCCCAGCGCTACTGGGGCGCGGTCTCGGTCTCCCACCTGCCCAACGGCGTGCACGGTGTGGAGTATTACTCCGCCGGGGCCTGGCACGACGCGCAGATGAACAGCGACATGGGCCAGTCGTTCATCCTGAACCCGCTCACCGACGGCGGCACGGACTTCAGGATCCGGGTGCGGGATGTCACCGACAGCTACGTCTTCGGCGGCCGGACCTACGACTTCTCCCTGCCCGCGGCATGCTCGGGCACCTGCTCGCAGCCGTACACCGGCGTCACCTACACGACCGCGGGCGGCGGCACGAACCCGCCGACCACGCCCCCGACCACTCCTCCCACGACCCCGCCCACCACGCCTCCGACCACGCCCCCCACGACGCCCCCCACCACCCCGCCGGCGTCGGGCGGCTGCACCGCGGCCGTCCACATCACCAGCTCCTGGTCGGGCGGCTTCCAGGCCGATGTCACGGTGCTCAACACCGGCACCCGGCAGACCAGCGGCTGGGCCGTCGGGCTGACGCTGCCGTCGGGCGTGCAGATCAGCAACATCTGGAACGCGGCCGTCGACCCGTCGGCGCCGGCCACCACGCTGCGCAACGTCGCCTACAACGGCACGCTCGCCCCTTCGGCCAGTACGTCCTGGGGCATGACGCTCAGCGGCGCGAACCAGAACCTCGGCACCCCGACCTGTACGGCATCGGGGTGAGGATCCGCGGAAAAGTGTGAATGGTGCCGTCTCTTCGGCGCGCCCAGTGCGATCACCGTCCGTGACCGTCACGATGGGCACTGCCGGACGGCCGCCCCGGCGCTGCGTACGGGACGGCCGTCCGGCGTGCGTTCGCGCGCCCGGAGCCGTGCCGCCGACGCCGGCGTTCACGGATGACGGAGCAGAAATGGCGAGCGGCCCAGGGCGCCCATAGCTTCGAATCGCGCGGGCACCGCCCCCCTGCCGAAGGGGCGTTGGCGAGTGCAATCCGAAGCAGCGGACTGGGACCTGTCGCAGCGCTCTGTGGCTCTGCCGGGTCGAGAAAGGCAGGTCAGGGCGATGCCCGTACGGCACAGCAGGTATATCGCAGGAGTCATGACGGTCGCGGCGCTCGGAACGGGAGCCGTCATGGCTCCCGCGGCGCACGCGGAGTGGGGCGTGCGGCTGGTGCACGAGGGACAGTCGATCCAGGCGGCGGTCGACGCGGCCGCCGACGGCGACACCGTTCTCGTGATGCCGGGCACGTACCGGGAGAGCGTGCAGATCACCAGGAACGTGACCCTGAAGGGCGCGGGCGCCGGCCTGGTCACGCTCACCGCCCCGGCCGGCCAGGGCGCCCAGCCCGCCCCCGCGGCTCCCGCCGCCCCCTCGGGCCCGGCCGGCGCGACGCACGCCACGCAGCCGGTCCCGGCCGCCACGCCGGAGGGCACCGCGCCCACCGCCGCCAAGACCGACTCCGCGACCGAGTCCAGCACCCGGTCCGCCACCGAAAACAGCACCGAGGACAGCACGACCACCACCGGCACCACCACCGCCGCCGCGTGCGCGGCGGCCGGCCACGGCATCTGTGTCACCGGCGCCGACGGCCACGCGCTGACCGCGGTCCGTATCGAGTCCCTCGCCGTCACCGGCTTCCGAGCGAACGGCATCGACGCGTCGGGCACCGACGGCATGGTCGTCCGGCGGGTGCTGGTGAAGGACAACGGCCAGCAGGGCATCAGCCAGGAGAAGTCCACCCGGGCGGTGCTGCGCGACAACGAGGCGGTCGGCAACGGCCAGTCCGGCATCTTCGTCGCCAACTTCGTCAACGCCGAGGGCGGCGCCCTCGACACCCGCGGCACGGTCGTCTCCGGCAACACCCTGTCGGGCAACCGGATCGGTGTGACGGTCCGCCGGGCCCGCGTGCTCGCCGTCGAGGACAACACCGTCACCGGCAACTGCGGCGGCGTCTTCGTCATCGGCGACGAGAACAACCCGAAGGCCGGCGACCTCGACATCCGGCACAACAAGATCACCGACAACAACAAGTTCTGTGCCGCGAACGGCCGGCTGCCGGTCATCCAGGGCACCGGCGTGCTGCTCACCGGCGCCGAGGACACCCGGATCACCGACAACACCGTCACCGGCAACTCCGGCACCTCGCCGATGTCCGGCGGCGTCGTGCTCTTCCCGAGCGAGGTCGGCGTCGCCAACCTGCGTGACCAGGTGAGCGGCAACGTCCTGTCGGGCAACAGCCCCGCCGACCTCGCCGACCGCGACAGCAAGGGCTCGGGCAACACCTTCAGCGCGAATTCGTGCGCTGTCTCCGAGCCGGCCGGCCGGTGCTGACCGGCCGGTACGCCGGCCCTCCGCGCACACCCCGCCCCCGTCCGATCCCGCCCCCGACCCGGCACGACCAGAAGGGCCGACCATGACCATGACCCAACCGGCCGCGGTGCCCCCGGCCACCCCCGCGCCGACGCGGCACGCCCCCGACCAGTCGGCCATGCGGCTGCGCGAGCTGGTGTTCGGCGCCGCCTGCGCCGCCGCGATCCGCGCCGCGGCCCGGCTCGGCGTCGCCGACGCGCTCGGCGACGAGCCGGCCACCGCGGAGGAGCTGGCCGCGGCGGTGCGGACCGAGTCCCGGCCGCTGAACCGGCTGCTGCGCGCGCTGACCAGCTACGGCGTCTTCGCCGAGCAGGCCGACGGCCGCTTCGTGCACACCGGCATGTCCCGGATGCTGCGCGAGGACGACCCCGACTCGCTGCGCAACATCGCCCTGTGGTGCACGGAACCGTGGACCTGGGAGGCCTGGCCGCGGCTGGACGACGCTGTGCGCACCGGCCAGGACGTCTTCGCCGACCTGTACGGCAAGCGCTTCTTCGACTACCTGCACGACGACGCGCCCGAATCGGCCGCGGTCTTCGACAAGGCGATGACGCGCTCCAGCATGCAGTCCGCCCGGGACGTGGTCGACAGCCTCGACCTGACCGGGGTCGTCACCGTCGCCGACATCGGCGGCGGCCAGGGCCACGTGCTGGCCGGCCTGCTGGAGAAGCACCCGGCGCTGCACGGCACCCTGCTCGACCTGCCCAAGGTCGTCGCGAACGCCGACCCCCGGCTGCGCGAGGGCGGTGCGCTGGCCGACCGCGCCACCCTGCTGCCGGGCGACTGCCGCCGTGCGGTCCCGGTCGACGCGGACCTCTACATCATCAAGAACATCCTCGAATGGGACGACGACAGCACCCGCAGGACGCTGCGCAACGTCGTCACCGCCGCCCGCACCGGTGCCAGGGTGCTGGTGGTCGAGAACCTGGTGGACGACAGCGTGTCCATGCGGTTCACCACCGCCATGGACCTGCTGCTGCTGCTCAACGTCGGCGGGCAGAAGCACACCAGGGAGAGCCTGGTCACCCGGATGACCGAGGCCGGCCTCGCGGTCGGCGAGGTGCGTCCGGTCAACCCGTATCTGCACGCCTTCGACAGCACGGTCCGCGGCGTCTGACCCCCGCACCCGCGGCACACACGGCGGCGGCCGGCCCGGTCATCCGGGCCGGCCGCCGCTGCCGTGCGGAGCGTCCGTCACGCCGTCCGTCACGCCGTCCGTCACGCCGTCAGGCGCCCCGGAAGGACGTCAGATGGGCGAAGACCACGACGTTGTCGGTGTAGTCGCGCTTGGAGCGGTCGTAACTGCCGCCGCAGGTGATGATCCGCAGCTGCGGGTCGGGCGTGGCACCGTAGACCCGCTGGTCGGGGAAGTCGTCTTTGGAGAACATCTCCACCGAGTCGACGGTGAAGGTCGCCACCGTGCCGTCCGCCCGGGTGATGTCCGCGGTCGCGCCCGGCTTGAGCAGCCGCAGCAGCAGGAAGACGGCGGGTCCCGTCTTGGTGTCGACGTGGCCGGCCACGATCGCCGGGCCGCGCTCGCCGGGCGTCGGACCCTCGGCGTACCAGCCGACGAGGTTGGTGTCCCCCGCGGGCGGCGCGTTGAGCTTGCCCGTGGCGTCCAGGTGCAACGGGGTGAAGGGCGCGTCCACCGCGAGGGTCTTGATGGTCAGCCGGGTGGGGTCGGCGGGCGGCAGGCCCGGCACGGTGGTGACCGTCGGCAGCGGCGCAGGGGCGCCGGCGGCCGGGAGGGTCGGGGCCGTGGCGCTGGGCGGCGCCGCCGCGGAAGGCGGCGGACCGGGCAGGGCCGTGCCCGAGGAGTCGACCGAGTTGTAGATCATCAGGGCGCCGAGGGCCGCGGACGCGACCGCCCAGCGCAGCACGCGGGAGCGCGGGCCGGGCGCGGCGTCCGGCGCGTCCGGGGGAGGCGGCGGGTAATGCTGGGACATGGGGCGATGCCTTTCCTCGGCTCGCGGACAGTGCGGGGCGGCGCGAGGGCCGAATTGCCGTGGCCACCGCCGCGGGTAGCGGCGGTGGCCACGGCATGAGACAGCGGGGAGGACGACTCAGCCGGCTCTCAGCCGTTCACCGAGCGGGTCGGTGTCAGAGCGCGAGGCCACCGGCCGGCGTACGGCGGCGGCGCAGCGCGACCGCACCGGCGCCGAGGCCGCCGAGCAGCAGGACAGAGCCGGCCGCCATGCCGCCGCCGGACAGCGCCATGCCGCCACCGCCGGTGTGCACGCCGCCGTGCGGCTCCTTGCCGTGCCACGAACCCTCGCCGCCCTGCTGGGCGGTGGCGTCGTCCGGGGCGGAGCTGTCGTGGGAGGCGGGACCGTTCTCGTTGCCGCCGGCGGGCGAGCGGTCGGCGGAGTGCGACGAGCCCTGGTTGCTCGGGTCGTACGCGTTGACGGCACCCGTCGCGTGGGCGGCCGGGGCGGCGATGGCGAGGAGCGCGGAGAGAGCGGCTCCGGCGAAGAGGGTGCGGGCAGTGCGCATGGTGAGGGTTTCCTTCCGTCGCGCATGCGTCGGCTGACAGGCCGTCGGCCGAGGTTGCGCAGTAGCGACGTTTTCACCGTCGGTCACACACGGGCGGCGCGCCACCGGAGAGGGCCGCAAGGGTTGCCCCTTGCGCCCTCCGGGTGGCGCGCACCGCCGCACGGGGGAGCGGCGCCGGTCAACCGCGGGCACGGTCCCAGCGGTAGAACTCCCTCGCCATGGCGTCCTGCGGGGACCGCCAGGTCGCCGGGTCGTAGGCGCTGATGTGCGGCGACAGCCGCTCGCTGATGCTCTTGAACTCCGGGTGCCCGGTGTGGTCGGCCACCCTCGGCTCCGGCGGGCTGTCGGCCTCGACCAGATGGAAGTAGAGGTCGCCGAACTGGAACAGGCTGCGGCTGCTCACCCCGATCAGCCGCGGCAGTTCGCCGCGGTCGGAGTCGGTGAAGACCTCGGCGATGTCGTCCGCCGAGCCGGGCGCCATTCGGGCGACGATCAGAGCGCGGTGCATGGTCACGTCCTTTCCTGCTCTCTACGGGGGCGGGCCCGGGCGGGCGGGGCCGTCCGCCCGGGCGCGGCGTCAGTTGGGGACGGCGACCTGTTCGCGGGCGCGCTGCTCGACCTTGTCCTTGATCAGTTCCAGCTGGACGGCGGAGTTCGCGTTGATCCGGGCGGTCATCCCGGCGTCGTCCACCGGGGCCTCCGGCTTCATCGCGAAGTCCTGCACCCAGCGCATCCGGGTGCCGCCGGGGACCTCCTGGTAGCTCCAGAAGATCTCCATGAAGTCGAACGGACCGGTCTCCACCCGGCGGGCGGTGACCGTACGGGTCTCGGGGACCGGCTCCCGCTCGGACACCCAGCTCCACACGGTGCCGTTCTCGTCCGGGTGCATCGTCAGCCGGAAGGTGGTCTTGCGGCCCTGGCGCTCCAGGATCTCCACCGACGCGTACTCGCTGAACAGCTGCGGCCAGTGCTCCAGGTCGTTCGTCATGTCCCAGACGAGGTCGAGCGGGGCGTTGACGGTGATCTCGTTCTCGGTGTGCGCGGCCATGGCTCAAGCCCTCGCCTTCAGTACGTCGTTGACGACGTCGAGCAGCTCCCGGGGGGTCCGGCAGGCGTCGGCGTCGGCGGGGATGGTGGCGCCGTGCTCGTTCTCCAGCGCGCCGACGATGCCGAGCAGGCCCAGCGAGTCGAGGCCGAAGTCGGCGAACGGCGTGTCGGACTGGAGCTCCAGGTCCGCGGGGCCGACGATGACGCCGGCCCTGCGCTCCATCAGCGAGGCCAGTTCCGCGTAGGTGAGTTGGGTGTGCATGAACGGCTCCTTACGAGCGGGGGAGTGGGGCGGGAGGCAGGAGGTGCGGTCGGGGGGTCAGGGACGGGCGTCGGCGCCGTGCCGCAGCACCAGTGCCGAGTTCGAGCCGAGCAGCCCGCGGCTGAGCACCAGGGCGGTGCGCAGATCGGCCGGCCTGGCGTGGCCGGTGACCAGGTCGAGGCCGTGGCTGACGTCCGTGACGTTCGGGGTGGGCGGCACGGCGCCGTGTTCCATGGCCAGCACCGCGCAGGCCGTGTCCAGTGCCGAGGCGCCGCAATAGGCGCGCCCGGTACCGGTCTTGGGGGCGGTCACCGGCACCCGGGCCGCGTGCCGGCCGAGCGCGTCGGCGAGCGCCAGCGCCTCGGCGTGGTCCGCCGCGGGCACACCGAGCGCGTCGGCGAAGACCACGTCGATCTCCTCGGGCGCGACACCGGCCTCGTCCAGCGCGCCGCGGATCGCGCGCGCCAGGCCTTCCCTGGAGGCCGCCCAGTCCGCCGAGCCGGTGAAGGTCGCGGCATGCCCGGCGATCACCGCCCGGGCGGTGACCCCGCGCTCGCGGGCCGCCGTCTCCTCCTCGGCCACGAACATCGCGCCGCCCTCCGCGGGCACGAAACCGCTGGCCTCGTCGGTGAACGGCAGATACGCGCGCTGCGGGTCGCGGACCGTGCTCAGCTCGGGATACCCCAGCTGGCACACGATCGAGTACGGCGCGAGCGGCGCCTCCGTGGCGCCCACCACCATGGCGTCGGTGCCGCCGCGGATGCTGCGGGCCGCGTGCGCGAAGGCGTCGAGCCCGCCGGCCTCGTCGCCCGCGACCACCCCGCAGGGGCCCTTGAAGCCGCCGCGGATGGATATCTGGCCGGTGCTGGCCGCGTAGAACCAGGCGATGGACTGGTAGGGGCCGACGAACCGCGGCCCGCGGCCCCACAGCTGCTGCAGCTCGCGCTGGCCGAACTCGCCGCCGCCGGAACCGGCCGCGGTCACCACGCCGATGCCGAACTCGCCCGCGCCCGCGGCGTCCAGGGCCGCGTCGCTCAGGGCCATGTCGGCGGCGGCCATCGCGAAGTGGCTGAACCGGTCGGTCTGTACGAGGAAGCGCTCCTCGACCACCGCCGCCGGGTCGAAGCCGTGCACCTCGCCCGCGACGGCCAGCGGCAGGCCGCCGCAGCCGTCCCGGGTGACCGGGCCGAGCGCGCTCGCGCCCTCCTTGGCCGCCTTCCAGTACGCGTCCGCGCCGATCCCGGTGGGCGCGATCACCCCCATCCCGGTGATCACCGTACGGCGCCGCGCCTGCGGCCTGTTCGCCTTCGCGGTCATCGGCTCGCCTCCTCCCGGTTGAGGACCACGGCGGACTGGAAGCCGCCGAAGCCGCTGCCGACGGACAGCACGGTCCGCAGCGGCAGTTCGCGCGCGGTCCTCGGCACGTAGTCGAGGTCGCACTCGGGGTCGGGTGTCTCGTAGTTGGCGGTGGGCGGCACCACGCCGTGCTCCATCGCCAGTGCGCAGGCGGCCAGTTCGATGGCGCCGATCGCACCGAGGGAGTGCCCGACCATGGATTTGATCGAACTCATCGGGGTCCTGCGGGCGTGCTCGCCCAGCGACCGCTTGACGGCCGCGGTCTCGTGCCGGTCGTTCTGCTTGGTGCCGGAACCGTGCGCGTTGACGTAGTCCACCGCGGTGCGGTCGATCCTGCCGTGCGCCAGCGCGCGGTCGATGGCCCGCGACATCTCCAGGCCCTCGCGGGTCAGCCCGGTCATGTGGTGGGCGTTGCCGAACGAGGCGTAGCCCTTGATCTCGCAGTAGACCCGGGCGCCGCGGGCCCTGGCGTGCTCCAGCTCCTCCAGGATCAGCACCGCGCCGCCCTCGCCGAGGACGAAGCCGTCCCGGTCGGCGTCGAAGGGGCGGGAGGCGTGCTCAGGGTCGTCGTTGTTCGGCGAGGTCGCCTTGATCGCGTCGAAGCAGGCCACCGTGATCGGCGAGATCGGCGAGTCCGACGCGCCGGCTATGCAGATGTCCGCGCGGCCCTCCTCGATGCTCTGGAAGGCGTAGCCGACCGCGTCGAGCCCTGAGGTGCAGCCGGTGGAGACCGTCTGGACCGGGCCGTGCGCGCCGACCTGCTCGGCGACCTCCGCGGACAGCGCGCTGGGCGTGAACGCCCGGTGCAGATGCGGCGCGGCCGGCCGGTGGTCGACGTCCCAGCGGTCGCCGCCCGCGCTGACCAGCGCGTAGTCCTGCTCCAGCCGGGTGGTGCCGCCGACCGCGGTGCCCAGCGAGACCCCGATCCGCCAGGGGTCCTCGGCCCGCGGGTCCAGCCCCGCGTCGTGCAGCGCCTCGTCGGCCGCCGCCATCGCGAACTGCACGTAGCGGTCGGCTCGGGCCAGCTGCCCGGGGTCCAGGCCGCAGGCGGCCGGGTCGAAGTCGCACTCGGCGGCTATTCGGGACCGGAAGGCGGAGGCGTCGAACCGGGTGATGCCCCGGGTCGCCGTCCGCCCGGAGGTGAGCAGGTCCCAGAACGCGGGCACGCCCACTCCGCCGGGGGCGACGACGCCGATCCCGGTCACCGCCACCCGCCTGGTCATGAGACCGCTCCCGCCGCTTCCGGCGGCCGTCCCGCGCTCGGCCGGACACCCGCCGCGGCCAGCGGGTTGCCCGCCGCGTCCTCGGTGTCGACATGGCCGAGTTCCGGGCGCGGCGCGAGCGGTCCGAGGTGGAAGACCATCCGCGCCTCGGTGTCGCCCACGTTGCGGAAGCGGTGCCGTACGTCCTTGGGGATCAGCAGCCCGTGGTCGGCGCTCAGCGCGTACGGCGTGCCGTCGAGGTCGACTTCGAGTTCGCCGTTGACGACGAAGACGAACTCCTCCGAATAGGGGTGGTAGTGCTCGGCGATGCGGTCGCCGCGCTGCACGATCGCCACGCCCATGAAACCGCTGGTCGACCCGCTGAGGGTCGGGGTGAGCATCGCGCGCAGATCACCGCCGCGGCGCCGGTTGGGCTCGATCTCATCGACGTGCACGATCCGAGGGGGCTGAGCGGTCATGACGGGTGCCTCCAGGTGAAGTCACACGGCCGCGGGGGACCTGCGGCCGGCCTGCGCGTGCGGGACGAGCGGAACGGTGGTCACGAGTCCTGTGCGTGGCGGTCGGTGACCAGGGTCATCGCCAGGTGCGCGAGCAGTTCCCCGCGGCCCCGGTCGTCGCCGAGGTCCAGGACGGCGCCGGGCAGGTCGAGCAGCCGGCCCAGCTCCGCGGCCAGGTCGCGGTCGGCGGTGCCGGTGGTCAGCGCGAGGTCCTCGTCATCGGCGGCGGCCAGGTCGATCACCCGTACGACGATGTCGTCGCGCTGGAAGATCGTGCTGCGCACCAGCGGGCCGGTCGGGTCGGCCGCGGCCAGCTCGTCGGACCTGGCCAGCACACGGGCCGCCGCGGTGCCGCTGCCGCCGCGTACCGGATAATTCAGCGCGTACCGCCGTACCGGGCCCGGGCGGTCGACGCCCGCCACCACCTCGTGCACCGCGGGCAGCCCGGCCCTGGTGAAGAACCCCCTGGCCGCCTGCGGGTCATTCAGGTCGCGCTTCTCCTCCAGGTACGGGTTGATGGCCTCCTCGACCGCCCGCACCTCGGGCTGCTGCGCCACATGGCGCAGCGCCGCGGGCAGGTTGCCGCTGACCTCGACCGCGCGGACCACCCGGTTGCCGTGCATGAACAGCGACGTCCTGCACAGCCGGGTGGCCGAGTCGACCCGGGCCGACGGCGATGCGTAGCCGGCGAGCAGCCGGGCGACGCGGTCCTCGCTGCCCGGCTTCACCGTGAAGGTGATCGCGTGCCGGATCCGCCCGTCGCCCGCCCGCTCGGGCCGCGGCGAACGCCGCCCGGCGTGCCCGGCCACCGACGTCTCGCGCAGGATGTCGTACCGCAGCGAGCGCGTGTCGTTGACACACGAGTGCATCGGCTTGACCATCTCGCGGTGCTCCGGGCTGTCCACCCAGGACAGGAACGGGTCCGGGCCATCCCACTCGCTGGTGATCAGCCACTGCGAGGGGTCCTCGATGGACTGGCACAACTGGTCGCTGACATGCCCGGGCACCGAGGCGACCTGGTTGCGCAGCAGTTCGTACGCGTCGAGGAAGCGCTCCTGCGCGCCCTTCCGGACGTCCAGCAGCAGCACCACACGAAGCCGCGCGGCCTCGGTGTCCTGTGCGCCTGCCGCCGTGCCCGCGGTACCCGGCTGTTCGGACAGGGTCGTCATCTTCCACTTCTCCTTCGACTGCCGATATGCGATCTGCGATCTGCGATCGGTCCGCGCGCTGCTCGCGGCCGTGGAACGCGGAGGACGCCCGATCCGCACCCGTGTGCGTCTCCCGCGGCCCTGGCTCCGATCGTGCTGCGAACACGTGAACGTCGCGAGATCTGCGGTCCATGCGGGCGAATGCGCCGCCAGGACACGGCCTCGCGGCGCCGACCGGGCAAGGAGAGAGCGGGACCGGACGACGGCGTGCCGGGCCCGTGGGCCGTGCCGCACCCGACGGCAGGCCCCAGCCGCACCGGCGGCCGACCGCCGCCGTGCCCCGCGTGCCCGTACAGGCTGGAGCAACAGATGCAACCGACGTCCGACGAACGCGTACCGGTCCTCATCAGCGGCGGGTCCCTGGTGGGGCTGTCGACCTCCCTCTTCCTCGGCCGGCTCGGCGTGGACCACCTGCTGGTCGAGAAGCACGCCGCCACCTCGCACCACCCGCGCGGCCGCGGCAACAACGTGCGCACGATGGAGCTGTTCAGGACCGCAGGCGTCGAGCCGGCGATCCGCCGGGCCGCGTCCGTACTGGCCCGCAACCACGGCATCCTGCAGGCCGAATCACTGACCGGCGACAACCAGCAGTGGCTGTTCCGGGAGATCGACCCCGGCGGCGGCCTGGCCAGGTTCAGCCCGTCGGGCTGGTGCCTGTGCAGCCAGAACGACCTGGAGCCGGTGCTGCTCGAACAGGCCCGCGCGCTCGGCGGCGACATCCGCTTCGGCGCCGAGCTGCGCTCCTTCGAGCAGGACGCGGACGGGGTGACCGCGCGGGTCCTGCACCGCGGGACCGGCGAGACCCGCACCGTACGGGCCGACTACCTGGTGGCGGCCGACGGGCCGCGCAGCCCGGTGCGCACCGCGCTGGGCATCGGTCAGACCGGCGCGGGCGAGCTGTTCCACAACGTCAGCGTCACCTTCCGCGCCAAGCGGCTCGCCGAGGTCGTCGGCGACCGCCACTTCATCGCCTGCTACCTGACCAACCCGGACGCCGACGGGGCGCTGCTGCCGGTCGACAACGAGGCCGAATGGGTCTTCCACCTGCCCTGGCACCCCGAACGCGGCGAACCCCTCGAAGCGTTCACCGACGAGCGGTGCGCCGCGCACATCCGCACCGCGGTCGGCGTGGCGGGCCTGGAGGTCGAGATCACCGGGAAGGCCCCCTGGCACGCCGCCGAGCGGGTGGCGGAACGCTACTCGGACGGCCGGGTGCTGCTGGCCGGCGACGCCGCCCACGAGATGTCGCCGACCGGGGCCTTCGGCTCCAACACCGGCATCCAGGACGGCCACAACCTGGCCTGGAAGCTCGCCGCGGTGCTCGGCGGCTGGGCGGGCCCCGGCCTGCTGGAGACCTACGGCGCCGAGCGGCGGCCGGTCGCCGTCGCCACCGGCGCCCGCGCCTCCGAGCGGTCGGCGGAACACAGCCACCCCGGCTACGACGCCGCCCCGACCGGCGGCAACCGTCAGAGCGGCGTCCTCACCGTCGCCCTCGGCTACCGCTACCCGGCCGGCGCGGTCGTCGGCGTCGACCCCCACCGCCCGGTCGTCCCCGAGGGCCCGCCCCCGCTCCCCGCGGGCCCGGGCGGCACCGGCGGCCCTGTCGTCCCCGGCACCCCGGGCGAACAGCCCCCTGGCGGTCCGGCGGTCCCGCACGAGGCCGCCCGCCCGGCGCCGGGCGGCAGCGCGTCCGAAACGCAGGCGCCCGGCTCGGGCAGCCCGGGCGCGGCTGACGCCCAGGCACCCGGCGGCGGCAGGCCCGCCGGGGCCGGGGGCGCCGGGCCGCGGTTGTGGCTGGGGGAGCCCGGCACCCGGGCGCCGCACCTGTGGGTGACCCGCCGTGGCGAACGGCTCTCCACGCTCGACCTGTACGAGCGGGTGCCGGTGCTGCTCACCGGGGCCGGGGGCGCCGGCGGCCAGGCCTGGCACACCGCCGCCGCCCGCGCCGCGGAAAAGCTCGGGGTGCCGCTCGACCGCTACCGGGTCGGCGCGGGTCCCGACGCCGACCTGGTCACCGAGCCCGGCGCGGACTGGGCCGCGGCCCACGGCACCGGCGAGGACGGCGCGCTGCTCGTACGCCCCGACGGTTTCGTGGCCTGGCGCTCCACCGGCGGCAGTGCCGACCCCGAGGCGGAACTGACCGGCGTCCTGCGCCAGGTGCTCAGCCTGGCCTGACGCCCGGCGGCGCGGAAAGCGGCGGGGGCCGCCGGTGGTGTCACCGGCGGCCCCCGCCGCTTCGCCCAGGGCCGGGCGCCCCGGTCACGCTCCCGGCAGCGGCTCGCCGACGCTGAACGTCGCGTGCAGCCGGCGCGTGTGGTCCAGCTCCCGCACCTGGCCGGTCAGGGTGGCGATGACGGTCAGCCGCAGGTCCGTGGACGACGCGCCGAGCCTCAGCTCCAGCTCGCCGGGCTCCACGACGCGCCGGCCGGCCCGGCCGGTGAAGGACGCCAGGTCGGCGGGCACGGTGACCTCGACCCGGGCGGACCGCCCGGGCGCCAGGCGCACCCGCCGGTAGCCGATGAGCCGCTGCACCGGCTGCACCACCGAGGCGACCGGGTCGTGCAGATACAGCTGCACCAGCTCGGTGCCCTCCCGCTCACCGGTGTTGCGGACGGTGAACGCCAGACGTATCTCGCCGTCCGTGCCCGCCTGGAGGTCCGGCACGTCCAGGTCCGTCCACTGGAAGGCGGTGTACGTCAGGCCGTGCCCGAAACCGAACGCCGGCGTCGGGTCGATGCTGGACGACTCGCCGGCCTGGCCGAGCTTGGCCGCCAGATACGTGGACGGCTGGGTGCCGGCCCGCCGCGGGATGCTGACCGGCAGCCGCCCCGACGGTTCGACCCGGCCCGACAGCACACCGGCGAGGGCGCCGGTGCCCTCCTCGCCGGGGAAGAACGTCTGCACGATCGCCGCGGCCTCGCCCACCGCGCGGCCGAGCACGTACGGCCGTCCGGCGAGCAGGGTGACGACCAGCGGGGTGCCGGTGTCGAGCAGCGTGTCGAGCAGCTGCTGCTGGACGCCGGGCAGTGCCAGCGACTCCGCGTCGCAGCCCTCGCCGCTGGTGCCGCGGCCGAAGAGCCCGGCCCGGTCACCGAGCGCGAGGACAACGATGTCCGCACCGGCTGCCAGCCGCACGGCCTCGGCGAAGCCGCCGGTGTCGTCGGTGTCGATGTCGGCGCCGGCCGCTGTGACGATCTCGCTGCGGGGGAATTCGGCGGCCAGCGCCTCGCGCAGGGTGGGCAGTTCGATGCCGAGCGGCATCCGCGGATGCTGGCTGCCGACGTGCACGGGGAAGGAGTAGCAGCCGAGTACCGCGGTGGGCACCTCGGCGTTGGGGCCGATGACCGCGATCCTGGCCGGGTGCGCCAGCGGCAGGGTGCCGTCGTTGCGCAGCAGCACGACGCTCTGCTCGGCGATCCGCCGGGCGACGGCCCGGTTCCCGGCCGGGTCGAAGTCCACCGAGCCGCGCAGCGCCGCGAGGTCGTCGAGGTCGGCCCCGGCCAGCGCCTCGGGCACCGGGTCCCAGTCCGGGTCGAGCAGCCCGAGCTGCACCTTCTGGATCAGCACCCGGCGCAGCGCGCGGTCCACGTGCGCCTCGGGGACCTGCCCGTCGGCCAGGGCCTTGAGCAGCGGTTCGCCGAAGGCCTTGACGGTGGGCAGCTCGATGTCGACGCCGGCGGCGAGCGCGGCGCCCGCCGCCTCGCCGAGGGTGCCGGCCACCCCGTGCAGGGTCTTGAGGAAGGCGACGCCGAAGTAGTCGGCGACGACCGTCCCGGTGAAGCCCCAGGTGTCCCGCAGCAGCCCGGTCAGCAGTTCCCCGTCCGCCGCCGACGGAATGCCGTCGGTGTCGGTGTAGGCGTGCATGACCGAGCGGACGCCGCTCTCGCGGATCGCCATCTCGAACGGCGCCAGCATCACGTCGGCGCGTTCCCTGCCGCCCATGCCGACCGGCGCGAGGTTGCGGCCGGCGCGGGAGGCGGAGTAGCCCACGAAGTGCTTGAGCGTCGCCACGATCCCGGCGGACTCCAGCCCCTGGACGTAGGCGGTGCCGATCGTGCCGACGAGGTACGGGTCCTCGCCGATGGTCTCCTCGACCCGTCCCCAGCGGGCGTCGCGCACCACGTCGAGCACCGGGGCCAGGCCCTGGTGCACACCGACCGCGCGCATGTCGCGGCCGATCGCGGCCGCCATGGTGCGGACCAGGTCCGGGTCGAAGCCGGCGCCCCACGACAGCGGTACGGGGTAGGCGGTGGCGCCCCAGGTGGCGAAACCGGCCAGGCACTCCTCGTGCGCGACGGCGGGTATGCCGAAACGGTTCGCCGCGGCGATGCGCCGCTGGGTACGCAGTAGGGACAGCGCGCCGAGCGCCGGATCGACGGGCGCGGTGCCGTACGACCTGGTCAGCTGGCCGAGGCCCTGCGGCAGCAGGCTGTCCAGGGTGACCGGTTCCTCCATCTCGTGCTGGTAGGGGGCGACCTCGCCGCCCTCGTCGGACGCACCCACCCAGATGCCGAACAGCTGCGCGACCTTTTCCGGCAGGGTCATCGCGGCGATCAGCGCGTCGGCCCGGTCTTCCGGGGCGAGGGAGGTGTTCCTCCACGGGGGGGCAGCGGACTTCTTCTCTTCGGCCACGGTGCCGGTCACTTTCCTCCGACGCCCATGAGTCCCTGGACCAGGGCACGACGGGCGAACAGGTAGACGATGAAGATGGGCAGCATCGACAGCACGACCGCGGCCAGCAGGCCGGGGATGTCGACGCCGTGCTCGGTCTGGAAGTTGAACAGGCCCAGGGTGACGACCTTGGACGAGTCGGACTGGGTCAGCACCAGCGGGAAGAGGAAGCCGTTCCACGCCTGGAGCGCGGAGAAGACCATGATCGTGGACAGCCCGCCCTTGGACAGCGGCACCACCAGCTGGAAGAACACCCGCCACGGCGAGGCGCCGTCCATCGCCATGGCCTCGTAGAGGTCGGGGGTGATGTCGCGCATCACTCCGGTGAGGATCAGCGCGCACACCGGCATCGAGAAGGCCGCCGTCGGCAGGATGACGCCGATCAGGTGGTCGTACAGGCCCGCCTTGCTGATGACGTAGAACATCGGCACGATGACCGCCTGCGCGGGAATCGCCAGGCCCAGCAGGAACAGCCGGAAGACTCCGGTGGTGATCCGGCCCTGGCTGCGTACGATCGCGTACGACAGCGGCGGCACCACCAGCAGCACGATCGCCACCACCGCCAGCGTGACCAGCAGGGTGTTCAGGAAGAAGTGGCCGAAGCCGTTCGAGAAGTCCTGGGTGTAGTTGTGCAGCGTGACGTGCTCAGGAAAGGCCAGCGGGCCGTTCGAGGAGTAGTCGGAGCGGTCCTGGAGGGTCGCCGCCAGCATCACGTACAGCGGCAGGCCGATGAGGAACAGCCAGACCACCGAGCCGAGGCCCGCGAGGTAGTTGGGACGGCGCTTCATCACAGGCCTTCCGTCGTGCTGCGCATCTTGTCGTAGCCGGAGACCTTGACGACGACGAGCGAGATGACCGTGGCGATGAGCACCAGCACCAGGGCGATGGCCGAGCCGCCGCCGAAGTCGAAGCTCTTGAACGCCTTCTGGTACATGTAGTAGGCGCTGATCGTGGTGTCGGTGCCCGGGCCGCCCTGGGTCAGGATCAGCACGGTGTCGAAGGTGGTCAGGCCGCCGACGACCATGAGGATCATCGACGTGATCATCGTGTTGCGCAGCTGCGGCAGCGTGATGTGGAAGAACTGCCGTACGGTGCCCGCCCCGTCGATCTCCGCGGCCTGGTAGAGCACCTGCGGGATGGACCGGGCCGCGCCCTGGTAGATCAGGGTGTGGAAGGGCGTGTACTGCCAGGCGCCCACGAAGACCAGCACCCCGATGGCGCTGGCCTGGTGGCCGAACAGGTTGCCGTCCCCGAAGAGCCACTTGGCCTGCGAGGGCACACCGAAGTTCGGGTCGAGCAGCGCCCGCCACAGGATGGACACCGCGGTCGCCGACAGCAGCAGCGGGACGAAGTAGACCGCGGACAGGATCGCCCGGTTGCGCTGGCGCCCTGCCGCCCACACGCCGAGCAGGATGCTCAGCGGGGTCTGCACGACGACGCCGAGCACCGTGATCAGCACGCTGAGCCACAGGCTCTGGATCATGGTGTGGTCATGGACCAGCTCCCTCCAGTTGTCGAGACCGGCGAACTCGGGCGAGCCCAGGCCGTCCCAGCTCGTGAAGGACAGGACCGCCACCAGGATCAGCGGAACGACGGCGAAGAGAAGGAAGAACAAGGTGGCGGGCACCGCCCAGGCGAAGCCTGGGCGGGCCACGGCGGCGCCGGACCGGCGTACCGGCCGGCGCCTTTCCACCCGGGGTGCGGCAGAGGTGGTCATGTCGGAATCCCGGTTCAGGACGTGGGCAGGGCCTGCATGGCCTTGATGAAGCCGTCGGCGTCGAGCTTGCCGTCGAAGAACTGCTGCACGGCGGTGTGCATGGCCTCACTGGCCGTCTGCGGGTAGGCCTGGTCCCACGAGAGCTGGAACGAGGGGGCCGCCTTGACCAGGTCGTACTGGAACTTCGAGTAGTCCGGGATGGCCGCGGTGTCCAGGAAGTTCACGGTGTTGGTGGTGGTCGGCAGGTTGCCGATCGCCATCTGCGCCTTCACGAACTCGTCCGAATACTGCAGCTTCAGGAACTGCGCGACCGCGTCCGGGTACTTGGTCTTCTTCAGCACCGAGTAGAAGTTGTTGGTGTTGCCGACGATGTCGGTCGGGTCGCCCTTGCCGCCGGTGACGGTCGGGAAGGAGCTGAAGCCGAGGCCGGACTTGGCGAAGTCGGGGTTGTCCTGCTGCTGCTGGGAGTAGTACCAGGAGCCCATCAGCTCGAAGCCGGCCCGGCCCTGCGCCACGAGGGCGACCGAGCCGCCGTCGGTGTACTTGACCGAGTCGTAGTTGCTGCCGAAGGCGCCGGCGTCGATGAGTTCCTTGAGCATCGACAGGGCCTTGCGGCTGTCGGCGCTGTCCCAGGCCGACTTGTCACCGCCCATGGCCTTCTCGAACAGGCCGGGGCCCGCGATGCGGTCGTACATGTACTCGTACCACATCAGCGTCGGCCACTGGTCGCCGCCGCCCAGCGCGATCGGGGTGATGTGCCGGGCCTTGAGGACCTTGACCGCGTTGAGCAGGTCGTCCCAGGTCCTGGGCTCGGTGAGGCCCGCGTCCGCGAGCACCTTCTTGTTGTTGAACAGCAGGACCGGCTGGGTGCCGCGCATCGGTACGCCGTAGGACTTGCCGTCCACGGCGGCGCTGTTGAAGACCGACGGCAGGAAGTTGGACTTCAGGCCGGGGTCCTTCGCGATGAAGTCGTCCAGCGGAAGAAGGAGGCCGGCCTTGACGAAGGGCGCGATGCTGCCGCCGCCCCAGTTGAAGAAGACGTCCGGCGCCTGCTTGGTGGTGATGATCGTCTGCAGCTTCTGCTGGTAGTCGGCTCCAGGGATGGTCTGGAGGACCGCCTTGACCTTCGAGGTCTTGTTGAACGTGTCGACGATCTGCTTTTCGACCTTGTTGCTCGCGTCGCCGTACACGAGGACCTTGAAGCTGCCGGAGCCGCTGCCGCCCGAGCTGCCGCCGCCGCACGCGGCCAGCGTCAGTCCGAGGGCGAGCACCACGCCGCCGGCCACGGCACGGGGAAGCCTTCTCTTCTTCATCGTCCAGCCTTTCGAAATATTTCGGCACCGTCGCCGAAAATTGCTGCGCGGTGTGACGCTAAGGTGCCGCTACGAGAGGGTCAACCCTCGGGCTCCGCGTTATCAAAGCGTTACGCGGAGATGTGCCGTACGCTGCGCTCTTATGGATGAAGAGGTGGACGGGAGTCGGGTCACGCTCGCCCAGGTCGCCGAAACTGCCGGGGTGTCGATCTCGACAGTTTCGAAGGTATTGAACGGTCGCCAGGATGTTTCGGCCCACACGCGGGTGAAGGTCGAACGCCTGCTGGAGCTGCACGGCTACCGGCGCACCTCGCGCGGCGCCTCCGAGGCGCCGCTGATCGAGATCGTCTTCCACGAGCTCGACGCCATCTGGGCGATGGAGCTGATCCTGGGCGTCGAGAAGGTCGCCAAGGAGGTCGGCGCGAGCGTGGTGCTCACCGAGAGCGGCACCCGCCACTCGCCCGGCACCGAGTGGATCGAGGGGGTGATGCGCCGCCGGCCGCTCGGCGTCGTCCTGGTCTTCTCCGCGCTGCCGCACGAGTTCAAGCGGCAGCTGCGGTCCCGGTCCATCCCGTTCGTGATCATCGACCCGGCCGGCGACCCGGAGCCCGACGTGCCCTCGGTCGGCTCCGCGAACTGGTCGGGCGGCCTGGCCGCGACCCGGCACCTGATCGAACTGGGCCACCGGCGGATCGGCATCATCACCGGCCCCGACGACATGATGTGCTCGCTGGCCCGTCTCGACGGCTTCCGCTCCGCCATGACGACGGCCGGCCTCGACATCGACCCCGGGCTGATCGCCTTCGGCGACTTCCATGTCGAAGGCGGCTACGAGCAGGCCATGCGGATGCTGGGCGGCCCCGACCGCCCCACCGCGATCTTCGCGGGCAGCGACCTCCAGGCCATCGGCGTCCTGGAGGCGGCCGGCGCGCACAGGCTGCGGACCCCCGCCGACCTGTCGGTCGTCGGCTACGACGACGTGGCCGTCGCCCAGTGGTCCCGCCCCGCCCTGACCACCGTGCGCCAGCCGCTGCGCAGGATGGCCGAGGAGGCCTCCCGGATGATCCTGCGGCTGCGGTCCGCGCCGTCCACCACATCCACCACCCGGATGGAACTCGCCACCAGCCTGGTGATCAGGCGGAGCACCGCACCGCCGCCGTGACCGAGCCCGCCCAGCGCCGCCGTGACCGTGACTGTGCCGCCAGGGTCGGCGTGACCGCGACCGCCTCCGCCGGTGGGACGCCGCCGTGACCGTGCCCGCCTCCGACCGGCGGTGCGCCGCCCGATCGCCCACCCAGTGGTTTTCCCGGCCCCCGCCGCGTGGCACGGGCAGCCCGCGGGAACCGCGCCGGTTAACCTCGCGCTGCCACCGGAGTCCGTACCGCCCGTCCGGGCGTACCGCGGCGCCGGGCCGAGCCAGGAGAGGTCCCATCACCGAGCAGCCGCCGGCCCCCGCCGACGCCCCGCCGGGCAACCAGCCCCAGGAGGCCGACGCCCTGCGGGAGATGCTGCGGCGGCCCGAGTACCGGCGGGCGCTGGTCTTCTGCGGGCTGATCGGCATCCCCGTCTCGCTGGCCGCGTTCTGGTTCCTGGCCGGGCTGCACGAGCTGGAACGCCTCATCTGGACCGACTGGCCGCACCACCTCGGCCGGCAGCACGCGCCCTGGTGGTGGCCGCTGCCCGCCGCCCTGGTCGCCGGCCTCGGGACGAGCCTGGTCGTGCTGCGCTTCCCCGGCCGCGGCGGGCACATCCCGGCGGCCGGGCTGCACGCGGGCGGCGCCACCAAGGCGGCGCTGCCCGGCGTCGTCCTCGCCGCGCTGCTCTGCCTGCCCTTCGGCGTCATCCTCGGCCCGGAAGCCCCGCTGATCGCCCTCGGCGGCGGCCTCGCCCTGCTCTTCCGCGACCTGGCCCGCGCCCCGGCGACCGGGGCGAGCAACGCCCTGCTCGGCGCGGC
Source organism: Streptomyces sp. NBC_01477 (assembly GCF_036227245.1). GTDB lineage: Bacteria > Actinomycetota > Actinomycetes > Streptomycetales > Streptomycetaceae > Actinacidiphila. Next base: position 7,935,156 of record NZ_CP109445.1, read on the forward strand.
GGGCGCCGCCGCGGCCATCTCGGCGATCTTCGGCAATCCGCTGGTCGCCGCCGTCATGCTGATCGAGGTCGCCGGGGTCGGCGGCCCGCAGCTCTTCGCGGTCATGCTGCCCGCGCTGCTGTCCAGCGGCATCGGCGCCATCGTCTTCACCGGCTTCGGCCACTGGACCGGGCTCAAGACCGGCAGCCTGAACATCGGCCTGCCCGCCCCGCCGCTGCTCGACACCGGCGACGTGGTCTGGTCCGTGCTGATGGCGGTGCTGATCGGCGTGGTGATCCACTACGTCCTGGTGGCCGGCCGCCGCACCGCCGTCCTCGTCGCCGCCCACCCGCTGCGCTACATCGTGCTCTGCGCGCTGACCGCGGGCGGCTGCGCCGCGGCCTACGCGGCCATCACCGGCCGCTCACCGACCGACGTCGCCCTGTCGGGCCAGGCCACTCTGCCGGACCTGGCCGCGCACCCGCACTCCTGGTCGGTCGGCGCGCTCGTCGCCGTCCTGGCGTTCAAGTCCGCCGGCTACGCCGTCAGCCTCGGCAGCCTGCGCGGCGGTCTGGTCTTCCCGTCGCTCTTCCTCGGCGCGGCGGCCGGCGTCCTGCTCGCCCCGCTCCCCGGCTTCGGGGTCGTCCCCGCCATGGCGGCCGGCATGGCCGCGTCCACCGGCGCGGCCATGCGCCTCCCGGTCAGCACCGTGGTCCTGGTCGCCCTCGTCCTCGGCCACCCCGGATCCCTCCCGGTTGTCGCCCTCGCGACGGTCACCGCCTTCGTGACCACCGAACTGCTGCCCGAGGGACCGGCGATCCCGGCGTACCGGCCGCGCGGCTCCCCGCCGCGCCCCTGACGGGACACGACAGCGCGGGGAACCGCGCGGTTGGCGTCAGACGGTCAGCAGGGCCGGGCTCGCCGCCTTGTCGACCGGCAGGAAGTCGTCCGGCGCCGGGTACTGGCCGAGGACGAAGTGGAGGATCGCCGCGTGCATGGCCTCGACGGGTGCGATGCTCGCCGCGGTGGCGATACCGGCCGGCGCGCTCACGTTGTAGGTGGCGAAGAGGTAGGTCTGCGCTGCCTGGTCCTCCAGCTGGAGTGCGAGTGCGGCGACGTCACCGACGGTCTTGGCCTTGCCCAGGGCCGCGAGGGTGGCGGGCTGGTTGGTGAGCGGGACATTGGTGATGGCGGGCTTTCCCGCACCGGTCAGCACTGAATTCCACGCCTTGGCGTGGTCGGCGTGCTGGGCCATCGCCGTGGTGACGAAGGTGGCGACGGCCGGCGGGACCGTGCCGAGCTTGCCGGCCTTGGCCGCCGCGAGGGCGGCCTGGTAGGCGCCGACCGCCTGGTTCTCCAGCGCCACCGCGAGCGCGACGACCTTCAGGTCGCCGGTGTAGAGGCTCGACGCCGACGTCTTCGGCGAATTGCCCATGTCCTTCGTGGACGACGCGGACTTGTCCTTGTCGCTGCTGGAGCAGGCGGCCAGTGCGAAGGCCGCGGCCAGGCCGCCCGCGCCGACGAGGAAGCGGCGCCGTCCGGGGTCGCGCGGCGCGTCCTCGGCCTTGCTGCCGTGGGCGCGGATGTCCTCGGTGAGGTCGGCCGCTCCGGTCCGCATCGCGGGCAGCGTGGAGCGGTGGGCGTCCTCCAGGTCCTGCGTCAGCCGGACCAACTCCGCCTCGCTGACGGGCAGTTCCCAGTTGTCGTGTGCGGTCGTCACTTGACGGCCCCCTCGGAGATCGGCGAGGCGTTCTTGGTCGGGTAGAAGGCGTCGGGGATGCCGACGCTGCCGGCGGCAGCGGGCAGCTTGGCGGCGTCGGTGGGGATGGCCACGAGGTCGCCGAGGTTGTTGGCGAGCAGGGCCTGTACGGCGAGCAGTGTGGCGCGGTGCTGGGCCTCGACGGGGGCGACGGAGGCGAACAGCTTGCGCAGCTGGGCGCTGCTGACCTGGCTGACGTTCTTGGTGTAGGTCTCGGCGGCGACGTCTTCGAGGGTGATGGCGAGCTTCACCACGTCGGCGGGGGTCTTGATCGAGGGCAGCGTCTGCTTGACGACTGCCGCGTACTTCGGGTCGGGCGCGTGCTGGGCCTTGCCGCCGGCCTGGGTGGCGGCGGCGTTGAAGGCCGAGGCGTGCGCCTGGTGCTGGGTGGTGGTCTTGGCGATGAACGCCACGATCGTCTTGTTGCCGTTCTTGATGAACGGCAGGCCCGCAGCTGTCTGGTAGACGCTGATCGCCAGGTTCTCGATCGACGCGGCGGTCTGCAGCGCCATGACGTCGTCGCTGGACGTCGCGGCGGTCGCGCGCAGCGAGCTGAACACCGCCGCAGCACCGGCCGCACCGGCCAGCGTGCCGCCGCGCGACCACCACCGCCGCCGCACCGCGGCCTGCTCCTCGGTGGCCTCGGCGAATTCACCGAGCGCCTCATTGGTGATCCGCACGGCGTCGCTGTTCAGATCCTGCGACTGCTCCGTGAGCTGTTCCAGCAACCGGGTGTCGATGCGATCCGTCGCCATCACGCCCCATCTCTCCTTCGCGCCCGCGCGGTCGCGGACACTCCGGCCGTACTTCGTCCCCCCGCGCCACCCGGATTGGTCCTTCCGCGACCTTCACCCGTCCGAGTGATGGCGGGGGTCAGCCGAGCATGGGCTGGAGCACGCCTTCCAGGGTCAGCAGCCCGCGCTTTCGCTCCAGGCCGCCGGCGTATCCCTTGAGCGAGCCGTCGGCGCCGATCACCCGGTGGCAGGGCCGCACGATCAGCACCGGGTTCGCGCCGATCGCCGCGCCCAGCGCCCGGACCTCCGCCCGCGACACGCCCAGCCGGCGGGCGATCTCGCCGTACGTCGTGGTGGTCCCGTACGGGACGCTCTCCAGCGCGTCCCAGATGCGCTGCCGGAAGTCCGAGCCGGTGCCGCTGTCGGCGAACGGGATGTCGAAGGCGGTCAGCTCGCCGTCGAAATACGCGTCGAGCTGCCGGGTGATCTCCGCGAACGCGGCCGGGCGGTGCGACCAGTCCGGCCGGATCGCGGGGGCGTTCCTCTGTCCGGCCGTCGTCAGCCAGGACAGCGCGGTGCGCCCGCCGGGAGCCGCGGACTCCTCCCCGACCAGCAGAAGCGGGCCGATCGGGCTGTCGATCGTGGTGTGCACGGTCACGGTGATTCCCTTCGTACGGACGTCTCTCCCCCTCGACCCTGCCGCGCCGCGGGGCGCTGCGCTGGCGGATTTCAGACGCCAATCCCTTCCAGGGGGGGGTCCCGGTCGAGAGGGTGCCCCTTGCGGTGGCCTGTCGCCCGCGGCCCGTCGTGGCTTGTCGCGCAGTTCCCCGCGCCCCTGGGTGGGTGCCGCTTCCTGTGGCGTTCACAGTGTCGCTGCACTGTGGCTGAGCGCGCGGTTCCCCGCGCTCCTGGGGTGGGTGCCACGTGCGGTGGCGGTGCACTTTCCCACCGTTATGGTTGCGCGCGCAGTTCCCCGCGCCCCTACGGGGCACGTTTCCTCCGCCGTTGAGGGGGAGTTCCGGCTCCTCTGTCGCAGAGGGCAAACGTTCTCCAGGGGCGCGAGGAACTGCGCGCTCAGGCAAAGCGCGCCGCACGTGCGAAGGTCACCGCAAGGGGCACTCACCCAGGGGCGCGGGGAACTGCGCGACCAGCCGCGACAGCGCAGCTGGCGAGCACGTACCGCAAGGGGCAGTCACCCGGGGGCGCGGGGTCCTGCGCGACCAGGTTGTGCCGGGGCGCGGGCGAGGGGGCATCGGGAGGGGGAGCGGCGACGCAGGCGCTGGGACGGGCGGCTCAGGCCGGCGGCAGCCAGGTCGTGCGGGGGGTCACGAGACCCGTCTCGTACGCCGTCACCACGGCCTGCGTCCGGTCACGGAGCCCGAGCTTCGCCAGAATCCGGCTGACATGCGTCTTCACCGTCTCCTCCGTGACGGTGAGCCGGACGGCCAACTCCCCGTTGGAGAGCCCTTCCGCGACCAGCCGGAGCACTTGCGTCTCGCGCGGGGTGAGCGCCGCCAACTCGGGCGCGGGGCGGGCCTCGGGCGCCGGGCGCAGCCGGGCGAACTCGGCGATCAGCCGCCGGGTGACGCCCGGCGCGAGCAGGGCCTCACCCGCGGCGACGACCCTGACCGCCTCGAAGAGGCGTTCCGCGGTGACGTCCTTGAGCAGGAAACCGCTGGCCCCGGCGCACAGCGCGTCATAGACGTAGGCGTCCAGGTCGAAGGTGGTGAGGATGAGGATCCGGGGTGTGCCCTGCCCCGCCCCGGCGAGCCGCCGGGTCGCCTCGATGCCGTCCATGACGGGCATGCGCACGTCCATCAGCACGACGTCGGGGGACAGTTCGCCGCACGCGGCGACCGCCTCGGCCCCGTCGCAGGCGGTGCCGACGACGGTGAAGTCCTGCTGGGTGTCGAGCAGCGCGGCGAACCCGGTCCGCACCACATGGTGGTCGTCGGCCACGACAATCCGCACGGGCGGCGGGGGAGCGGTGGTCATCCGGCCACCACCTCCGCACCGACGGGCAGCGACGCCTCGATGAGGAAACCCCCACCGGCCGCCCTGCCGGTCCGCAGCGTGCCGCCCGCCGCCGCCGCACGCTCGCGCATGCCGGGCAGGCCGTGCCCGCCGTCCCCCGCCGCGGCGCCGGGGCCGGGGCCGTTGTCCCTGACCCGCAGCCGCAAGGCGTCGGCGGCGTAGTGGAGTTCGACGTCGACGGCGGCCCCGCGGGCGTGCCGCCGTACGTTGGTCAGGGCTTCCTGGACGATACGGAAGGCGGCCAGTTCGACGCCCGGGTCGAGCGCGGCGGCCGGCCCCGACACGATCAGCCGCACACCGGCGCCGGACGCGCACCTGGCCTCGTCGAGCAGTTCGTTGAGCTGCTGGAGCCCCGGCTGGGGGCGCCGCTCGGCGATGTCCACCTCGGCGTCCTGCCGCAGTACGCCGAGCAGCCGCCGCATCTCGGTCAGGCCCGCGCGTGCGGTGTCGCCGATCTCCGAGAGCCGCGCGGCGCCGGCGGCGGGCATGCCGGGGGTGGTCAGCCGGGCGGTCTCCGCCTGGACGGCGATCATCGAGATGTGGTGCGCGACCACGTCGTGCAACTCCCGTGCGATACGCGCCCGTTCACCGCGGGCGGTGTGTTCGAGCAGGCTCTGCGCGGTGACCTGGCGGGCCGCGCTGTGCACCCGGGCCTCGGCCCTGGCCGCCCGGGCGGCCCCGGCCCACGCGGCGGCCGGGGCCGCGGAGGCGACGAGCACGGACAGCACGCGGGCTTCGCCCGCGAGTTGCGGGTCGGCCATGGCGATGGCTGTGAACGGTACGGCCATCGCCATGGCGGCGAAGACCCCGTGCGGGGTGCCGCGGGGGAATCCACGGTCGCCGCCCGGGCGTGCCGGGCGCGCCCCTCGCGCCCCTGAGGGGCCGCCACTCGCGGTGGCGGTTCGCCCGCGGCGCCATCGTGGCCGGTCGCGCAGTTCCCCGCGCCCCTTCGGGGCACGGCCGGCCGTGGCGGCACGCGCCGGCTCCCCGCGTCCCCGCAGGGCGCGACCCGCCGTGGCGGCGGGGGCCGTGGACGTCAGGTGGTGCAGGGTCAGCAGCAGCGTCACCGCGCCTGCCGCCGTCAGGGTGCGGAAGGCGGTGAGGGACAGGGCGGCCGCCGCTGAGACGGCCAGCGCGGACGCGCGGGCGGACAGGAAGGCCGGCGGGACGGTCGTGGCCAGGGCCAGCACGACGACGGCGAGCGGGCCGGCCGTCAGCGACCGGCCGTACCCGCCGGTCACGGCGGCCCGTACGGCCGCCTCGGTGACCGCGGCCGCGGCGAGCAGCGCGGCGGCCACCGCAGCGGCGTGCGGGGACGCCGCGAAGTCCCGCACCCGCCCGGTAATCATCAGCCTCACCAGAGCATTGTGGCCGCACCCGGCGGCCCGCCGCGTCCTCCTGGCCAGGGACATCGCCGTACATCTCAGGAGGGACACCGGGACCCGCCGTCCCCCGTGGCGGTGACCGCGAGGACCGCTCCCCGGCGGGACGATCCGGCGCGCCCGGCTCCCTAGCCTTCACCGCATGGAAGCAACCATCGAAGTCTCCGGCCTGCGCAAGCGGTTCGGGTCCACCGCGGCGCTGGACGGGATGACGTTCACCGTCGCACCCGGGCGGATCACCGGGTTCGTCGGACCGAACGGCGCGGGCAAGTCCACCACGATGCGGGTGATACTCGGCCTCGACGCGGCCGACGCGGGCACCGCACTGATCGGTGGCCGGCGCTACCAGGCGCTGCGCAATCCGCTGAGCCAGGTCGGCGCGCTGCTGGACGCCGGGGCGCTGCAGCCGAGCCGCAGCGCCCGCGGCCACCTGCTGTGGCTGGCCCATTCGCAGGGGCTGTCGGCCCGCCGGGTCGACGAGGTCGTCGCCCACGCGGGCCTGGAATCCGCGGCCCGGCGCAAGGCGGGCGGCTTCTCGCTCGGCATGCGCCAGCGGCTGGGCATCGCCGCCGCGCTGCTCGGCGACCCGCCGGTGCTGATCATGGACGAGCCCTTCAACGGCATGGACCCCGAGGGCATCGTGTGGATGCGCGGCCTGCTGCGCTCACTGGCCGCCGAGGGCCGAGCCGTGCTGGTGTCCAGCCACCTGATGAGCGAACTCCAGGACACCGCGCAGCATTTGCTGGTCGTCGGCCGCGGCAAGGTCATCGCCGACACCGGCGTCGCCGACCTGATAGCGGCGGCGTCCGGCGACCGGGTCACGCTGCGCACCACCGCCCGCGCCCAGGCGATGACGGTGCTCGCCCGGGCCGGCGCCGTCGTCGCCGCCACCGACGCCGACACCCTCACCGTGTCGGGGATCGCCTCGCAGCAGGTCGCAGCCCTGCTCGGCCAGGCCGGCGTGCCGTTCTCCGAGATCGGCGCGCACCGGGCGACACTGGAGGAGGCGTACATGGAACTCACCCGTGACGCGGTCGAGTTCAGGTCCGGAGGCACCCGGTGACCACGACCACGACCGTCACCCCGTACCGCTCGCCGCTGCCCGCGGGGCACGACGGCTTCCTGCGGCTACTGCACGCCGAGTGGACCAAATTCAGGACCGTACGCGGCTGGGTGGCCGGCATGCTGGTGGCCGGCCTGGTCACCGTGGCCGTGGGGCTGCTGGGCGCGGCGGGCAGCAGCATCGCCTGCACCGGCCCCGGCGGCGGCAGTTGCCGCCACACCCCGCTGACCGGACCCGGCGGCGAGGAGGTCAGCGACACCATGACGCTGGTGCACCGGCCGCTCACCGGGAACGGCAGCATCACCGCGCGGATCACCTCGCTGACCGGGGTCCACCCGCCGGACGGCCGGACCGCACCGGGCGATCCCACCGCCGGCACGGTGCCCGGCGTACAGCCCTGGGCGAAGGCCGGCGTCATCGTCAAGAACGGCACCGGGCAGGGCTCCGCGTACGCGGCGGTCGCGCTCACCGGCGGCCACGGGGTGCGGATGCAGTACGACTACACCCACGACCTGGCAGGTACGCCCGGCCCCGCCTCCGCGTCCTCGCCGCGCTGGCTGCGGCTGACCCGCGCGGGCGACACCCTCACCGGCTACGACTCGGCCGACGGCACGCACTGGAAGGCCATCGGCACCGCCCGTCTGGCGGGGCTGCCCGCGACCGTACAGGCCGGGCTCTTCACCACCTCGCCCGAATACACCGTCACCAGCACATCACTCGGCGGGTCGAGCACCAGCGCGGGCCCCAGCCGGGCCACCGCCGCCTTCGACGCGGTCACCCTGCGCGGCAGCACCGGCGGCGGCTGGACCGACGACCTCGTCGGCGGCGGCGCGGGCGGCCCCGACACCTCCGGCCTCGGCCACCGGCAGGCGGGCGGCACCTTCACCCTCACCGGCAGCGGCGACGTCGCCCCGGTGGTGCCGGGCCGCGGTTCGCCCGGCAAGAGCGTCGAGAGCAGCCTCATCGGGGCGTTCGCCGGGCTGGTCGTAGTGACCGTGGTGGCCACGATGTCCGTCACCGCGGAATACCGGCGCGGCCTGATCCGCACCACGCTCACCGCGAACCCCCGGCGCGGCCGGGTGCTGGCGGCCAAGGCGGTGGTGATCGGATCGGTCTCCTTCGTGACCGGGCTGGCCGCCGCCGCGCTCGCCGTACCGCTGGTCGGGGCGGTCGAGAAGGGCAAGGGCTTCCCGCTGCACCGCACGCCGTTCGCGACGGACGTACGGGTGGTCGTCGGGACCGCGGCGCTCTTCGCGGTCACCGCGGTCCTCGCGCTCGCCCTCGGCACGGTGCTGCGGCGCAGCGCGGGCGCGGTCACCGCGGTCGTGGTCGCGATCGTGCTGCCGTACATCCTCGCGGTGGCCGCCGTGCTCCCGGCCGGACCGTCCCGCTGGCTCACCCGGATCACCCCGGCCGCGGCCTTCGCCGTACAGCAGAGCGTGCACCAGTACGCGCAGGTCGCCGCCGACTACACGCCCGCGGACGGCTACTTCCCGCTGTCGCCGTGGGCCGGGCTCGGGGTGCTCTGCGGTTACGCCGCCGCCGCGGTCGCGGTCGCCGCGGTGCTGCTGCGCGGGAGGGACGCGTGACCGGGCTGCGGCGGGCGGTGCACGCCGAGTGGACGAAGGTCCGTACGCTTCCCGGCCCGCTGTGGCTGCTGGCCGCGGTCGCCGTGCTCACCGCGGCGGTGAGCGCGGCCGCGGCCGCGGCCGTCCACTGCCCGGCGGCGGGATGCACGCAGGACCCGGCGAAACTCAGCCTCACCGGGGTCGAATTCGGACAGGCCGGTGTGGCCGTCCTGGCGGTGCTGCTGATCAGCGGGGAGTACGGCACCGGCATGATCCGTACGACGGTCACCGCGATGCCGCGCAGGACCACGGTCCTCGCGGCGAAGGCCGCGGTCGTGGCCGGCCTCGTGCTGGTCGCGGGCACGGTCGCGGTGGGCGGCTCGGTGCTGGCCGGGCGGCTCATCCTGCCGGGCAACGGCTTCACCGGCTTCTCGCCCGCGCACGGGCCGGTACTCAGGGCCGCCGCCGGCTCGGTGGTCTATCTGGTGCTGGTCGGGCTGCTCAGCCTCGGGGTCGCCACCGCGGTACGGGATTCCGCCGCCGCGGTGGGGGTGGTGCTCGGGCTGCTCTACCTCTTCCCGATACTCGCGTCCGTCGTGTCGGACCCGCACGTGTATCGGCGCCTGGAGCAGGCGGGTCCCATGACCGCGGGGCTCGCGGTCCAGTCCACGCTGCCGGGCTCCGAAGCCCTCGGCCCCTACGCGGGCCTCGCCGTCCTCACCGCCTGGGCCACCGCCGCCCTCCTCCTCGGCGCCGCCACCTTCCACCACCGCGATACGTAGGCGCCTGGCGCTTGGGGGTGGGTGCCACTTGCGGTGGCCTGTCGCCCGCTGCCCGGCGGGGGCTGGTCGCGCAGTTCCCCGCGCCCCCGGGTGATTGCCGCTTGCGGTGGCCTCGCTCCTTTCCCGCTGTCATGGGTACGCGCGCAGTTCCCCGCGCCCCTGTGGGGCACCCCCTGCCGCAGAGGGCAAGCCATCAGGGGCGCGGGGAACTGCGCGACCAGCCACGGCGGACCGTCGTGCGGAGGGACCGCACCACCCCCCCGGGGGCGCGGGGAACTGCGCGGGGAGCCCACGTACCGGGGGCGCCCGGGGGTCAGAAGCCGCGCCGGACGTACGTCTGATTCGCCTCGTCCAAGCGACGTGAGCGCCTGCTCCGCTCCGCGGCAAGCTCGTCGACCGCGTGCCGCACCGCCGTGACGACCGTGGCGACCGGGCCAGGGGCGGGCTCCGGCACGGGCGGCGGACCCGAGATGCCGATCGCCGCCGCCAGCGCGAGCAGCGTCGGCTCGTCGGCGGCCCACCGGTGCGCGGCCCGCCGCCGCCCGTCGGAGTCCCGCAGCACCATCCGGCTGGTGCGCAGCACCAGATAGCGCCGCCGCTGCTCGCGCCCGAGCAGCCCGTCCGCTTCGAGCGCGGCGATATACGTGTCGGGCAGCCCGCGCCCCCTGCGCCACAGCCAGTCCTCGACGGTCTCACCGTCCGCCACCGGCGCGACCGCCGCGGCGGCCAGCTCCAGCAGCGGATCGGCGGCGACCGACCTGCCGGTGGGCAGCACGAACTCACCGTCGAGGGTGACCGCGCCGAGGCCGAGCAGATCGATCAGCTCGGCCCCGGCCAGCGCCAGCGACAGGTCGCCACGCTCCAGCGATCGGGTCGACGGCAGGTCCATGGCCACGAACAGCAGGTCTTGTGCGGTGGTCATACGGGGGCGCTCCACAGAAGGGCTCAGTGCAGATGGGCCTGCCAGTCCCGGGGCACCCGGTCGGCGGGGCCCGGGGTGGGCTGGGCGGTGGGGTGGCTGAGCGGGGGGGCCAGCTCAGGGCCGTCCTCGACGTAACTCTCGGTGCTGTAGTTCCAGAACCAGCTCTCACCGGGCTCGTACGTCCTGATCACCGGGTGCCCGGTGGCGGCGGCGTGGGCGCCGGCGTGCTGCGCGGGGGAGCTGTCGCAGCAGCCGATGTGCCCGCAGGCGGCGCACCGGCGCAGGTGGAACCACCAGCCGCCGGCCTTGTCGCAGTCCGCGCAGCCCTCGCCGCTCGGCGGGACGGTCGGGTCGATCCCGGAGCTCTGTGGGGTACTCATTCGGTGGCCTCCTCGGCGTCGGGGGTGGCGGCGGTGAGCGGCAGCCTGACCCGGAAACGGGTGTTGCCCGGCTCCGACTCGACGTCCAGGTCGCCGTGGTGCTTGTTGACCACGATCCGCCAGGAGATGTCGAGCCCGAGCCCGGTGCCCTGGCCCACCGGCTTGGTGGTGAAGAACGGCTCGAAGATCCGCTGCCGGATCTCGGCCGGGACCCCGGGACCGGTGTCCTGGAAGTCCACCACAAGCCTGCCGTGGTCCCGCGAGGTGCGCACGGTGAGTGTGCCCGACCCGTCCATCGCCGACACCGCGTTGTCGATCAGATTCGTCCACACCTGGTTCAGCTCGCCCGGGTAGGCGGGGACGCGCGGCAGCGTGTGGTCGAACTCCCTGACCACCGTCACCTCGGGGCCGATCTTCCCGGCCAGCATCTGCAGGGTGCTGTCCAGCAGCTCGTGGATGTCGACCACGTGGTAAGGGGCGCGGTCCAGCTGCGAATACTGCCGGGCGGCGTTGACCAGACCGGACACCCGGGAGGTGGAGTCCTCGATCTCGTTCATCAGCAGCTCGGTCTCGACGGTGTAGTTCAGCCACCGCACCGCGCTCTCCAGCAGCTCGCCGTCCACCGCCGCCGCGACCTGGTCCAGCCACTCCTCGTCAAGTCCCGCCTGCACGAAGACCGGCGCGAGGTCCCAGCCGCCCGCGATGCCGTGGCCGTCCAGCCAGTCGGCGACCGCGTCCTCCTGGTCGGAGGTCTCCATCGGGCTCAACTCCTGCGCCTTGGCGATCCGCTCGACGGCCCGCTCCTGCACCCCGATCAGGGTGTCCAGGTCGGACTGCCGGTACGGGCCGCCGGCCAGGACCTTGAGCTTGTGGCGCATACCGGCCACCCGGTCGCGCAGCGCCGAGGTCGCCCGCAGCGCGGCGGCGGCCGGGTTGTTCAGCTCGTGCGTCAGACCGGCCGACAGTGAGCCGAGCGCGAGCAGCCGCTCACGCTGGCTCACCACCTGCTGGAAGGTCCGGTTGCCGAAGAACAGCCCTTCCAGCAGGTGCACGGCCATCGGGAACCAGTCCCGCATGATCTGCGCGAACTCGTCCGCGGCCAGCACGTAGAAGCGGGACGGCTCGGTGACCCGCAGCGAGTTGGTGTACAGCTGCGGCACGCGGTCGCCCAGATAGGCCTGGAAGGCGCCGGCGTACACGCCCCGCTGCGAGGTGCGGTTGACCTCGATGTCGTCGGCGCCGACCCGCCGCGAGGTCACCACGGTGCCTTCGAGCAGGACGTAGAAGCAGGTCGCGGGGTCGCCCTCGGCGTAGACCGGGCCCGGCTCCGCGGTTTCGATCCGGCCCGAGCTGCACAGCCGGCCGAGCTGCTCGGGTGTCAGGTGCTCGAACAGGAACAGCGACCTCAGATCCTCCGGGTCGCACGGCAGCGTCGAGCCGGTCACGGTCCCTCCAGACATGAGGCGGTCACAGCCCCTCCAGATAGCGGTGCACGAGCATGACGGCCATCGCGCCCTCGCCGACCGCGGACGCGACCCGCTTGGCGGACTCCGCGCGGACGTCACCGGCCGCGAAGACCCCGGGCACGCTGGTCTCCAGGTGGTACGGCGGCCGGTCCGGCTCCCAGCCGGGCGGGCGCTCGCCCTCGGCGGCCAGGTCGGGCCCGGTCAGCAGGAAGCCGTGCCCGTCCCTGCGGACGACGCCGTCCAGCCAGTCCGTCCTGGGCGCCGCCCCGATGAAGACGAACAACCGCTGGGCGTCGACCATTTCCGTGCCGCCGCTCGCGGTGTCCCGCAGGGTCAGGCTCTCCAGGTGGTCCTCGCCGTGCGTGGCGGCGACCACCGTGCCGGTGCGGACCTCGATGGTGGGGATCGCGGCGATCTGCTGGATCAGGTAGTGCGACATGGACGCCTCAAGGGACGCCCCGCGCACCAGCAGCGTCACCGACTTGGCGCCGCGGGACAGGTAGACCGCGGCCTGCCCGGCGGAATTCGCGCCGCCGACGATGTAGACGTCCTGGTCCTCGCAGCCGGCGGCCTCGGTCAGCGCCGAGCCGTAGTAGATCCCGCGGCCGGTCAGCTCGGCCAGCCCCGGCACGTCGAGCAGCCGGTAGGCCACCCCGGTGGTGAGGATGACGCTGTGCGCCGAGACCGAGGTGCCGTCCGCGAAGCGCACGGTGCGGGCCGGGCCGTTGACCTCAAGGCCGGTGACCTCGCATGCGGAGAGCAGCTCGGCGCCGAAGCGGGTCGCCTGGCGGCGGGCGCGGTCGGTGAGCTGGGCGCCCGAGACGCCGTCGGGGAAACCGAGGTAGTTCTCGATCCTGGCGCTCTGCCCGGCCTGCCCGCCGGTCGCGGTGCGCTCCACCAGGACCGTGTTCAGGCCCTCGGAGGCGCCGTAGACCGCCGCGCCGAGACCCGCGGGGCCGGCGCCGATCACCACGAGGTCGTAGAACTCCTCCGCCGGGGTGGTCGCCAGGCCCACCTGCGCGGCCAGGTCCTGGTCCGACGGCTCGATCAGGATCTCACCACCGGGCGCGATCACCAGCGGCAGCCGCATCCCGTCGTGCCCCGCGGCGTCCAGCAGCCGCCTGCCCTCGGACTGGTCGGACAGATACCAGCGGTACGGCACCTGGTTGCGGGCCAGGAATTCCCTGACCCCGGACGACCGGGCCGACCAGCGGTGGCCGACGACCTTGATCTCCGGCACCGGGCGGTGGTCGGAGGCCAGCCAGCTCTCCAGCAGGTCGTCGACCACCGGGTAGAGCTTCTCCTCCGGCGGGTCCCACGGCTTGAGCAGGTAGTGGTCCAGGTCCACGACGTTGATCGCGTCGATCGCGGCGCCGGTGTCGGCGTAGGCGGTGAGCAGGATCCGCCGGGCGCCCGGGTGGACGTCCATGGCCTGCTCAAGGAATTCGATGCCGTTCATGTGCGGCATGCGGTAGTCCGCGAGGATCACCGCGACCGGGTCGCCGCGCAGCTTCATCTGCCGCAGCGCGTCCAGCGCCGAGTCGCCGGACTCGGCCCGCACCACGCGGTAGCGCTCGCCGTACCGCCGCCGCAGGTCGCGTGCGACGGCGCGGGAGACCCCCGGGTCGTCGTCCACGGTCAGGAGCACGGCTCGGCGTGTGCTGTCCGGTGCTGTCATGGGCATCCCCGTCCCCGTCCGCTGCCTGCGCGTTTCGCTCACGCAGGTCCCCGTTCAGCCTAGTGGCCGGACCCGGCGCCCGCAGCGCGCGGCCGTCGTACGTCACGGTCCCTGTGCTGAGCGTCACCGCCGTGCTGCGGCCGGGCCGCCGGCCCGCCCGGGCACGTCCTGGCGCGCGACTTGCCTTGGAGCGCACTTCAGCTCCTAGCCTCGGTCACATGACTACGCCACAAGAACCGATCGGTTCGGGCTTCGGCGCCCACAGCACCGCGGACGACGTCCTGCGCGGCATCGACCTGACAGGAAAGCTCGCGCTCGTCACCGGTGGCTACTCCGGCATCGGCCTGGAGGCCACCCGGGCGCTGGCCAAGGCCGGCGCCCATGTCGTGGTGCCCGCCCGCCGCCCGGAGACCGCCGCGGAGGCGGTGGCCGGCATCGAGGGCGTCGAGGTCGACCGGCTGGACCTGGCGGACCTCGACAGCGTCCGCGACTTCGCCGACCGCTTCCTCGCCACCGGCCGCGGCATCGACATCGTCATCAACAGCGCCGGCATCATGGCCTGCCCGGAGACCCGGGTCGGCCCCGGCTGGGAGGCGCAGTTCGCCACCAACCACCTCGGCCACTACGCCCTGGTCAACCGGCTCTGGCCGGCGATCGAGCGGGGCGGCGCCCGGGTGGTGGCGGTGTCCTCGGGCGGCCACCACAATTCGCCGATCCGCTGGGACGACGTCCAGTTCGAGCACGGCTACGACAAGTGGGAGGCCTACGGCCAGGCCAAGACCGCCAACGTGCTCTTCGCCCGGCACCTCGACACGCTCGCCAGCGACCGGAACGTACGGGCCTTCTCGCTGCACCCCGGCGGCATCCTCACCCCGCTCCAGCGCCACCTGCCCAAGGCCGAGATGGTCGAGCGCGGCTGGATCGACGAGGACGGAAAGCCGCTGAACCCGTCCGGCTTCAAGTCCACCCAGGAGGGTGCGGCCACCCAGGTCTGGGCGGCGACCTCGCCCGCGCTCGACGGCCTGGGCGGGGTGTACCTGGAGGACTGCGAGGTCGCGGGTCCCGCGTCGCCCGACGGCTCCCGCGGCGGCGTGCGCGACTACGCCGTCGACCCGGAGCAGGCGGCCCGGCTGTGGGCGCTGTCGGCCGAGCTCACCGGCGTCGACGCCCTCGCGGGCTGAACCGGGGCGGACCGGTGCCGAGCGCCCGCCGGGACCGGCCGGGACCCGGCCGGTGGCCCGATCGGGTGAAGGGCGCGCCGGTCGGCCCGGCCGGTGGCCGGTACGGGGGTCCGTGCGGCGGATGCTGGGGCGGACAGATGTCCGCGCCAGGCCGCGGATCCCTTCGCGCCCGGCCGTGCGTGCCGCGCCGGGCCACGACGCCACCGGAGGCCCACCCTGCTGGTGCTCTGCGTGCTCTTCGCGCTCATCGGAGCGGCAAGCAACGCGACCGGGACGGTGCTCCAGCGCAAGGCCACGCTGGCCGTGCCCGCCAAGGACGCGCTGAAGCCGCAGCTGATGATGGACCTGGTCAGGCAGCCGGTGTGGCTGCTGGGCATCTGCGGGGTGGTCGGTGCGGCGCTCTTCCAGGCGCTCGCCCTGGTGATGGGGCCGCTGGCGCTGGCGCAGCCGGTCTTCATCCTGGAACTGCCCTTCGCGCTGCTGATCGCTCTCCCGGTGCTGCACCGCACCCTGCCCAAGTCCGGCTGGATCTCGGTCGGCTGCATGGTCGCCGGCCTGGTGCTCGCGCTCGCCAGCGCCGCACCGGACGGGGGTACCGACCAGGCGCCGATGGCCCGCTGGATCCCGGCGGTGGCGCTGTGCGCGGCGGCGGTCGTCCTCGCGGTCGGCGCGGCCCGGCACCGTCCGGCGGGCGCGGCCCGGGCGGTGCTGCTCGGCTCCGCCGCCGCGGTGGCCAACGCGCTGACCGCCGCCCTGATGAAGTCGTCCGCCAACGCCTTCTCGGCCAGCGGCTTCGGCGCCTTCCTGACCGCCTGGCAGACGTACGGCTTCGCGCTGTGCGGGGTGGCGGCGGTCTTCCTGCTGGAGAACGCCCTGCAGGCCGGCTCCATCGCGGCCTCGCAGCCCGCGCTGACCCTCGGTGACGCGACGGTCAGCCTGCTGCTGGGGATCCTCGTCTACGCCGAGCACATCCGCACCCAGTGGTGGATCGTGCCGGAACTGGCCGGGGTGGCGCTGATCATCGCCGGCACCCTGCATCTGTCGAGGTCGGTGCCGCTGACCGGCGAACTGGGCAGCTGAGCGGCCGGGCGCGCGGGACGGCCGGCGCCCCGCCCCCACGGGGGCGCCGGCCGCCGGTGCGCGGGGGCGGTCAGGGCGTGGTGACCGTGATGTTGGTCAGGCCCTTGCCGCCGGTGGCGGTGTTCGAGGCGTGGACGACGTTGGGGCTGCTGCCGCCGCACTTGCTGCTGCTGTTGTTGGTGACGTCGATGCCGTAGCCGTCGGAGTCGGTGATGGTGAAGGTGTTGTCCGCGAAGGTGTTGCCGCAGCCGTAGGGGGCCTGGGCGGTGTGGGTCTGGAAGCCGTCGAGGACGATGCCCTTGGCCGCGGTGTCCACGGTGAAGCCGGTCAGGTGCCAGTACGGCGCCCCGTTCAGCCACAGCCCGTAGCCGGCCCCGCCGGTCGGGCAGGACGCGGCGGGAGCGGCGGCCTGCTCGTCGGCGGCGTCGGTGCCGGCGTCGGGTCCGGTGTATTCGGAGCTGTGCAGGACGGCCCTGGCGGAGCCGGTCAGGGTGATCGGCTCGGCCGCGGTGCCCTGCGCGCCGGTGGTGAACTTGCCGGTGTACGACCCGTCGGCCAGCGCGATGGTCTCGCCCGGCCGCGCGGCGGCGAGCGCGGCCGTCAGCTCCTCCGCGGTCGACACCTTCACGGTCGAGGCGGGCGAGGTCGGCGGGTCGGTGGGTGAGGTGTCGGAACCGCCCACCGGCACACCCGGGTTGACCAGGCCCTTGCCGCCCTTGACGGTGTTGGAGCCGGCGACGGTGACCGGGCAGCTCGCGGCGTCGTAGTCGGTGACGTCGATGGCGTACTGGTCGGGTCCCGTGGTGCCGGTCAGGTCGGAGACATTGCCGCGGAAGACGGTGCCGCAGCCCCAGCCGCTCTTGACGTCGTGGACCTGGTAGCCGTCGTCGGTGGTGTGCCTGCCGGTGTTGTTCTCGATCGTGTAGTCGTTGCCCTTGACGTCGACCCACGAGTCGTCGAAGTTGTTGCCGGTCAGGCCGTCGCCGTCGAAGGTGTTGCCCGACACCAGTCCGCCGGTGGTGCCTTCCTTGAGGTCGATGTTCTCGGCGCCGATGCCGGGTCCGATGGTGTTGTCGAGGATCTGCACCCGGTCGCTCTTGTCGGAGCCGCCGGCCGTGCCGACGTAGACGCCTTCGCCCATGCCGCTGTTGTCGTTGCCGGTGTCGTAGATCGTGGAGTTCCTGATCACACCGTCCGCGCTGTTCTTGCGGAAGTGCACGCCCTCCATGTCCAGGCCGTGGACGGTGACGCCGTCGATCACCGCGTGGTTGGACGAGTCCAGGACGATGCCCTTCTGACCACCGGTCACCGTCAGGCCGCGCACCTGCCAGTAGTCGGCGCCGTCCAGGTGCAGGCCGTAGCCGCCGCTCGCCTTGAGCACGGCCTTGGCGGAGCCGGTCAGGGTGATCGGCTTGGCCGAGGTGCCGTCCCGGCTGGTGGTGAAGTTGCCGGTGTAGGTGCCGTCCGCCAGCGCGATGGTGTCGCCGGCCGCGGCCGAGGACAGCGCCGTCTTGAGGCCGGCCGCGGTCGTCACGGAGATGGTGGCGGCGGGCGCGGCGCCGGAGGCCGCGGCGCCGGTGGCGATCAGTCCGCCGGCGGCCAGCACCGCGGCCAGCGAGCCGGTGAGCAGAGCCCTTCTGGACATGTGGGGACCTTCCTGAGTGGGGTCAGGGGGTGTACGCGTTCGTCGTTCAGGTGGATGAATCGAGGACGCGATTGTGAACGTCCGGGACACTCGGTGAAGTTAGGTCGACGCCCGGTCGCAGTCAAGGGCTCCTGTGTGAACTTGTCCGGGACCCTGACCCGGGGCGGTGGCGGCTCGTTGAAGGGATGACGCCCGCGGGCACCGCCGGTCCCCTCCGGCCGGCGGTGCCCGCGCGCTGCGCTGCGGCGGCCGTCAGCCGCGTCGCGCGGACAGCCGCAGGGTGAGGATCTGGAACGGCCGCAGCGCCAGCCGCACCCCGGAGCCCGCCACCTCGTGGTCGCCCTCGTCCGGCAGCGGGCGCTCCAGCAGATCGGTCACCACCGCGCCGCCCAGCGCGAAGCCGGGGGTGAGCGTGGCCCGCACCCGGCGGCCGTGCGCCTCGTAGAGCCGTACGACCACGTCGCCCGAGCGGTCGTCGGCCAGCTTGACCGCCGAGACCACCACCCCGTCCTGGTCGACCGCGACCAGCGGCTCCACCACCGCGCTTCCCGGCACGGTCCGCTCGGGCAGGTTCAGGTGGTAGCCCTCGCGGACCGCCTCGGCCGGCTCCACCCCCACCACCAGGGCGTACCGCAGCCGGTGGACGCCCTGGTCGGCCTCGGGGTCGGGGAAGCGGGCCGCCCGCAGCAGCGACAGCCGGACCGTGGTCGTCGTACCGCCGTCGGGGCGTACGTCCCGGGTGATGTCATGGCCGTACGTCGAGTCGTTGACCAGCGCCGCGCCCCAGCCCGGCTCGCCGACGTGCAGGAAGCGGTGCGCGCACACCTCGAACTTGGCCGCGTCCCAGCTGGTGTTGGTGTGCGTCGGCCGCTCCACCTGGCCGAACGGGATCTCCGCGGTCGAGTGCGCGGCCCGTACGTCCAGCGGGAAGGCCGCCTTGAGCAGCTTCTCCCGCTCGTGCCAGTCGACCACGGTGTCCACGTCGAGCCGCCGGGCCCCCTGGTCCAGCGTCAGGGTCTGCTCGATCCGCGACGCCCCGACCGTACGCACCACCCGCACACCGCCGTCCACGACGCCCACCTCGTCGGCCTCGGTGAGGTCGCGCACCGTGTTGCGGTAGAAGGCGTCGATGTCCCAGGCGTCCCACTGGTTGGGGAAGTCCTGGTGCAGCTGGAGCAGATTGCCCGCCGCACCGGGCGCCAGCGCCTCGCGGTCCGCGGTGACGTCGTACGCCGAGGTGACCAGGCCGCGGCCGTCGACCACCACCCGCACCAGGCCGTTGTCCAGCACGAATCCGTCGCCCTCGGCCACTGGCGGGGTACGCCCCGGCGCCCGGGTCCTGGGCGCCGCGCCCAGCGCGGGGACGCCGCCCCTGGCGTGCGGGGCGGCGTTGAAGACTACCTCTCCCTCGCCCCGCGGACCGGCCAGCGCGCGCTGCGCCGCCGCGATCAGCCCCTCCAGCTCGGCTGCCACCTCGCGGTAGGTCTGCTCCGCCTCCCGGTGCACCCAGGCGATCGACGTTCCCGGCAGGATGTCGTGGAACTGATGCAGCAGCACCGTCTTCCACAGCCGGTCGAGCGCCTCGTACGGATAGGCCGCGCCGGTCCTGGAGGCGGCGGTCGCGCACCACAACTCGGCCTCCCGCAGCAGGTGTTCGCTGCGCCGGTTGCCCTGCTTGGTGGCCAGCTGGCTGGTCAGGGTGCCGCGGTGGAACTCCAGGTACAGCTCGCCCACCCACACCGGCGCGTCCGGGTGGTCGGCGAGCGCCTTGGCGAAGAACTCCGCCGGCGCCTCCACCGCGACCCGCGGCGAGCCCTCCAGGTCCGCCAGCCGGTCGGCGCGCGCGATCATCTCCCGGGTCGGACCGCCGCCGCCGTCGCCGTAGCCGAACGGCACCAGCGAGCGGTCGGTGCGCCCCTTGTCCTGGAAGTTCCTTTCGCTGTGCGCCACTTCCGCGCCCGACAGCTCGCTGTTGTAGGTGTCGACCGGCGGGAAGTGGCTGAAGATCCGGGTGCCGTCGATGCCCTCCCACCAGAAGGTGTGGTGCGGGAACTTGTTGGTGGTGTTCCAGGAGATCTTCTGCGTCAGGAACCAGCGCACCCCGGCGAGTTTCATCAGCTGGGGGAGCGCCGCGTTGTAGCCGAAGGTGTCGGGCAGCCACATCTCCTCGGTCTCGACGCCGAATTCTTCCAGGTAGAACCGCTTGCCGTGGACGAACTGGCGCACCAGCGACTCACCGCCGGTGATGTTGGTGTCCGGTTCCACCCACAGACTGCCGGTGGGCAGGAACTGCCCGGTCCCGGCCTTCTCCCGGGCGCGCGCGTACACCTCCGGCCGGTGCTCCTTGAGCCAGGCCAGTTGCTGGGCCTGCGACATCACGAAGCGGAAGCCGGGGTGGTCGTCCATCAGCTGGGTGACGTTGGAGACGGTGCGCGCCACCTTGCGTACCGTCTCGCGCAGCGGCCACAGCCACGCCGAGTCGATGTGGGAGTGGCCGACCGCCGAGATCCGGTGGGCCGCGGGGCTCGCGGGCGCCGCCAGCGCCGGGGCCAGCACCTCGCGCGCGCCTGCTGCGGTGCCGCTGACGTCCTGGAGGTCGATCACATCGAGCGCGCGCTCGATCGTCCGCAGCAACTGCCAGCGCCGGGTGCCCTGCTCCGGCAGCTCGTGCATCAACTGCCCCAGCACGTCCAGGTCCTGCACCAGCTCGAAGACACCCGCGTCGAAGACGGCCAGGTCCATCCGGCGCAGCCGGTAGAGCGGGTCGCGGTCGCCGCCTTCGGCGCCCGCGTCGT
This sequence comes from Streptomyces sp. NBC_01477, assembly GCF_036227245.1. Classification (GTDB taxonomy): domain Bacteria; phylum Actinomycetota; class Actinomycetes; order Streptomycetales; family Streptomycetaceae; genus Actinacidiphila. The sequence continues at coordinate 7,955,604 of NZ_CP109445.1, forward strand.
GCAGCCAGGCCGCCCGGTCGCCCAGCGGGGTCGGGAAGAAGTTCAGCTGCTCGGGTCCCGAGTGCATGACGACCGGGTTCGCGGCGGCCTCGACGAAATACGTCAGCTGCTCGCCGCCGGCTGCCGCCGCCGTGACCGGGAGGTGGGTGTTGCGCGGGTTGAGCGCCTTCACGGCGGTGCCGTCGGGGCGGTAGACCAGGCCCTCGGCGGAGAAGCCCGGCTCGGTGGTGCCGAAGCCGAGGTCGAGCACCGCCTCGACCGCAAGTCCCGCCCAGTCCTGCGGGATCCGGCCGCTGACCCGGAACCAGCTGGTGGACCAGGCGGGTCCCCAGCGGTCGCCCACCTGGGCCGGGCCGTAGTCGGCGGCGAGTCCGGCGGCGACCGGCACCGGCTCGCCGGGGACGTGCCACACCTCGACGGTGAGCGGTACGCAGCGGGCGTGCACGGCGGGGCGCAGGCGCTGGTCCAGCACGCGGGTGAGCCGCTGTTCTGTGACGGTGGGGTCGTTGTGCATCGCGAAGCCTTCCCCGGGGGTCGGGAGTGTCGGTGGTCGTACGGGACGGTCAGCCCTTGAGCGCGCCGCCGAGGGCGAAGCCGCCGCCGAGCCGGCGGGCGAGGACGAGGTAGAGCATCACCACGGGGATGGAGTAGATGATCGAGAACGCCGACAGCTGCCCGTACTGGGTCTGGTCGTGCGCGCTCAGGAAGGTGAAGACGCTCACCGAGGCCGGCAGCTTCTCCGGCGAGAGCAGCAGGATGAAGGGCACGAAGAAGTTGCCCCACATCCCGATGAAGGTGAAGATCGTCACCACGATGACCCCGGGCCACATCAGCGGCAGCACGATCCGCCACAGCACCTGCATCGCGTTGGCGCCGTCGATCCTGGCCGCCTCCTCCAGCACCAGGGGGACGCCGTCCATGAAGTTCTTCATCAGCCAGATCCCGAACGGCAGCGCCGCCGCGGCCAGGAAGAGCGTCGTGCCCGGCATCGAGTCGATCAGGTTGACCTGCACGAACATGCTGTAGACCGGGATCATGACCGCGGTGATCGGCAGCCCGGTGCTGAACAGGATGGTGTAGAGGAACGGCCGGCGCAGCCGCGACCTGAACCGTGACAGCGGATAGGCGGCCAGGATGGAGCACACCACGCACAGCAGGGTGCCGCCGCCGCACAGCAGCAGGCCGTTGAGCATCGGGCGGTAGGTGGTGTCCTCGTTGAGGATCCGGTGGAAGTTCTCACCGGTCGGTGACGGCACCGACAAGGTGAAGTCGGCGTGCGCGTTGACCGAGGCCAGCACCATCCACACCAGCGGCACCAGATACAGCGCGGAGAAGACCAGCAGGCCGGCGTTGACGGCGATCCGGCTCGCCGCCGCCCGGCCGTGGCGGGTGCGCCCGACCGCCCGGGTGGCCGCCGGCCGGACCCGTACCGTACGGGGGCTGTCGGTGACGGCCATCAGTCCTCCTCGATCTTGAGCATCCGGATGTAGACGACCGAGAAGAGGGCGCCCACCACCAGCAGCACCAGCGCGACGGCCGTGCCGTAGCCGATCAGGCTGCTGGTGAAGGCCTGCTGGTACATGAACACCGGCAGCGTCTCGGTCTTGTTGCCGGGACCGCCGCGGGTCATGGTGTAGATCAGCCCGAAGACCGACAGCGTCTGCAGGGTGATCAGCATCAGATTGGTCATCACCGAGCGGCGGATCACCGGCAGCGTCACCCGCCACAGCCGCTGCCAGGGCCCGGCGCCGTCCACCTCGGCCGCCTCGACCAGTTCCCGCGGCACATCGTTGAGCGCCGCGGAATACACCAGCATCGAAAAGGCGGTGCCGCGCCACACGTTGGCGATGCACACCGCCAGGATCGGCAGGGTGTAGAGCCAGTTCTGCTGCGGCAGGTGGAGCCCGCGCAGGATCGCGTTGAGCGAGCCCTGCTGGAAGAAGAAGGCGTACATCAGGTAGCCCGCCACGACCTCGGGCAGCACCCAGGCGGCGATGACCACCGTGCTGGTGATCGACCGGACGGGCTTGGCCGCCTTCTCCATCAGCACCGCGAGCGCCAGCCCCAGGGTGTTCTGCCCGATCACGGCCGAGCCGACGACGAAGACCAGCGTCAGCTCGACGGCGTTGGTGAAGTCGGAGTCCTTGAACGCCCGGGTGAAGTTGTCGAACCCGATGAAGTGGGTGCCGGACGCACCGGTGAGCTGCATGTCGGTGAACGCGTAGTAGACGCAGTACGCGATCGGCCCGGCCAGGAAGACCGCGAGCAGCAGCACGGCCGGCAGCAGCGGCATGCCGCGCAGCAGACCGCCCGCCGCCCGGCCGCGGCGCGGCCCGGCGGTGGCGGCGGAGGTGGTCACCGGGCGCCCTGGACGGTCTTGTCGCCGCCGACCGCGGTCTTCACATCGCTGTCGAAGGTGCCGGCCGCCTTGTCCACCGAGGCCTGGCCGGTGGTCACCGCCTCCATGGCCTTCTGGATGGCGCTGGAGACCTGGGTGTACGCGGGCAGGCCCGGCCGGTAGTACGTGTCGGGGACCAGCGCGCTGAAGAACTCGTTGGTGGGCAGCGCCTTGAGGTACGCCGGGTCGGTCGCCACATCGGTGCGTACCGCGATGGTGGCGTTGACGCTGTTCCACTGCGCCGAGTTGGCCTTCGACTCCAGGAACTGGGTGAACTTCCAGGCCAGATCGGGATTCTTCGACTTGGCCGGGATCGACCAGGCCCAGCCGCCCGACATGCTGACCTTGCCGCTGCCCTGGCCGTTCTGCGACGGCATCGCGGCCATGCCCATGGTCGTCTCCCACTGCGGCCACGGCTTGGGTCCGGTGCGGATCCAGTTGTTGGGCATCCAGGAACCGTCGATGTCGATCGCCAGCTTGCCCTGCGGGATCATCTCGGTGCCCACCGCCGCCTGGAAGTTGGCGCCCAGCGCCTGCTGCACGGACGGGCCGAGGCCGTCGCTGAACACGGTGTGCACGAAGTCCAGCGCGTCCTTGAAGCCCTTGCTGCCGACCACCCACTTGCGCTGCTTGGTGTCGTACAGCGAGTCGTTGGCCGCCGGGGTGCCGTACAGGAGCATCTCGAAGCCCTGCATCGACGACGCCTCGCCGCCGGCCACACCGGTGTAGACGTTCAGCGGCGTCACCCCGGGGACCTTGGCCTTGACGGTGCGGGCCGCGCTCAGCACATCGGCCCAGGTCTTCGGCTGCCAGGGCACCGCGATGCCGGCCTGCGCGAACAGCTGCTTGTTGTACCAGATGCCGCGAGTGTCGGTGTTGTCGGGAACGCCGTAGGTCTTGCCGTCGTCGGCGTACTTCATCGCGGCCTTGGCGGGCGCCGCGAAGCTGCTCCAGTCCTGCCAGGTGTTCAGATAGCTGTCGAGGGGCTTGAGATAGCCGCCCGCCACATCGGAGTTGATGGTCGCGGTGTCCTCGTAGACCAGGTCGGGCGCGGTCGCGGGGGAGCGCATCATCAGCTGGATCTTGGTGTAGTAGTCGTTCTCGCTCGCGGTCACCGGGACGAGCTTCACCGTGGTGCCGGGGTTGGCCTTCTCGAACTGCTTGACCATCGGGTCGAGGAAGCCGGCCTGGACCTTGTTGTTGTTGTTGAGCTGCTGCTGGTAGACGACCTTGATCGTCTTGCTGGAGCTGCCGGAGCCGGATCCACAGCCTGACAACGTTGCCGCACACACGGTCGTGGCAGCCGCGATGGCGGTCGCCGCGAGAAGTCTCGTTCGCACGTTTGCCTCCGGTGAAGAACCCGAGTCGGCCCGCAACGGTTGCGGGCAACGCAGGGGTTGCCCGGTGGGACGACCCCGAATCAGCAGGGCGCCCGTGCCCTGGCATGTCGGCGAAGCTAAATCCAATGGATTGAGTAAGTCAACGGATGTGACATGTAAACTTCGCCGCTAGTCGAGTCGGGTGGGCGCGCCGGGGGCCGGAGGAGGAGGCGTGGACGGGTGACACAGGGAACCAACCTCCCGCGGGTCGGGGGCTACAACCAGGCGGTCGTGCTGGACGCGATACGGACCGCGGGGCCGGTGAGCCGGGTGGAACTCGCCCCGCTCACCGGCCTGACCAGCCAGACCGTCTCCAACGTGGTGCGCAGGCTGCTGGATGCGGGCCTGGTGTCCGAATCCGGCTACGCCCCCTCCAGCGGCGGCAAGCGCCGCACCCTGCTGTCGCCGCGCGCCGACGGCGCCTACGCGGTGGGCGTACAGCTCGACCCGGACGCGGCCGTGATCGTGGTCGTCGACCTCGCGGGCGAGGTCCTGGCCAGCCGCCGGGTCGAACTCCCCGACGGCGCCACCCCTGCCGACCTGGTCGGCAGGATCGCCGCCGCCGCGCAGCGGCTCACCGCCAGGACCCGCATCGACCCGGCCCGACTGCTCGGCACCGGTATCGCCGCGCCCGGCCCGATCGACGGACCGGCCGGCGCTGTCGTGTCACCGCCGAATTTCGCCGGCTGGGGGCGGGTGCCGCTGCTGGAGATGTTCGAGACCGCCACCGGTATGCCGGTCGCCATGGACAACGACGCCACCGCCGCGGCCATAGGAGAGCGCTGGATAGGCGGCAAGGAGCGGGCCGGCAGCTTCCTGTTCATCTACCTGGGCACCGGTGTCGGGGCAGGCATCATCCTCAACAACACGGTGCTGCACGGTGATTCGGGGAACGCCGGCGAATTCGGCCATATCGCCGTCGACGCGGACGGCACCACCTGCGACTGCGGCAGCACGAACTGCGTCGGGCCGTACGTCAGCCCCGCGGGCGTCATCGGCGACCTCTTCGACCGGCACGGAGCCGCTGCCGCCGGGCGCATCGGGCTGACGGGTGCGGCGGACGGTGTCCACCGGGACTGGAAGACCCTGCGCCAGGCGGTCCGGCGCGGCGACCCGGCCGCGCTCGACGTCGTCCACCGCGCAGGGCGCCGCTTCGGCCAGGCCGCGCGGGGCGCGGTCGCGCTGCTCGACGTCAGCCGGATCGTCCTCGGCGGTGAGGCGGTGCGCGGCATCGAGCCGATCATCTGCGAGGAGATCGACGCGGCGGTCAACGCGACGTCCGTGGCGCGGGTCATCCGACGGATCGCCGTCGAGCGCAGCGTGATCGGCGAGGCGGTGGGTGCGGTGGGTGCGGCGTCCCTCGTCCTGCACGGGAATTACGCGCCGGGGTGGCGCATGCTGACCCAGCCGTAGGCCGGCCTTCGGGGGTGAGGGGTGCCGCCTCCCGGCTCGCGGCTCCCGGTCCGACGGCGAGGAGAAGCCCCGCGCCTGTGCGCAGACCCCCATCCCGGTGTACTTGCTGATCGACGGGGACGCGTGCGAACGCTGGTCCACAGCGAGCCCGACGATGGTGCCTACAGCATGATCATCCGGCGCCCCTTCGGAAAGACGATCTCCTTGCCCGCTCCTGTGGGTATCACCCTGGACACCGAGCCGCTGAAGGACTGGGTGCGCTGACGCGGTGATCGGCCGACGGGCCGCGGCCTTCCGCGAAACTGGCGGGCGGAGACCGCCGTACTGAATGCCCGGCGGCCCCGCCGCAACGGCCCTGCTGGGCACGGGATCGGCGGGGGCCGCGCAGGCGAGCGGTGTGCTCCCGGCCGGCTCTCCTCCGGTGTGGCCCGTGGTGGTACTCGCCCTCGGCTCCATGGCCTACGACCTCGGCGTCCGTGCGCCGGTCCGCCGGCGGCACTGACGCAGCGGTGGACCCGGAGGCGTTCCGGGCCCACCGGCTCACCGCATGGTGCGGCGCGCACCCCCGGCAGGGGCGGGGGTCAGGACGGGGAGACCTCGGGGCGGGACGGCTCGGCCCAGAGCGTGTGGAAAGTGCCCGGGCGGTCGGCGCGGCGGTAGGTGTGGGCGCCGAAGTAGTCCCGCTGGCCCTGGATGAGCGCGGCCGGGAGGCGGTCGGCGCGCAGGCTGTCGTAGTAGGCGAGCGCGGCGGCGAAGCCCGGCGTGGGGATGCCCAGCTCGGCGGCCGTACTGACCACCCGGCGCCACGCGCTCTGCGCGCCCCGCAGCGACTCCTCGAAGTGCTCGTCGATGAGCAGCGTCGCCAGATCCGCCTTGGCGTCGAACGCGGCCCTGATGCGGTCGAGGAAGGCCGCCCTGATGATGCACCCGGCCCGCCAGATCGCCGCGACGCGGCCCTGGTCGATGTCCCAGCCGTACTCGGCGCTGCCCGCGGCGATCTGGTGGAAGCCCTGCGCGTAGGCGACGATCTTCGACGCGTACAGCGCCTGCTCGACGTCGTCGGCGAAGCGGTCGTAGGCCGCGCTGTCCAGCAGCGTCGGCGTCGGCCCCGGCAGGTCGCGCGCGGCCTCGCGCAGGTCGGCGTGGCCGGAGACGGACCGGGCGAAGACCGCCTCGGCGATACCGCTGACCGGCACCCCGAGGTCGAGCGCGGTCTGTACGGTCCAGCGCCCGGTGCCCTTCTGCTCGGCCTGGTCCAGCACGATGTCCACGAACGGCTTGCCGGTGTCGGCGTCGGTGTGCGCCAGCACCTGCGCGGTGATCTCGATGAGATACGAGTCCAGCCGCCCCTGGTTCCAGCCGCGGAAGACCTCCGCGATCTTCTCGGGCGGCAGGTCGAGCGCGTGCCGCAGCAGGTCGTAGGACTCCGCGATGAGCTGCATGTCGGCGTATTCGATGCCGTTGTGCACCATCTTCACGAAGTGCCCGGCGCCGTCGGGGCCGAGGTGGGCCACGCACGGCGAGCCGTCGTCGGCCTTGGCCGCGATGGCCTCCAGCATCGGCGCGAGCGCCTCGTAGGACTCGGCGGAGCCGCCGGGCATGATGCTCGGGCCGTGCAGCGCGCCCTCCTCGCCGCCGGACACACCGCTGCCGACGAAGTGGATGCCGCGCTCGCGCAGCTCCTTCTCCCGGCGCCGGGTGTCGGCGAAGTGCGCGTTGCCCGCGTCCACGATGATGTCGCCGGACTCCAGCAGCGGCGCGAATTCCGCGATCACCGCGTCGGTCGGGTCGCCGGCCTTGACCATGACGACGATCCGCCGGGGCCGTTCGAGCGAGGCGACGAAGTCCTCGGCGCTCTCGGCCGGTACGAAGGTGCCCTCGTCCCCGAACTCCTCGACCAGCGCGCGGGTCCGGGCGGCGGTGCGGTTGTGGACCGCGGTGACGTAGCCGTGCCGGGCCAGGTTGCGGGCGAGGTTGCGGCCCATCACGGCCAGGCCCGTCACCCCGATCTGCGCCGTGCCGGGCGGCGTTCCGCCGCTCGGTCCTTTGCTGTTCTGCGCCGCCTGATCGCTGGAGGCCATGGGTTCACCCTTTGTCGTGTCGCCGGATGCCGTGCTGCGGTGCTACGGACTGTCCCTGCTGTCCCTGCCCGCGATTATGGCCGACAAATCACCCTAAAACGGAAAGGCTCGGCGGGTCCGGCGCCGTACCGCTCAGCGCTCGGTGACCAGCAGTGTCTGGAGGATCCGCCCGCACTCGCCCGCCGGGTCGTGCAACTCGCCGTGCGCCAGGCCCGATCCGCCCGGCGCGGCGGCGGTCGCGGACCGCAGGCACAGCCATTCGCCCACCGGATCGCGGTGCAGCGCCACGGTGACGTCGGTGTTGATCACCAGGCCGGCGCGGTGGTCGAGCTCGAAGGCGACCGCCCAGCTGGTGTCCGCCACCGTCAGCGCCCGGGTCAGCGGTGTGTCCGCCTCGCCCGCCACCAGCGGGATCCGCTGCCGCGCCCAGACCGTACCGGGTCCCGGGGTGTCGAAGCCCGGCTCGGCGGCCCCGGGCGCGCCCGGCGGGAAGCGCCACTCCATGGCGGAGACGTAGCCGTCCGGATACGCGCCCGCCATCGTCTGCGGCGGCTGCGGACCCGGCACCGGCGGTACGGGCGGCAGCGGGCTCAGGCCGGGTGTCCCGGCGGGGGCGGCGACCAGCCGCCAGGCCCTGGCCAGCAGCACCGTTCTGCCGTCGGAGGTGATCCGGCCCTCCAGCAGCTCCGTACGGCCGCCCGCGTGCACCGTCGTCACCTCCACGTCGAGGTCACCGACCGGCACAGGGCGCGGCAGGTCCAGCGTCACCCGGGCGATCCGCATCCCGGTCCTGGCGCCGTGGCGTTCCATCGCCCGGCCGATGAGCGCGGACGGCGGGCCCGCGTGCTGCGTCTTGGGACCCCACGGCCCCGCGGTCGCCGGGCTGCTCTCGTACCGCCCGCCGCCCAGACTCCGGTAGAACGCCTCACTGGTCACTGGTGACTCCTCGGCCGGGGATGCTCGGCGCCGATCGTAGCGAGCGCCCGCCGGGGTACGGCCCGCGGGCCGTACCCCGGCCGGCTCAGGCCATCGTCTCCGCCCGCGACGCGAGCGCCAGCACCCGCTGGGCGCCGGCCACCACCGCGGGGTCGATGAAGCGCCCGTCGGGCAGCGCCAGCGCGCCGGGCGACGCGTCGGCCGCCGCCACCGTCTCCCGGGCCGCGGCGATCTCCGGCTCCGACGGCAGATACGCCTGCTCGATGACCGCCAGCTGGCGCGGGTGGATCGCGGCCCTGCCCAGGAAGCCCAGCGCCCGGCCGCGCCGGCAGGAGGCGGCGAGCCCCGCCAGGTCGCGCACGTCCGGATAGATCGACTGGGCAGGTGGCGCCAGCCCCGCCGCGCGGGCCGCGACCACCGTGCGCACCCGGGGCCACGCCAGCGCGTCCTCGTCCGCGAGCCCGAGGTCCGCCCGCAGGTCCGCCTCCCCGAGTGCGATTCCGCGCACCGCCGGGTCGGCGCACGCGATGGCGAAGGCGTTCTCCACCCCGAGGGCCGACTCCAGCAGCGGGAAGAGCCCCGGCAGGTCCCCGCCGCCGAGGGCGTCACGCAGCATCCGCACCACCCGGCCGACGTCGGCCGGCGAACCGACCTTGGGCAGCCGCAGCCCGCCGAGCCCCGGCAGCCCGGCCAGCGCCGCCAGGTCCGCGGCGAGCCACGGGCCGTCCAGCGCGTTCACCCGGACATGCACGGCCGCGGGACCCGCGACCGGTTCCGCCAGCAGTTCGGCGGTCGCGGCCCTGGCGTAGTCCTTGCGGTCGGTCCCGACCGCGTCCTCCAGGTCCACCAGCACCACGTCGGCCCCCGACCGCAGCGCCTTGGCCACCACCTCGGGCCGGTCACCGGGCGCGTACAGCCAGGTCAGGACGATCCCGGCCCGGCCGCCTCCACGCGGCCCGCCCGCGGCCCGCTCGCCGCCGGGGGCGGGCACCGAGCCCGTCACCGCGGTGGCGAGGACCTCGCGGGTCACAGCGCGCCCTCCTCGCGCAGCGCGTCGATCTGCGGTGCGGTCAGGCCGAGTTCGGCCAGCACCTCGGCGGTGTCCGCGCCGTGCGGGCGGCCGGTCCAGCGGATCGCCCCGGGAGTTTCCGACAGCCGGAAGAGCACGTTCTGCATCCGCAGCGGGCCCAGGTCCTCGTCCTCGACCCGCGCCACCGTGCCCAGCGCGCGGAACTGCGGATCGGCGACCACGTCGCGCACGTCGTAGACCGGGGCGACCGCTGCCTGCGCCGACTCGAACGCGGCCACCACCTCCTCCCGGTCGTGCCGCCCGATCCACTCGCCGACCACCTTGTCGATCTGCTCGGCGTGCGCGGCCCGCCCGGTGCCGGTCGCGAACCACGGCTCGTCCGCGAACTCCGGGTGCCCGACCAGCCGCAGGACCCGCTCGGCCACCGACTGCGCCGACGACGACACCGCGAGCCAGCTGCCGTCCGCCGTGCGATACGTGTTGCGGGGCGCGTTGTTGGCCGAACGGTTGCCCATCCGGGGCTGCACATAGCCGAGTTGGTCGAACCACAGCAGCTGCGGGCCGAGCACCGCGAGCATCGGCTCGATGATCGCCATGTCCACCACCTGCCCGGCGCCGGTACGGTCGCGGCCCGCCAGCGCGGCCATCACCGCGTACGCGGTCGCGAGCCCGGCCACCGCGTCGGCCAGCCCGAACGGCGGCAGCGTCGGCGGCCCGTCCGGCTCGCCGGTGGTCGCGGCGAAACCGCTCATCGCCTCGGCGAGAGTGCCGAAGCCCGGGCGGCCCGCGTAGGGGCCGAACTGGCCGAAGGCGGTGACCCGGGCCAGCACCAGCCGCGGATTGGCCGCCGACAGCTCCTCCCAGCCCAGGCCCCACTTCTCCAGGGTGCCCGGGCGGAAGTTCTCGATGACCACATCGGCGGACGCGACCAGCTTGAGCAGCACCTCGCGCCCGCCGGGCGTGGACAGGTCGACGGTGACATTGCGCTTGTTGCGGCCCAGGTGCTTCCACCACAGGCCGACGCCGTTCTTCCCCGGGCCGTGGCCGCGGGACGGATCCGGCTTGCGCGGGTGCTCGACCTTGATCACGTCGGCGCCGAAGTCGCCGAGCAGGGTGGCGGCGCCGGGGCCGGCGAAAAGCGTCGCTAGATCGAGCACCCGCATTCCGGCCAGCGGGCCTGTCGCCGGCGGGGCCGTCGCGGGATCGGTGGCGGTGCCTGACGGGTGGGCGGGCTCGGAGGCCGCCTCCTGCGGACGGGGATGGTGCATGGGTCGTACCTCTGTTCCGGTGTTCATGAGGGTGGGTGCGTTACGGATTGCGGTGCGCGGCGGCCGCGCGGGCGTCGATGGCCGCGCGGTCCGGCATGGACGAGGAGGCGCCGGGGTGCTCGACGGACAGCGCGGAGGCGGCCGTCGCCCAGCCGAGCGCGTCGGCGACCGCCCGGCCCTCGCCGAGAGCCACCGCCAGCGCCCCGACGAAGGTGTCGCCCGCCGCGGTGGTGTCCACCACGTCGGCGGCCAGTGCGGGCACGGCCAGCGGCTCCCGGCCGCGTACCGCGTACAGGCAGCCCGCCGCGCCCAGCGTGATCACCACCTCGGGCACCGCGTCGAGCAGCACGCGGGCCGCCTCGCGCGGGTCACGCGCACCGCTGAGCGCGGCGGCCTCGTGCTCATTGGGCACCAACAGGTCGGTGACGGCGAGCAGTTCGTCCGGCAGCGGCTGGGCGGGAGCGGGCGTGAGCACGGTACGCACGCCGTGCGCCCTGGCCGCCCGCGCCCCGGCCAGCACACCGGCCAGCGGGAGTTCGAGCTGCAGCAGCAGCGCGCCCGCCGCGCCGATCGCGGCCTCGTCCTCGGACGTCAGCTTCGTCACCGTGCCGTTGGCGCCGGGCACCACCACGATCGCGTTGTGCCCCTCGCCGTCCACCACGATGTGCGCGATGCCGCTCGGGCCCGGCACCGTACGCAGTCGGCCGGTGCCGACGCCCGCGCCCTCCAGCGCGGCACGCAGCCGCCTGCCGAAGTCGTCCTCGCCGACCGCGCCGATCATCGCGACCGCGCCGCCCGCCCGCGCGGCGGCGATCGCCTGGTTGGCGCCCTTGCCGCCGGCGACGGTACGGAACGACTCCCCGGTGACGGTCTCGCCGCGGGCCGGTGCGACCCGGACGTAGGCGACCAGGTCCATGTTGGCGCTGCCCAGCACGGCGATCCCGGCCGGTGTTGCGGTCGATGCGGTCATGAGCTGCCTTCCTGCGGGAGGACCGCGAGCGCGGCGGTACGCCGGGCGAGCGTGTCGAAGCCGATGCCGTCGAGCCCGCCGACCGTGGTCGACAGCCGGTTCTTGAGCGGGTCGGTCCAGCGCCCGGGCAGCGCGCCGGGCGAACCCGCGAGCAGCCCGGCGACGGAACCCGCCGTCGCCCCGTTGGAGTCGGTGTCCCACCCTCCCGACACCGCACGGGTGATGGACCCGGTGAAGTCGCCGTCCGCATGGGTGAGCGCGGCGGCGAGCAGACAGGCGTTGGGCAGTACGTGCACCCAGTGGTGGTCGCCGTACGCCGCGTGCAGCGCGTCCACGACCTCGGCGAAGCCGGCGGGCGTACCGGTCGGCTCGGCGCGGGCCGCCGCGATGCCGAAGCGCACCGCCCCGGCCAGCCGCGACTTCGCGGGCACCACGTCGAGCCCGGCCGCCAGGCAGCCGTGCACGTCGGCGCCGCCGCCCGCCGCCCGGGCGATCACGGCGGCGGCGAACATCGCCCCGTAGACCCCGTTGGCGGTGTGCGTCAGCACGGCGTCGCGCCACGCCTCGTCCCCGGCGGCGGCCGGATCGCCGGGGTGCGTCCAGCCGTACACATCGGCCCTGATGAGCGCGCCGATCCACTCACGGAAGGGATTGCGCCGGGTGGCGGTGTGCGGCGGCTCGACCCCGTCCAGCAGATTGCGGTACGCGACCCGCTCGGCGGTGAAGGTGCGCCCCGCCGGGAGTTCGGCCAGCCACAGCCGCGCCACATCGGCGGTGCCGAAGCCGTGGCCGTGGGCCTCCAGCAGGAGCAGGCCGAGCAGCGGGAAGTTGAGGTCGTCGTCCTCCGGCATCCCGTTGATGTTCTCGGCCAGTGAGGTGGGCCGGCTGCGGCGGTTCCACGGATGCCGCGCCGCGACGGCCGGATCGAGGCCGATCCCGGTGAACCAGTCGTCCAGCGGCCAATTCCCGGTCCCGGCCGCGATCGCCCGGATACCGCCGAGCGTCAGCTTCTCCACCGGCTTCCCGAGCAGGCACCCGGCGGCCCGCCCCAGCCAGGCGGCTTCCAGCCGGGTCACGAGCGCGGCGCGGGCCGCGTCCGGGGCGACGGCGCTGCCCGCGCTGCCCCCGGGGAGGAGGCCGCCCACGGGGTCGGCGGCATCCGGCACGTCGGTGCGGCCCGGAACGACTGCCCGGCCGGGCGTGCTCCGGTCGGCTTCGGCTTCGGCTGCCGGTGTCACGCCGCCCGCCGGCGGTGCCGGCGCTGCCCGGCCGTCCGCCGTCCCGGCCGGGACGGCGGACGGCTCCGAGGCCTGCCCTGCCGTGGACGTGGTCGGCGCGGCGGCCTGGTCCGCCTGGTCCGCCTCGGATCCGGAGGGCGCTGCGGCCTGTCCCAGCACGGACGTGGACAGCTCCGTGGCCTGCCCCGCCACGGACACCGACAACAGCCCTGTGGGCCGCCGAGCCGGGGACGTCGCGTGGATGGCCGCGAGGGCGGTCGGCTCGTCGGGGGCCAATGGGCTGATGCCGGACGCCAGTTCGTCGAGCAGGGACTCGGCCAGGGTGCGCAGGACCGGGGGGGTCGGGCCGGGGGAGGCGCCCGCACGGTCGGGGGCGAGAGCGCCGCCCGCCGCGAGCCAGCGGCGCCGCACGTCGGCGGCGTCGCGGCCGTCCTCCGCCGCCTGGCGCAGCTCATGGCCGAGCAGGTCCTCCGGCTGGACCCAGGTCAGCCGCAGTTCCTCCGCCGCAGGCGTCGTCATCGCCCTCCCGCCAGAGCCGTGAACGCCGTCTCATGAGCGCGGCGGCGTTCGGTGTCCCGGGCGAAGATCTCCCGGGTGACGGCGCTCAGTTCGGCGGCGGGAGCGTACAGGTCGAGCCGGCTGGCCCGGCCCACCTCCGCGCTCCATTCGGCGGGCACCGCCGCGGTGCCGCCGAGCGCGCCGGCGATCGCGCCGCTCATCGTGGCGATCGAGTCGCAGTCCCGCCCGTAGTTCACAGAACCGAGCACCGCGGGCTCGTACGCGCCGCCGCCGACCAGCAACATGCCGAGCGCGACCGGCAGTTCCTCGATGGCGTGCAGCCGGGACGGCCGCCTGGCGCCGAGCGAGGGCTCGCGGTAGCGCGGCCCGACCGTGTCGAAGGGCGCGACCGCCTCCCGCAGCGGCCCGAGCGCCTGCTCCCAGTCGTCGTACGACGCGGCACGCTCGCACACCGCCTCGATCGCGGCCCGCGTACCGTCCTTGGCGAGCCCCAGCACCTCGTCCACCACGCCCGCCGCGGTGGCACCCGGCACGAAGGCCGCCGCCACGGCCGCGGCGAAGACCCCGGCCGCCTCGCGCCCGTACGACGACTGGTGCGGCGCCGCCACCTCCAGCGCCTCCGCGTAAGCAGCCGCCGCATTGCCGGCGTTGACCACGCCGACCGGCGCCATGTACATCGCCGCACCGCAGTTGACGATATTGCCGACGCCCGCCTCCCTCGGATCCACATGGCCGTAGTGCAGCCGGGCCACGATCCACTTCTCCGCCAGGAAGATCCGCTGCAACGGCAGCGCCTCGGCCTCCAGTTCGGGTATCCACCGGGGCGTGGTGATCAGATCGGGCACCAGGTGCTCGGCGATGCTGTACGCGTCCAGGTGGTCGCGGACCTTGGCGTAGACCCGGACCAGCGCCTGCGTCATCAGGGTGTCGTCGGTGACGTGCCCGTCACCCTTGTGGTAGGGCGCGATGGGGCGTGCGGTGCGCCAGTCCTCGTGGAAGGGGCCGACGATGCCGCGCACCCGGCCGCCGTGCCGTTCGGCGATCTGTTCCGGTGTCCAGCCCTCGACCGGGCCGCCGAGGGCGTCGCCTACGGCGGCGCCGACCAGGCAACCGGCGATGCGGTCCTCAAGCGTCAGTTTCATGGGTTCCGAGTCCTTCCCCAACGGTGACGGCGGGTTCGATGGCGGCCAGCCGTCCGGCCAGCTCCACGAGATCGAGACCGGCGAGACGCGGCAGTGCGCAGCCGGCCAGAGTTCTGCAAGCGGCCCGCCACGAGGCGGGCAGGGATCGCGCGCCGCCGAGCGCGCCGGCCAGCGCGCCGGCGAGCGCGGGCGCCGAGTCCGCGACCCGCGACAGGCACGCGGCGGCGGGCACCGCCTCGTCCACCGCGCCGTCACTGGCCAGGACCAGCGCGAGTGCGACCGGTACGGTGTCGGCGGCGGCGATGCCGTAGCTGTAGACGTGGTCGATGATCTGGTGTTCCAGCAGCGGGATCAGGCCGAACGCCTGTCCGCGGCCGTGGCCGCCCGCCGCCTTGGCGGCCCGGGTGAGCGCCACCGCGTGCTCCGCGTTGCGGGCGATCTCCGAGCCGGGCGGCAACTGGCGCAGCGCCGCCGCCACGCAGTCCGCCGCCGTGGCGCCGACCAGCGCGAGGGCGACGGCGGCGGCCATCGCACGGGCGCCGTGCACACCGTCCTCGTCCTGGGTGTAGCGCGCGTCGTATTCGGCGAGGTCCGCCGCGGCCGCGGGGTCGCCGGGGTGGACGACTGCCAGGACGCAGGCCCGTCCGCAGGCCGCGTCGTCGAAGAAGTGCGGGTTGTCGTGGCCGGTGGCCGGCGGGCGCAGGCCGGTGGCGAGATTGCCGAGCCCGGCGCGTACCGAGATCCTGGCCCGCAGCGGGATCACCGCGGACTCGACCTCGGGCGCGCGGGCCGCCGCCGTGGAGATCTCGGCCGCCAGCGACATCCAGGCCAGGTCCACCGCGGAGCGCACCCGCCGGTCGCGGCTGAGGTCGCTGCCCATCGCCCCGCGCGAGGCGAGCACCGCCTCGGCGGTGAAGGCCGCCCACTCGGCGTCGTCGGACGGGCCGAGCCGCAGCGGCTCGGGCGGCTGGTTGAGCGCGATCGGCACCGGCAGGGTGGTCGTCTCGTTCTGCTCGGCGAAGGTGTCCAGCTCCCGGGTGAGGCGCCGGGTCCACTCGGGCATCCGCGCCGCCCGGTGCCGGGCCGCCGGCCACCCGGCGGCGTCCCCCGCCGCGAGCCCCAGCAGCATCCCCTCCACCCGCGAACGCAGTTCGTCGCCCCCCACCGGCCCCGCCGTATCGCGTGCGGCGTCCCCCGTGCGACCGGGGCGCCGCACGCCGGTACGCGCCGGGACGGGTACCTCGGCCCGTACCGCTGGGAGCGGGTCCTGCGGTTGGCCGGGGGGCGGGGTGTCGGGGGGCGGGGCCTGGCCTGGCACACGCGCCTGGTGCGGCGGGAGCGGATCCGGCGGCTCGTACGGCTCCGGGGTGTCGGCGGACGGCGTCGGGGCGGCGCCGGGTACGCCCGCCGGCTCCGCCCGGATCGGGTCCGGCGGCCGGCTGTCGGCGTCCGGGGCGCCCGTGCGGGACGCGGGGATCAGGGGCGGCGGCGGCGCCGCCGTGTCGGTGGTGGTCGCGGCGGTGTCGGCGCTCAGGGCGTCCGCGGCGCCGGTGCGGGACGCCGGGATCAGGGGCGCTCCCGGGTCGGTGGTGGCGGCGGGCGGGTCGGCCGGGACCGGGCCGGGGGTTCGCGTCATGACGCTGCCCGGCCGGTGCCGGTGTGCCCGTCGGGGGAGAGCAGGTCGGCGATGTCGTGGACGTGGTAGCCGGCCATCGCGGGCAGGCAGCTGCCGCGTACCTCTCTGACGACCCGCGACCAGCGGGCCGGGATGGCCGACCAGCCGCCGAGCGTACCGGCGAGCGCGCCCGCCACCGCGGCGGTGGTGTCGGCGTCCCTGCCCATGTTCACCGCGGTGAGCACCGAGCCGGTGAAGTCGCCCGCCGCCAGGGCGAAGGCGCCGAAGGCCAGGCCGACCGCCTCGGGCGCCAGGTCGGTCCACGGGTAGCCGCCGATGACGACCGCGGCGCGCAGCGCGCGCTCCCGGTCGAGCACCGTCAGGTCCGCGTCCAGCCTGACCCGGCGGGCCACCGTCACCGCCCGCCGCAGCGAGCGGGCGGTCCAGGAGTCCTCCGGCACCACCGACAGCGCCGCGGTGATCACCCCGGCACAGTCCCCGCCGCCCATCGCCGCCGCCACCCCGGCCGCGACGGCCTGCCCGCCGTAGATCCCCTCGCCCTCATGGCTGACCGTGCCGTCGATCGCCACCAGCCGGGCGGCCTCGGCGGGCCGCCCCGCGGCGAAGACACCGCAGGGCGCGGCCCGCATCGCGAGGCCGTCGCTCCAGGCGTGCCGGTGCTGTGCGGTGATCGGCGAGGCCAGACCCCGGCGCAGATTCTCCAGGGTGCCGCGTTCGCTGAAACCCGCGCCCTTGAACGGGCCTTCGTCGCGGTCCGCGATCCACACGTGCCAGGCCGTCTCGACGTCGCCTGCGGTGAGCGCGGAGCCGTGTCTGGCCAGCAGCAGGCCGGACAGGATCGCGTATTCGGTGTCGTCGGTGCCGGCCGGGTCGTCGGTGACGAAGTCCTCGATACGGCCCCAGCGCTTGCGGATCGCGGACGGTTTCATGTTCTCGGCCGGCGCGCCCAGCGCGTCACCGACGGCGAGCCCGGTGAGCGCGCCGCGCGCGTGGTCGCGGGGGGAGCCGGGGGCCGGGGCGGGTCTGCGGATGGCGTGGGGGGACGGGGTCAGATACGGGCCGGAGGTGTCGGGTAGGGCGGGAGTTGTGCTCATGCCGTGCCATTTCCTGGTGAGTCATGCTGTGTGGTGCGTGCGTCCGCCGTGCTCCTGCGCCCCGGCCGGCGGCGGTCGCGGCGGCGGACGTAACGCGGCTCCGGGCATGTCCGTTGCTCCTTGTCGTCATGGCGGGTACGGGGGCGGGCTGCACGGTCGGCGGTGCGGCCTCAGGTGCGGTAGCGGTCGAAGACCCGGTTGCCGTCGCGCACCAGCTTCTTGCGCAGCGTGTCGAGGCCTATGCCGCCGCTGAAGAACTGCTGGAGCGCCGGGGTGGCGACCTTGTCCGACCACTCGGGATAGCCGCGCCGGCCCAGCGCCGGGGACGCCACCAGGTGCGCGGCCACCGACATCCCGGTGTTCCAGCCGAGCTTGTCCGTGGTGATCGACGGGTCGCGCAGGGCGTCGGTGCCGGTCGGGGCCATCCAGTCGCCCCTGGCCAGTTCCACCAGATGGTCGGTCCGCGTCATGAAGTCGATGAAGGCCGCCGCCGACGCCTTGTGCCCGCAGTCCTTGGACACCGACAGCGTCTGCGGGCTGACGCCCTGGGCGCGCCCGCCGTCCGGGGCGCCGGCGCCGACCGGCAGCGGCAGGGTGACCCAGTCGAAGTGGGCCGGCGCCTGCTGCTGTATCTGCTGCCGGTAGGACAGGTTGAGCGGCAGCATCGCGTAACGCCCGGCGAAGAAGCCGGGCAGCGCGTCGCCGCCGCTCATGCCCAGCGCGGTGGCGGGCGCCGACCTGTCGGCGCCGACCTGGCGGCGTACCAGCTCCGCGAAGGCCGAATCGGCCTGTTCCAGGCGCACTTCGGTACGCCCGTCGTCCTTGCGGTAGAGGATCCGGCCGCCGGTGGTCAGCGCCAGATTCAGCGTCACGCTGACCGGTGAACTCATCGGCCAGGCGATGCCGTAGCGCTCGGCCGAGCCGCCGCCCGTGTGCGACAGCTCCTTGGCGATGTCCTCGAACTCCTGCCAGGTCCAGGGCTTCGCGGCGTCCGGCAGGCCGATGCCCGCCTTGGCCAGCAGGGTGCGGTTGGCGATCAGGACCCGCGGCTCCTGGAGGAACGGCACCCCGTAGAGCCCGCCGCCGACGCGGGCCATGTCCCAGACCGCGGACGGGATACGGCCGCGCGTGGCCGCGGGCAGCAGGGGCGCCAGGTCGGCGAGGTAGCCGCCGGAGCCGAAGTCGGTGAGGTCGTTGCCCTCGTCGTGGATGATGTCGGGCGCGGTTCCGCCCTCGAAGGAGGTGAGCAGCTGGTCGTGGACGTCGTCCCAACTGCCCTGCACATAGCGGACCTGCACCTCGGGGTGCTGGTCGTTCCACTGCGCCACCAGCGCCTTGTTGGTCTTGACCGACTCCTCCTGCCAGGCCAGTGACAGGAAGTCCAGGGTGGGCACGCCCGCCCCGGCCGACGAACCGCAGCCGGACACTACGGCGGCGGAGCCGGCGGCAGCGGCGGTGGCCGCGGCGCCGGTGAGCAGGCTGCGGCGGCGCATCAGCCCTTCACCGCCCCGGACAGCATGCCGCCGACCAGGCGCTTTTGCAGCAGCGCGAAGAAGACCAGGCTGGGAATGGTGGCGAGCACCGACGCGGCGGCCAGCGGGCCGAGGTCCGCGGCGCCCTCGGCACCGGTGAAGTGGGTGAGGATCACGGACATCGTCTGCTTCTCCGGCGACTTGAGCAGGACCAGGGCGAAGAAGAACTCGTTCCAGGAGGTGACGAAGGCGAACATCAGCGTCGCGACCAGCCCGGGTGTCAGCAGCGGAAGGACCACGCTGCGCAGCGTCCGCAGCCGGCTGCAGCCGTCGATCGCCGCGGCCTCCTCCAGCGACACCGGCACCGCTTTGACGTAGCTCTGCAGCATCCACAGCACGAAGGGCAGCGTCCACACCACGTAAACGACGACCAGGCCGGCCCGGGAGTCGATCAGGTGCAGATTTTTCAGCACCATGAACAACGGGATGATGATCAGCACCAGCGGGAACATCTGGCTCACCAGGATCCACCCGGTGCCGGCCCGGCTGACCGCGCCCTTGAAGCGCACCATCGCGTACGCGGCGGGCACCGCGACCGCCACCGAGACCAGCGCGGCTGCGCCCGCCACCAGCAGGCTGTTGAGCGCCGCGTGCAGCAGCGGCTGCTCGTCGAGCGCGGTGCGGAAATTGCCCAGCGTCGGATGCCTGGGCAGCCAGGTCGGGTTGACCGAGCCCAGTTCCCGGGGCGATTTGAAGGCGGTGGACACCAGCCACAGCAGCGGGAAGGCCAGGAAGACCAGGTAGCACAGCAGCGCCGCGTACTGCCCGGTCCTGCCCGCGCGGCGGCGCGCATCGCGGCGGGTGGGCCGGGGCAGCGGGCGGGAGGCGGGCTGCGGGGCGGCCTGTTCGGGTGCGGGGACGGCGGCGCTCACTGGTCGGCCTCCTTGAGACGGTTGCGCAGGAAGACGGTCAGCAGCACGGCGATCACCGCGATCATCACCAGGCCCATGGCCGCCGCGTAGCCGAACTGCCCGTAGCGGAAGGCCTCTTCGTAGGCGAAGAGCATCGGCAGCCGGGTCTTGCCGCCGGGGCCGCCGCTGGTCAGCACGAAGACCAGGCCGAAGGAGTTGAAATTCCAGATGAAGTTCAGCGCGGTGATGGACAGCACCACCGGTTTGAGGGTCGGCCACGTCACGGTGGTGAAGCGGCGCCAGAGCCCGGCCCCGTCGATACCGGCCGCCTCGTGCAGTTCCACCGGTACGTTCTGCAGGCCGGCCAGCAGCACCACCGTGGTCTGCGGCATGCCCGCCCATACGCCGACCACGATGACCGCGGGCAGCGCGAGCGACAGGCTGGACAGCCAGTCGGTGTGGCCCGACGTCAGATGCAGGTGGCGCAGCGTGTTGTTGAGGATGCCCGCGTCCGGGTTGTAGACCAGCCGCCACATGATGCCGACCACGACCTCCGGCATCGCCCACGGCACCAGCGCCAGGGTGCGCGCCAGCCAGCGGAAGCGCAGGTTCTGGTTGAGCAGCAGGGCCAGGCCGAGCGCCAGCAGCAGCTGGATCGCGGTGACGCAGACCGCCCAGACCAGGCCGATCCTGAACGAGTCCCAGAACAGCGAGTCGAGCCGCAGATCCGCGAAATTGCGCACGCCGGTGAAGGACGTGGACCGCGTGACGCCGGACTGGGCGTCGGTGAAGGCCAGCGCCATCCCGTACACCAGCGGTCCGACGCTCAGCACCAGCACCGGTATCAGCGCGGGCAGCAGCAGGAACCAGGCGTCCCGGTCCAGGCCCAGCATCCGGCGGCGGGCGGCCGTCGTACGCGGCGGGGGAGTGCCGGCGCCGGGCCGCGGCTGGGTGGCCGTCGCGGCGCTCATGACGCGCTCACCGCCACGGTACCGGCGCCGGCCCGAGCCTGTCCCGCGGCGGTACGCGAGCCGGTCGCGGCCCGCGTGCCGGTGGTGGACTCGCGGACCACCAGGCGGGGCGCGACCGTCTCGCAGCGCACCTCGTGGTCGCCGCCCTCGAGGCGGGCCACCAGCATCTCGGCGGCGAGCCGCCCGCGTTCGGCGGAGCCGAGGTCCACGCTGGTCAGTGCCGGGTGGCCCGCCCTGGCCAGCTCGCTGTCGTCCATCCCCACCACCGCGAGGTCGTCGGGTATCCGCAGGTCGCGGTCGTGCGCGGCATGGGCGGCGCCGAGCGCGAGCTGGTCGTTGGCGCAGAAGACGCTGTCGATGCCCGGATGCGCGTCCAGCAGCCGGTGGGCCGCCCGCGCCCCGGCCTCGATGCCGAAGTCGGTGGTGACGGTGAGCGCGGGGTCGGGGGTGATGCCCGCCTCGCGCAGCGCCGTCTCGTAACCGATCCTGCGGTTGCGGCCCGGCACGGTGTCGGCCGGGCCGTTGATGAACGCGATCCGCCGCCGGCCGCACTCCATCAGATGCCGTACCGCCAGGGCGGTGCCCGACACCGAGTCGGCCCGCACGCTGTCCACGGCGGTCGCGTCGGGCAGCGACCCGATGACGACCACAGGGAGGGCGGCGCGCGCCAGCACCTCCAAGTGGGCGTCGGTCACCCGTATCGGGCACAGGATCAGCCCGTCGCTCGTACGGTCGGCGAGGCTGCGCACCACGTCCAGCTCGTCCTCGGCGACCGCGTCGGTGGAGTGCAGCAGCAGCCGGTAGCCCAGCGGCTTGGTGACCGCCTGTATCTGCCGGACCATCGAGACATAGGCCGGATTGCCCACATCCGGCATGGCGAACGTCAGTTGCCGGGTACGGCCGCCCTTGAGGGACCTGGCCACGCCGTTGGGCACGTAGCCCAGTTCGGCTGCGGCCTGCTCAACTCGCCGGACGGTGTTGGGACGAGCCCCGTGACCATTGAGAACGCGCGAGACCGAGGCGATGGACACCCCCGCCCGCGCGGCGATGGTCTCCACGGTCGGTGGTCCGCCCGAAGTCGTCATAGTCGTCCCCTTGTTGTCCGACGGCAAACTGTAAACGTTTACAGAACCATCCTTCGTCGACCCCTCGTTGGGGGAGTGGTTTCCGCAATGTTGCGCGGGAGTTTCACTGACGGTCAATTGATTGTGGCCTGAATCACGCCCCGGAGGGAAGCGTTCAGGAAAATCCTGTCCGCGACGTGACCGGCGGTGGATCACAACCGGCCGTCGTACCGGCTTTGTTGACGGCCCGACAGAAGCCGCCCCGGTCGCGGCAGACCGGTCCGCGACCGCCCGCGCATCGGCGTCCGCCGGCGGCAACGGCGCCCCGGGCGTACGGCCGCCGGACCGGTACTGCCGGGCCGCCGGACCCGGGCCGACAGGACGGCGGGCCGCGATCAGGCGGCGGAACTCCGCTTCACCGGCGCTTCCACCCGCGATACTCGACGCCAACGGTGCGCCGGGTCGGCCCGGCACCCCCGCCCGGCCGACCGGAGGAACGCCCCCATGGACACCCCGCCTCCCGCTCCGAGCGGCGTCCGCCACCGGCTGCGGGCGCTGCCGGCCTGGCTGCGGGCCAAGGACCCGGGCCTGGCCGCCACCCGCAGGGCCGCCCGCGGCGCCATCGTGATGCCCGCGCTGTTCGCCCTGTGCAGCAAGGCCGTCGGCTCGCCCGTGATGGCGAGCTTCGCCGCCTTCGGCGCGTTCTCGATGCTGCTGCTGGTCGACTTCACCGGGCCTGTCGTGCAGCGGCTGCGCGCGCACGCCGCCCTCGCCGTGGCCTGGGCGGTGCTGATCTGCCTGGGCACCGCGGTCTCCCGGGTGACCTGGCTCGGCGTGGCGACCATGGTCGTGGTCGGCTTCCTGGTGCTCTTCTCCGGCATCGTCAGCTCCGTGCTGGCCGGCGCCACGACCGCGCTGCTGCTCGGCTTCATCCTGCCGGTGTCGCTGGCCGCACCGCTGTCCGCGCTGCCCGACCGGCTGGCCGGCGCGGGGCTCGCCACCGCCGCCTCGATGCTCGCCGTCACCCTGCTGTGGCCGCGCCCCTCCACCGACCCGCTCGGCGCACCCGCCGCCGCGGTCTGCCGCGCGGTCGCCGTACGGCTGCGTGTCGACGCCGCCCTGGTGCTCGGCCCCGACGCGCCCAGCCCCGCGGACTGCCTGGCCGCCGCCACCGGTGCCGCCGACGCCGGAGCCGGGCTGCGCCGTGCCTTCGACTCCACGCCCTACCGCCCCACCGGCCTGTCCACCGGTGCCCGCGCCCTGGTCCGGCTGGTCGACGAACTCACCTGGCTCACCGCGATCGTGGCGCACAGCGGCACACCGCAGGACGCCGCCCACCGCCGGGTGACAGCGCCCTGCCTGGTCAAACAGGCCGCCGCGCACACCCTCGACGAGGCCGCGGACCTGCTGGAGGGCCGGCACACCGACCCCGCGCCGCTGGGGGCCGCCGCCGAGGCGCTGCGCAAGGCCCTGGACGACATGGAGCGCGACGCCACCGACCGGCTGCCGGTGCAGCGCGCCTCGTCCGACCTCGGCCAGGACCAGGACGTCACCGACTTCCTCGGCTCCCTCGACGTGTCCTTCCGCGCGCAGGAGCTGAGCTTCGCCGTCCTGCAGATCGCCGCCAACGTCGACCTCGCCGCCGCCGCGGAAAGGCGCGGCTGGGCCGACCGGCTGCTCGGCCGCGAACCCGGCGGCCTCGTACCGCCGCTCACCGCCGCCCGCGAGCGCGCCGCCGCGCACCTCGACCCGCGCTCGGTGTGGCTGCACAACAGCGTGCGCGGCGCGGTGGGGCTCGGCCTCGCCGTGGCCATCACCGACGTGACCAGCGTCCAGCACTCCTTCTGGGTGGTGCTCGGCGCCCTGTCCGTGCTGCGCTCCAACGCCCTGAACACCGGCCAGAACGCGGTACGCGGGCTGGCAGGCACGGTCGTCGGCTCCATCGTGGGAGCCGGGCTGCTGCAACTCATCGGCCACAACTCCGTCCTGCTGTGGTTCCTGCTGCCGCTCGCCGTGCTGGTCGCCGGCATCGCGCCCGCCGCGATCTCCTTCGCCGCGGGCCAGGCCGCCTTCACCGTGACCCTGGTGATCCTCTTCAACATCGGCCAGGTTCCCGACTGGCGGGTCGGCCTCTTCCGGGTCGAGGACATCGCGCTCGGCTGCCTGGTCAGCATCGTGGTCGGACTGTTCTTCTGGCCGCGCGGCGCCTCGGCGGCCGTCGGTGAGGCGATGGCGGAGGCGTACGCCGACAGCGCGGACTATCTGGCGGGAGCCGTGGACTTCGCGGTGGGCTGCTGCACCGCGGGCCCGGAACCGGCCGCGGCGCCGCTGGAGGCCGGGCGGCAGGCCGCCGCGGCGGCCCGGCGGCTCGACGACGCCTTCCGCAGCTACCTGTCCGAGCGCGGACCCAAGCCGGTGCCGCTCGCGGAGATGACCACGCTGGTCACGGGCGTGGTCGGCCTGCGGCTCGCCGCCGACGCGGTGCTCGGCATGTGGCAGCGCGCCGGCGACCTGCACAGCGATTCCGAGCGGGCCGCGGCGCGCTCGGAACTGCTCTCCAGCGCCGACCGGGTCTCGGCCTGGTACCACGGCCTCGCGGACGGCCTCGGCGGCCGTCACCCCGTGCCCGAGCCCCTCCCGGCCGACCGCGCGGCCGAGGGCCGCCTGGCCGCTGCCGTACGCCGCGACCTGCGCGACGAGCGGGGCCGCGCCACCGCGACGGCGGTCCGCATCATCTGGACCGGCGACCACGTCGACGCGGCCCGCCGCCTCCAGACCTCCCTGGCCACCGCCGCCCGGGCCACCACGCCCCGCCGGTGACCTTCATCCGGTCGGCCGGATGGCAGAGGCGCCTTCAGGTACCCGTCTCGCGTACGTACCCCTCGCGCGCGGCGTCGGCAGCGATCGACGGGAGCATGGCCGGCCATGTCCACGGCAAGACTGTCCTGCTGCCGGACTGGGTACGCGTCCCGTCCCGCACACAGCCCACGACACCGGGAACGGCCTGACCAGCCACGATGTGCCCAGGCTCTGAGGCGCCGCGGGCAAATGTGGACGGCAGCGGCACACCCTGCTTCGCTGGAAGCGAGAGCCCTACGCAGGGAGCGAGGTCCCGCCATGACATCGACAGAAGCGTCGCACCGCCACGTGCAGCAGCTCCGCGACGAGGCGCACAGGCTCGCGACCGACGCCGACCGCGCCGGCGACGCCGACGAGCGCACCCGGCTCCAGCGGGAAGCGCGGCAATTGGAGTCGGACAGCGACCAGGAAAGCATGATGGCGGCCGGGGACATCTATCCTGCGCAATGAACCGCGCCCACCCGCCCGAACACGAGGACGACGCCTGATGAGCGACGAGCAACGACCGCACCTGTCCACGGCGTTCGGGAACTACCAGAACGACATCTATCTCCGCGCCCTCGGCGGTGTACTGCCGGACCTGCCGATGACGTTCAGCGAGCTGGAGGCCCGCGCAGCCGCGGCGATGCCACCGTCGCTGCTGTCGTACGTCGCGGGCGGCGCGGGGGACGAGGCCACACAGCGGGCGAACGTCGAGGCGTTCGCCCGCTGGGGCGTCTACCCGCGGATGTTCGTCGGGGCCCGGGAGCGGGACCTGTCCGTCGAGCTGTTCGGCACGACCTGGCCCGCGCCGCTGTTCATGGCGCCGGTCGGGGTGATCGGCCTGTGCGCGCAGGACGGGCACGGCGACCTCGCCACCGCACGGGCCGCGGCCAGGACCGGCGTGCCGATGGTCGCCTCGATTCTGAGCGTCGACCCGATGGAGGATGTCGCGCCGGAGCTGGGCGGCACCCCCGGTTTCTTCCAGCTCTACACGCCCACCGACCGCGACCTGGCGGAAAGCCTGATCCACCGGGCGGAGCGCGCGGGCTACACGGCGATCGTGGTCGCCCTCGACACCTGGGTCACCGGCTGGCGCCCGCGCGACCTGGCGACCGGTAATTTCCCCCAGCTGCGCGGCCACTGCCTGGCCAACTACTTCACCGACCCGGTCTTCCACCGACTGCTCGGCAAGCACCCGCAGGACGACCCGCAAGGGGCCGTACTGCTCTGGACCCAGCTCTTCGGCAACGCCCTGACCTGGGACGACCTCACCTGGCTGCGGTCGGTGACGACACTGCCGCTGATCGTGAAGGGCATCTGCCACCCGGACGACGCGCGCCGCGCCAAGGACGGCGGCGTCGACGGCATCTACTGCTCCAACCACGGGGGCCGCCAGGCCAACGGCGGACTGCCCGCACTGACCGTGCTCCCCGACGTCGTCGCCGCGGCCGACGGGCTGCCGGTCCTGTTCGACTCCGGCGTGCGGTCGGGCGCGGACCTGGTCAAGGCGCTGGCGCTGGGGGCGACGGCGGTCGGCATCGGCCGTCCGTACGCGTACGGCTGCGCGCTGGGCGGCACCGACGGCATCGTCCACGTACTGAGGTCGGTGCTCGCCGAAGCCGACCTGATCATGGCCGTCGACGGTTACCCGAGCCTGGCCGACCTCACCCCGGACAGCCTGCGACCGCTGCCCTGACCCCGGGGCGGTGGGGCGGTGGGGCGAGTCCTGCGCCGCCGCCCGCTCCCCACAGCTGAACCCGGCATTGTCAGTGGCGGGTGCGAGGCTGCACGTATGACCACCTGGAATCTGCTGGACCTCGACAGGGCGCTGCGCGCGTCATGGGCCGCCGACACCTGTTCGCCCGACGACCAGGACGAGTGGCGGCCGGAAAATCCCGCCTGGGGCCACTGCGACATCAGCGCCCTGCTGGTCCACGACCTCTTCGGCGGCGACCTCATGCTCGGCGAGGTCCAACTGGCCGGTGAACAGCACGGCTTCCACTGGTGGAATGCGCTGCCGAGCGGCATACAGCTCGATGTGACGCTCGAACAGTTCCGGCGCGGCCAGCGCGTCACCGCCGCCCGGGTCGTCGCCCGCCCGCCGGGACCGCTGCCGCGCCGCTGGGACGACTATCTGCTGCTGCGCGAGCGCGTCGCCCGGCACCTCGGCCCACTGCCCGACCCGGGCGCCATGGCGCGCCCCGCGGAAGACGGCGCCGGACAGCTGCCGACACCCCGCTGACGCCCGGACCGGTCAGTCCGCGGCCCGCTGGGCGAAACGGCCGTACGCCGCCGTACCGGTGGCGCTGAACACCCGGCCGATCGCGACAAAGCCGTTCGTAGGCGACGAGGAGATACGGTCACCCTTTCGACTCCGGTACGCGGTGCGCCCGTACCGGGCAACAGCAAGGACAAGGAACCACAAGTGACCCACAGGTACTACGTGTTCGGCTCCGCCACCGGCACGCCCGCCGACATCGGCCCGGCAATCGCCCTGGCACTCGGCGCCGAGTGCGAGGTCCGCGACAGCTCCTACGCGGGCGGTGCCTACTGCCTGCTCCGCGGCACGGACTTCGACCGGCTCACCGTCGAGGCCAACTGGGAGGACGACGACGGCTGCCTCGCCGAACCCGACTACCCCGACGCCCGGGTGCTGCTCTACCTGACCAACCCGGCACCGCGCGTGCTGGAGACCCTGTCCGCCCTGCCGGAGGTCGCCGAACTCAGCGCTCTCGTACTCGACTAGCGCACCCGGCGCCGGGACAGCCCTCGGCGCCACGTCGTCGTCCTCGCTCTTCCGCGCGGACGGCGGCGCCCACGCGCGGCGGCACAGATACGGGGTTCAGTCGGTGACCTTGATCTTCTTCATCGTCGGCTGCGAGATCACCCGCGCGACGCCCGGAATGCCGATGATCTTCCCGGTCTGGAAGGCCTCGTACGCCGCGTAGTCGGCGACCAGGACCCGCAGGTGGTAGTCGGGGGTGCCGAACAGCCGGCGGAATTCGACGACTTCCTCGTACGCGGCGATGGTCGTCTCCAGCCCTTCCAGCGTTTTGAGGTCGCTCACCGAGACCTCGATCGAGACGATCACCTCAAGGCCGAGCCCCGCGGCCTCGGGGCTGATACGGGCCCGGTAGCCGGTGATCACCCCGGCCTCTTCCAGCCGTTTGACCCGCCGCAGACACGGCGGCGGCGTCAGGCCGACCCGGCGCGCCAGCTCGACATTGGTCAGCCGCCCGTCCTGCTGGAGATGGAACAAGATGTCGCGATCCGTCTGATCGAGTTCGCGTTCATTGCTCATCGAGCCATCCTAGGGTCACATTCCACCCGCCTGACCTCGGCTCGTAGGTCTGCGGCACCGCGACGCCCGCCCGCGCCCGCTGTCGCGCCCTCCGGGGTGGCGGGGCGCGGCCGGAGGCTCACCGGCCGGTCCCCGGGGCGAGCGGGCGGCGGGACCCGGAGGTGAGCCGGGCCTCGGCGGCATCCCACGCCCGGCTGTCGCCCTGCGGTCGGTAGTGGCGCAACTGCTGCGTGTCGGCGACGAGTTGCCGCGTCTGCGCGAGGTCGCCGACCAGGCCGTGGGCGCGGGCCTGCACCAGGACGTTGCCGACGGCGGTGGCCTCGGTCGGGCCGGCGACGACCGGCAACCCGGTGGCGTCGGCGGTCAGTTGGCAGAGCAGTTCGTTGCGGCTGCCGCCACCGACGAGGTGGACGCGGGTGATGTCCCGGTCGGCGAGTTCCGCGGCCCGGCGCAAGACCCGGCGGTGCGCCAAGGCCAGGCTCTCCAGTACGCAGCGGACCACCGCGCCGGGCTCGGCCGGCGGGTGAGGGCCGGCGTGGAAGGAATGCCCGGCGATGGCGGCGGGCATGTCGTCGGGGGCGAGGAACTCCGGTGCGTCCGGGTCGATCAGTGCCGCGAGCGGTTCCGTCCGCGCGGCGGCTGCCAGCAGCGAGGCCAGGTCGGCCGGCCGGCCCCGGGCGGCCCAGACGCGCCGGCACTCCTCAAGCAGCCACATGCCCATGATGTTGCGCAGGTAGCGGACGGTGCCGTCGATCCCGCGCTCGTTGGTGAAGTTGGCCGCCCGCGACTCCTCGGTGAGGACCGGCGCGTCCAGCTCCAGCCCGGCCAGCGACCACGTACCGCACGAGATGTACGCGGCCCCCGGGCCGGTCGCGGGCACGGCGGCCACGGCCGACGCGGTGTCGTGGGAGGCGACGGCGACGACGGGCGTACCGGCGGGCAGGCCCGTGGCGGCGGCGACGTACGGCAGCAGCGTGCCGGCCCGCGTACCGGGTTCCCGCAGCGGCGGCAGCAGGGCCGGGTCGAGCCCGGTGGCCGCCGCGATGTCCAGCGACCAGGTGCCGGTACGCGCGTCGAGCAGCCCGGTGGCCGACGCGTTGGTGATCTCCGCGCCGACCGAGCCGGTCAGCCAGTACGTCAGCAGGTCGGGGACGAGCAACAGGGTCCGGGCGGCGGCGAGTTGGGCCGATCCGCGCGCCGCGGCCAGTTGGAAGACGGTGTTGAACGGCAGGTGCTGCAAGCCGGTGACGCCGTAGAGCCGCCGCGCACCGACCTGGTCGCGTACCCGCTCGGCCAGGCCGCGGGTGCGGTCGTCGCGGTAGTGGTGGGGCAGGCCGAGCAGCGCGCCGTCCGCGTCGAGCAGTCCGTAGTCCACCGCCCAGGTGTCGATGCCGATCGACGCCACCGGGCCGGCCTTCGCGGCTTCGCGCAGCCCGTCGATCACGCCCTGGAAGAGGCCGGGCAGATTCCAGTGCAGCCCGGTGGGCAGCCGGAGCGGGGTGTTGGGGAAGCGGTGGACCTCGGTGAGGTCCAGGCCGCCCCGCCCCACCCGGCCGACGATCACCCGGCCGCTCGTCGCGCCGAGGTCCACCGCGGCGAAGGCGGACGGGCCGGCGGAGACGGGCGGTGCGGTCGAGGTCACGGGACATTCCTTGGTCGGCGGACAGGGTGACGGGGGCCAGCGGCGGCCGGGGAGGACGGGGGCGGCTCGGCGGCGGAGGCGGGTACGGCTTGCCCCCGGAAGCAGCGCCCCCTGGATGCCCCCAGCCCCAGCCCCAGCCCCAGCCCCGCCCCCGCCGTGAGCGCCCCGCCGGGAGCGCCTCAGCACAAGCGCCCCGGATAAGCGTCAGCGCAGGAACGCCGCCGCCACCCCCGCGTCGACCGGGATGTGCAGCCCCGTCGTGTGGGTGAGGTCGCCCCCGGTCAGAGCGAAGACCGCGTTGGCCACGTGCTCGGGCAGCACCTCCCGCTTGAGCAGCGTGCGCTGGGCGTAGAACTCGCCGAGCTCGGCCTCCTCCACCCCGTAGACCGCGGCGCGCTTCGCGCCCCAGCCGCCCGCGAAGATGCCGGAGCCGCGGACGACCCCGTCGGGGTTGATGCCGTTGACGCGGATGCCGTGCTCGCCCAACTCCGCGGCGAGCAGCCGGACCTGGTGGGCCTGGTCGGCCTTGGTGGCGGAGTAGGCGATGTTGTCGGGGCCCGCGAAGACCGCGTTCTTGGAGGCGATGTAGACGATGTCGCCGCCGAGCCGCTGCTCGATCATCACGCGGGCCGCCGCCCGGGAGACCAGGAAGGAGCCGCGGGCCATGATGCGGTGCTGGAGGTCCCAGTCGTCTGCCGTGGTCTCCAGCAGCGGCTTGGAGATGGAGATGCCCGCGTTGTTGACCACGAGATCCACTCCGCCGAAGGCGAGCAGCGCCGCGTCGAAGGCGGCGGCGATCTGCTCCTCCGCGGTGACGTCGACCGTCACCGCGACGGCCTTGTCAGGGCCGCCCAGCTCCTCGGCGACGGCCTCGGCCTTCGCCCCGTCGAGGTCGGCGACGACGACGCAGGCGCCCTCGGCGGCCAGCCGGTGCGCGATGGCCCGGCCGATGCCGGATCCGGCACCGGTGACCAGCGCGATCCTGGTGGCCAGCGGCTTCGGCGCGGGCATCCGCCGCAGCTTGGCCTCCTCCAGCTCCCAGTATTCGATCCGGAACTTCTCCGACTCCTCGATGGGCCGGTAGGTGGAGACCGCCTCGGCGCCGCGCATCACGTTGATCGCGTTGAGGTAGAACTCGCCCGCCACCCGGGCGGTCTGCTTGTCCTTGCCGAAGCTGAACATGCCGATGCCGGGGACCAGCACGATCGCCGGGTCAGCGCCGCGCATCGGGGGCGAGTCGGGCGAGGCGTGCCGCTCGTAGTAGGCGGCGTAGGCGGTGCGGTAGTCGGCGTGCAGTTCGCGCAGCCGGGCGGCGGCCTGCTCCAGCGGGGCGCCGGGCGGCAGGTCCAGGACCAGCGGGCGGACCTTGGTGCGCAGGAAGTGGTCGGGGCACGAGGTGCCGAGCGCCGCCAGCCGCGGGTGCTCGGCGCGGGAGAGGAAGTCCAGCACCTCGGGTGTGTCGGTGAAGTGGCCGACCTGCGGGCGGTCGGCGGACGCCAGCGCCCGGATCAGCGGGGCCAGCGCGGCGGCCCTGGCCCGGCGGTCGGCCTCCGGCAGCGGCAGTTGGCTGTCGAGCACCGGCCCGAACGGCTCGGGGCGCCCGTGCTCGGCGAGGAAGGCCTCCGCGGTGCGGATGATGTGCAGCGCGTTGCGCTCGCACTCCTGCGAGGTCTCGCCCCAGGCGGTGATGCCATGGCCGCCCAGGACGCAGCCGACTGCCTGCGGGTTGGCCTGCTTGACGGCGGCGATGTCCAGCCCGAGCTGGAAGCCGGGGCGTCGCCAGGGCACCCAGACCACGGTGTCGCCGAAGCATGCGGCGGTGAGCTTCTCGCCGTCGGCGGCGCAGGCCAGCGCGATGCCGGAGTCGGGGTGCAGGTGGTCGACGTGCGGGGCGTCGACCAGGCCGTGCATGGCGGTGTCGATGGAGGGCGCGGCGCCGCCCTTGCCGTGCAGGCAGTAGTCGAACGCGGCGACCATCTCGTCCTCGCGCTCCACCCCCGGGTAGACCTCGGTGAGTGCCCGCAGCCGGTCGAGCCGCAGCACGGCGAGGCCCGGCCCGGTCAGGGTGCCCAGGTCGCCGCCCGAGCCCTTGACCCACATCAGCTCGGTGTCGGCGCCGGTGACGGGGTCGGGCGCGCTGCCCTTGGCGGAGGTGTTGCCCCCGGCGTAGTTGGTGTTGCGCGGGTCCGAGCCCAGCCGGTTCGAGCGCTCCAGCAGCTCGCTGACCGTGCTCTGCTCGGGGTGGGGGACGGAAGCCATGGGCGGAGTCCTTTGCGGTTCTGGGCCGGGTGGTGTCGGTGTGCCGTTGCTTCGTACGGGTGTGGTCGGGCGGCCGGGCGCCCGGGCCGGAGGCGGCTCGGGTCGGATCGAGCGCCGGGGCCGGCGCGCGGCTCACGTGCCCGGCGCCGCCGGACAGCTCACGTGCTCCGGGCCGTCAGGCGGCTCAAGCCGTCGGGCGGGCCCGGCCCGGCGGACGGCTCAGGCACCCCAGCCGGCCTGCTCGCCGCCGACCCGGCCGGCCACGATCTGCTGCTGCCAGCCGGAGGCGCGGTAGGCGGCCATCGGGTCGGGGTGCAGGCCCTGCTCCTCGCGCACCGAGGCCAGCAGCGGGCGTACGTCGGTGTTGTACGCGTCCATCAGCACCGCGTTGGCCTCCAGCACGTCGCCCGACCGCTGCGCGGCGGCCAGCGCGTCCGCGTCGACCAGCAGTGCCTTGGCGGTGGCCTCCTGGACGTTCATCACCGAGCGGATGATCGCCGGGATCTTCGCCTCGATGTTGTGGCACTGGTCGAGCATGAAGGCCACGCCCGTCTCGGGCCGCAGACCGCCGTTCCTGACCACCTCGTGCAGGATCCGGAAGAGCTGGAAGGGGTCGGCCGAGCCCACCATCAGGTCGTCGTCGGCGTAGAAGCGCGAGTTGAAGTCGAAGCCGCCGAGCTTCCGCTCGCGCAGCAGGAAGGCGACGATGAACTCGATGTTGGTACCCGGCGCGTGGTGCCCGGTGTCCACCACGACCTGCGCCTTCGGGCCGAGCTTGAGGCAGTGCGCGTAGGACGTGCCCCAGTCGGGGACGTCGGTGGCGTAGAAGGCCGGCTCGAAGAGCTTGTACTCCAGCAGCATCCGCTGGTCCTCGCCCAGCCGCGCGTAGACCGCGGCCAGCGCCTCGGCCAGCCGGTCCTGGCGGCCGGTGATGTCGTCCTGGCCCGGGTAGTTGGTGCCGTCGGAGAACCACAGCTTCAGGTCCCGCGAGCCGGTGGCGTCCATGATGTCGACGCACTCCAGCAGATGGCCGAGCGCCTTGCGGCGTATCGCGGGGTCGGGGTTGGTGACCGACCCGAGCTTGTAGTCGTCGTCCTGGAAGACGTTGGAGTTGATCGCGCCCAGCGTCAGGCCGCGCTCCTCGGCGTACGCGCGCAGCGCCGCGTAGTCGTTCACCCGGTCCCACGGTATGTGCAGCGCCACGACCGGTGCCACGCCGGTCGCCGCCTGCACCTGGGCGGCGTCGTCCAGCTTCTCGTACGGGTCGCGGGGCACGCCTTCCTGCCGGAACACCTTGAAGCGGGTGCCGGAGTTGCCGTAGGCCCACGACGGGGTCTCGATCCGCTGGGACTTCAGCGCCGCCCGGACGGCCGACAGATCTGTCATGGCAACCTCTGTGAATCGTTTCATTTAGCGGACACCGTAATGGCGAGTGCTGCTTCTGTCAATGACTCGCGACGCAATGAAATGGTTCACGTGGCCGGTTCGGGCCGGGTCGCGGATCGCGGTGTCCGCAGCCCCCGGATGCCGCCGGCCGACCCCTTCCGGCACCCGGCGGCATGAGGCGCGCCGCTCCCGGGCCGGCCGGGGCCGATGCGCGGGTCCGCCGGGGGCTCGGGTGGCCGGTGGGGTGGCGGTGGGGTTCCGGTGGGTCCGCGCGGCGCCCGGAACGCCGCCGCGCGGGCATGCCGCGGCTCCGCTGCGGCGGCGCGGTATTGAATCGTGTCATGACGTCATATACCCTGCCCGCCGCCGACTTCACACCCACCGAACGGACCCAACGAGCGGCGTCCTGCGGCCCGATCGGATCCGGAACCCTTGACTGCCCCACGGACCGGGGCTACCGTCCCGGCAACTCCATTGAAACATTTCACCCTCATTGTTCCTCGGCCGGGAGACTCAGGAGACACCATGACCGACCCCGCACCGGAACGGACTCCGGTACTCGCGCTGGAGGGGGTGAGCAAGTCCTTCGGGGCGGTACGGGCGCTGCGCGGCGTATCGCTGGAGCTGTACGCGGGTGAGGCGCACGCCCTCGCGGGTGAGAACGGCGCCGGCAAGTCGACTCTGATCAAGACCCTCGCCGGGGTCCACCGGCCGGACGCCGGGACCGTACTGCTCGACGGCGCCCCGGTGGTCTTCCACGGCCCGGCCGACGCACGGGACGCCGGAGTGGCCGTCATCTACCAGGAGCCCACGCTCTTCCCCGACCTCTCGGTCGCCGAGAACATCTTCGTCGGGCGACAGCCACGGCGCTCCTTCGGCCGGGTCGACCACCAGGCGGTCAGGAAGGCCGCCGCGGGCCTCTTCCAGCGGCTCGGCGTCGACCTCGACCCCGACCGGCCGGCCCGCGGCCTGTCCATCGCCGACCAGCAGCTGGTGGAGATCGCCAAGGCGCTGTCCTTCGAGGCCCGGGTGCTGATCATGGACGAGCCCACCGCCGCCCTCACCGGCAGCGAGGTCGCCCGGCTGTTCGGCGTCGTCAAGGCGCTGCGCGCGGACGGCGCCGCCGTCCTGTTCATCTCCCACCGGCTGGAGGAGATCTTCGCGCTCTGCCAGCACGTCACCACCCTGCGGGACGGCGGCTGGATCGCCAGCGAGCCGGTCGACACGCTCACCGAGGACGAACTGGTCCGCCGGATGGTCGGCCGCGACCTGGACGAGCTGTACCCCAAGCAGGACACGGCCGTCGGCGAGGTCGCGCTCAGCGTCAGCCGGCTGACCCGCGAAGGGGTCTTCACCGACGTCTCCTTCGACGTGCGGCACGGCGAGATCGTCGGCCTCGCCGGGCTGGTCGGGGCGGGCCGCAGCGAGGTCGCCCGGGCGGTCTTCGGGGTCGACCGCTGGGACGCGGGCGAGGTCCGGATCGACGGCAGGCCGCTCAGGCCCGGCGCCCCGAGCCTGGCGATGAACGCCGGGCTCGCGCTGGTCCCCGAGGACCGCAGGGCGCAGGGCCTGGTGATGGAGATGTCCATCGAGCGCAACATCAACCTGACGGGCCTGCGCGGGACCAGCAGGGCCGGCCTGATGAACCGCGGCGCGGAACGCAGCAGGGCCGTCGACTGGGCGGTGCGCCTCCAGGTGAAGTACGCCCGGCTCGCCGACGTCGTCGGCACGCTGTCCGGCGGCAACCAGCAGAAGGTCGTGCTGGCCAAGTGGCTCGCCACCGGCCCGCGGGTGCTGATCGTGGACGAGCCGACCCGCGGCATCGACGTCGGCACCAAGGCCGAGGTGCACCGGCTGCTGTCCCGGCTGGCCGCCGACGGTGTGGCGGTGCTGATGATCTCCTCCGACCTCCCCGAGATCCTCGGCATGGCCGACCGCGTCCTGGTCATGCACGAAGGCCGGCTGGCCGCCGAGATCCCCCGCGCCGACGCCACCGAGGAATCGGTGATGGCCGCCGCCACAGGCCGCGCCAGGAGCGCGGCATGACCATGACCGCGAAACCCGCACCCGCCGCGGCACCCTCCCGGGCCGCCGCCGGCGGCCTGCTGGACCGGGTGCTCAAGGTCAGGGAACTGGCCATCCTGGTCGTCCTGGTGCTCATGCTGCTGGCCACCCAGCTCGACAACAGCGCCTTCCTGTCCGAGCAGGGCATCAAGGACCTGCTGCTCAACGCGACCATCCTGGTGCTCGTCGGGGTCGGCCAGGCCACCGTGGTGATCACCAGGAACGTCGATCTCTCGGTCGGCTCCACCCTCGGCATCACCGCCTTCGCGGCCGGCGAATTCCTCCGCGGCGGCGGCGACCCGCTGCTCGCCGTCCTCATCGCGGTGGCGCTCGGTGCCGGATTCGGCGTCGTCAACGGCCTGCTGGTCAGCCTCGGCCAGGTGCCCGCCCTGGTGGTCACGCTCGGCACCCTCTACATCATCCGCGGCCTGGACTCCATCTGGTTCGGCTCCCGGCAGATCACCGCCGCCGACCTCCCCTCGGGCTTCGTCGACTTCGGGCACGACGGCCTCGGCGCACTGCCGTACCTGGCCGTCCTGACCGCGGTGGTGCTCGTCGTCGCCGCCTACTACCTGCGCGCCTACCGCAGCGGCCGGGACATGTACGCCCTCGGCTCCAGCCCCGAGGCCGCCCGGCTCGCCGGCGTACCCGTGCGCAAGCGCGTCCTCACCGCGTACGTCCTGTGCGGCGCCCTGGCGGGACTGGCCGGCGCGCTGTACCTCGCGCGGTTCGGCAACGTCGACTCCGGCACCGGGTCCGGCTACGAACTGACCGTGGTCAGCGCGGTCGTGGTCGGCGGCGTCGCCTTCACCGGCGGCTCCGGCAGCGTCTACGGCGCAGCCCTCGGAGCGCTGCTGCTGACGTCGATCAACAGCGTGCTGCCCTCGATCGGCGTCAGCTCCGTCTGGGTCCAGGCGATCGACGGCACCCTCCTGCTGCTGGCCATCGCCGTGGACCGGGTGGTCGCGCTGCGGGTCGCCGCAGTGCTCCGCAAGCGGGCCGCACAGACAAGGAGTGCCCACCATGACTGACCTCACCAAGACCGCGCCCCGGCCGTGGGCACGCGACGCCCTGCGCTGGGACACCGCCGTGGGCACCCTGCTGGCCGTGCTGCTGGTGTGCTCCTTCGCCTTCGTCGACAACTTCGGCAACGCGCTCAACCTGTCGTTCCTGATCGGCAACACCCTGCCGATCGCGCTCATCGCGCTGCCCATGACGCTGCTCGTCGTGTCCGGCGAGATCGACCTGTCGGTCGGCTCCACCGCGGGCCTGGCCGGCGCGGTCATGGGCAAGCTGTGGAACGAGGGCATGGCGATCGAGACGATCATCCCGATCTGCGTGCTGCTCGGTGTCGTCTGCGGCCTGGTCAACGGCCTGCTGGTGACCAGGCTCGGGCTGCCCTCGCTCGCCGTCACCATCGGCACCCTGGCCGCCTACCGCGGCGTCGCGCAGATCGTGCTCGGCTCCGACTCGGTGACCGACTTCCCGCAGCAGTACCTGGACTTCGGCTCCGGCCGGATCGGCGGCACCTTCGTCCCGCAGGCCGCGGTGCCGTGGGCGGTCCTGCTGGTCGTCGCGGTGCTGGTGCTGCACGCCACGCCGGTCGGCCGCTCGCTGTTCGCGGTCGGCGCCTCCCAGGAGGCGGCCCGGTTCGCCGGGGTGCGGGTCAAGCGGCTGAAGCTGTCGATGTTCGTCGCCACCGGCACCGTCTCCGCGCTGACCGGCGTGTTCTGGGCGCTGCACTACGCCAGCGCCCGCTACGACAACGCCACCGGCCTGGAGCTGTCCGTCATCGCGGGCGTGCTGCTCGGCGGCATCGACTTCGACGGCGGCAAGGGCACACTCGGCGGCGCCGTCGCCGGTGTCTTCCTGCTCGGCGCACTGCAGAACGTGATGAGCCTGGTCAACGTCTCCGCCCAGTCCCAGACCCTGATCACCGGTGTCCTGCTGGTGGTCTCGGTCCTCGCCCCGCGGGTCGCCCGCCAGGCCGGCAGGGCCCGCGCCCGGCGCAGGTCCGCCGCCGCGCCGCCTCCCGCCGTCCTCGCCGGCACCTGACAACACCCGCACCCCGGCAGCCGCACGACCTCCGCCGGCCGGTACGCACCACCGCGGTCCCACCCGTTCAGCCGGATGATCTCCGGTCACCCCTGCCGTGCCGCGGCAGCGAAAGGAAGTCCGCATGTCCATCAGAACCGCTCCCGCCCGCCGCCTCGCGGCCGCGGTCGCCGTCGTCAGCATCGTCGCGCTGGGGGCCGCCGCCTGCGGCGGGACCACCAAGAAGTCCAGCGCGGGCGACAATTCCGCGCCCTCGGCGGCCTCCACCGCGTCGGTCGACCCCCACGCGCCGGCCAAGAAGGGCCTGACGATCGCGTACCTGCCCAAACAGGTGAACAACCCGTACTTCACCAGCTCCGACAGCGGCGGCAAGAAGGCCGTCGAGGCGGCCGGCTCGACGTACAAGGAGGTCGGCACCAGCAGCGGCACGGACACCGCGGGCCAGGTCAGCTACGTCAACACCCTCACCCAGCAGCAGGTCGACGCCATCGCGGTGTCCGCGCAGGACCCGGGTGCGCTGTGCACCGCCCTGAACCAGGCCCGCAAGAACGGCGTCAAGGTCGTCACCTACGACTCGGACACCGACGCCAACTGCCGCGACGTCTTCGTCTCGCAGGCCAGCTCCGAGGACCTGGGCCGCACCGAGGTCCAGCTGATGGCCCAGCAGATCGGCAACAAGGGCCAGATAGCGATCCTCTCGGCGGCCCAGACGGCCACCAACCAGAACACCTGGATCGGCTTCATGAAGGACGAGCTGAAGAAGCCGGAGTACAAGGACATCCAGCTGGTCAAGGTCGCCTACGGCAACGACGACGCCCAGCAGTCCTTCCAGCAGACCCAGGGGCTGCTCCAGCAGTACCCGAACCTGAAGGGGATCATCTCCCCGACCACGGTCGGCATCAAGGCGGCGGCGCAGTATCTGAGCGGCTCGAAGTACAAGGGCAGGGTCCAGCTCACCGGCCTGGGCACCCCCAACGACATGCGGGCCTACGTCGCCAACGGCACGGTCAGGTCCTTCGAGCTGTGGGACCCCGCCAAGCTCGGCGCGCTGGCCGGCCTGACCGCCGTCGCGCTGGTGTCCGGCCAGATCAGCGGCGCCCCCGGCCAGACGTACACCGCAGGCGACATGGGCACCTTCACGATCGGCCAGGACAGCACGGTGGTGCTCGGCAAGCCGACCGTCTTCGACAAGTCCAACATCGGCCAGTACGCCTTCTGAGCCGTGCCGGGTTCCACGACCGGCCGGCACCACCGGTGAAACGCCGGCCCGCCCCGCGCGGGCCGGCGGCCGGGAAAGGAACGCTGATGAATCGCGTCTGCTTTCTGCTCGGAATCCGACAGGAGTGCCTTGCCGAGTACCGTGAACGGCATGCCGCGGTGTGGCCGGAGATGCAGGCCGCACTGACCGCGACAGGTTGGCACAATTACTCGCTCTTTCTGCGTGACGACGGTCTCCTCGTCGGCTATCTGGAGACCGGGGATTTCGACCGGGCGCGGGCGGAGATGGACCGCACCGAGGTCAATGCCCGCTGGCAGGCGGAAATGGCGGGCTTTTTCGAAGAATTGGACGGGGCCGCTCCCGATACGGCTATGGTTCCGCTCAGTGAGATCGTCCACCTCGTCTGAGCGGCGCGGCGACCGCCGCGGCGGGCCTGCGGGACAGCGGGAGTGAAGCGATTCATTCCCGACGTCCCGGCGGTTGGCCGTATCAGCGCCCTGCGCTGCGCGGCAGGGGTGCGTGCATGTGATTGAATAGGTTCAAATTCCAGGTTCGGGGGAGACCCCGCGGAACGTCGGCCCGGGCACGTAGCACCCGGCGGTGGCAGCGGGACGGAGCGTGGCATCCATGGTGGGTATCAAAGACGTGGCACGGCAGGCCGGCGTCTCGGTGGGCACCGTCTCCAATGTGATCAACCGCCCCGATCTGGTCGCGGAAGAGACCAGAACGCGCGTGCAGTCGGTCATCGCCCGGCTCGGCTACGTCCGCAGCGAGTCCGCCCGGCAGCTCAGGGCCGGCGCCAGCCGCATCATGGCCCTGCTGGTGCTGGACATGGGCAACCCGTTCTTCGTGGCCGTCGCCAGCGGCGCCGAGCGCACCGCGCGGGCGGCCGGCCTCGGCGTCATGGTCTGCAACAGCGCGCAGAGTGTCAGTGAGGAACGCGAATACCTCTCGCTCTTCGCGGAGCAGCGGGTCCGCGGCGTCCTGGTGACGCCCGCCGACCCGACGGGCCGCAGCCTGGACGGGCTGCGCAGCCAGGGCATCCCCTTCGTCCTGGTCGACCGCGTCTCGGCGGACCCGTCGGTCTGCTCGGTGTCGGTCGACGACGTGGCCGGCGGCCGGCTCGCCGTGCAGCACCTCATCTCCGCCGGGCACCGGGCGATCGTCTACGTCGGCGGTCCGCCCGAGGTGACCCAGGTCCACGACCGCAAGGCGGGCGCGCTGGCCGCCCTGGCCGAGGCCGGCCTGCCGGCCGAGTCGCTGACCGAGATCTCCGCCGAGCGCCTCGACGTGGCCGCCGGCCGGGACGCCGGATCCCGCCTGCTCGGCCTCGGCCGCCGGCCCACCGCGGTCTTCTGCGCGAACGACCTGCTGGCGCTCGGCGTGCTCCAGGCGATGTTCGCGGCGCGGATCAGCGTCCCGGACGACATGGCGATCGTCGGCTACGACGACATCGAATTCGCCGCAGCTGCCGCCGTCCCGCTCACCTCCGTCCGCCAGCCGGCCGTTCCCATGGGCCGCCTCGCCGCGGAGATGCTGCTGGAGGAGACGGTCGGCGACCCCGCCGCCCACACCCACCGCCAGACCGTCCTGCAACCGGAACTCGTCGTCCGCGGCTCCAGCCTCCCCAGCCGCTGACCGCCCGGCGCGCGCGCCCGGAACCGGTCGTACCGCTTGCCGCCCGACCTGTCGGCCGGAGGCGTATCCGTGCAGCTCGCAGCGCTGTTTGCGGCTGTGGAGTGCGGGCAGATGGGGCCGTAGGAGAGTGATAACTATGGTTCCCGTCCTTCTTGTTCTGCTTCTCGCCCTGATCCTCGGCGGCGCCGGTTTCGCCATCCACATCCTGTGGTGGATCGCCATCATCGTCCTGGTCCTGTGGGCACTGGGCTTCGTCTTCCGCGGCGCCGGCACCGGCGGCAGACGTGGCCGCTGGTACCGCTGGTGACCGTCCACTGACACACCGGCGCGACGGATGCGCCGCCCATCCCGATGGTGGGCGGCGCATCGCCATGTCCGGACCCGTCCCCGCCGCGGAGTGCCGAGTCCGCCGCCCGCTGCGGGGTAGGCGGGCGCTGCGAGGACACCGGGTGGTCCGGCTGATCCTCGCGATACCGGCCGGTGTGTCGGCGTTCGGATACCGGCGCACCCTCGACCGGCTGGAACGGGTGGCGGCCCGGCTTGCCTCGCCCGCCGGCCACCGGGCACACAGCGGAAGGGACCTCCGATGGAACTGGCATACGGGCGCGGCTCGTGGATTCCCGACGGGACGGCCGGAGTTGTGATCGTCCTGCTCATGTTCGCCTTCATCCTCGGCATGTTCGGCTGGGGGCTGTGGAACAAGCACAGGAAGGGGCGCTGAGACGGCGCAGGTTCTGGGCGCGGTCCTGATCGTTGCCGGCGTCGGTGTGGCCGCGGTGGGCCGGCTGACCGCCCGCGTCTACGGGAAGGATTCCGCGGGCAAGCGGCCTGCACTCCGGCTGCTGTGCCCGGTGGTGGGCGTCGGCTGGGCACGGCGGGCTTCGCGCTCATCTGGGGCCCGCGATCTGTTACCCCGGCGCCGCCGGGACCGTCATCCTCAGGACGGAACCCGCTTGAGGAAGGGCGGCACGATGGCCGTACGAGGTGCCGGTGAAGCCGTGTCCGAGGCGTTCGAGGCGCAGCGCGGGCGCCTCGTGGCGGTGGCCCACCGGATGCTCGGATCGCGGGCGGACGCCGAGGACGCGGTCCAGGAGGCATGGCTGAGACTCGCGCGCCAGGACCCGGCCGCCATCGGCGATCTCCCGGGCTGGCTGACCACCGTGGTCGGGCGGGTCTGCATCGACATGCTGCGCAAGCGCAAGGCCAGGCCCGAGGCCTCCTACGGCGGCGGGCTGCCCGAGTTCACCGTGGCCGAGCACGGCGGTGCGGCGCCCGAGGACGACGCGCTGCTCGCCGAATCGGTCGGGCTGGCACTGCTGGTGGTGCTCGACACGCTCCGCCCCGCCGAGCGGCTGGCGTTCGTGCTGCACGACATGTTCGCGGTGCCGTTCGAGGAGATCGGCCGGATCGTCGGCAAGTCCGCCGACGCGACCAAGATGCTCGCCAGCAGGGCCCGCAGGAAGGTGCAGGACACACAACGCCCGGCCGGCGGGCCGCAGCAGCGGCGCGCGGTGGTCGACGCCTTCCTCGCGGCCGCGCGGAGCGGGGACTTCGAAGGGCTGCTGCGGGTGCTCGACCCGGACGTGACGTGGCGCTCGTGCGGCGCGCGCGGCGTGGTCGTCCGGCTGGGGGCGACCGAGGTGGCCGTCAGGTCGCAGCGCGGGGTCCGCGCCGCGGTGACCACGCGCCCCGCCCTGGTCAACGGCGAGCCGGGGATGGTGGCATGGGGCCCGAACGGCAGGCTGCTGGGCGTACTGGCCTGCACGGTGGTCGACGGGCGGATCGTCGAGGTGCTGTCCGTGAGCGATCCGGCCCGCCTCGCGTCCATGGGCGTCCCGGTACGTCCCTGAGGTGCCACGCGGCCCGCGCCGCGGGCCGGTTGGGCCGTCGGTGACCGCCGTGCTGTTACGTATCGCGGGCCGGTCCCGTCCAAGAGGGGGAAATCCCACCGACGACGGAGGTCTTCATGCACGCGCGACTCAATCCTTTCGGTACCGATGTCGGCCCGAAGTTCGCGAAGTACATCGTGTCGGCGAGCAAGGCCGTGTCCGACTCGACGCTGCCGGCGGTCACCCAGCAACTGGTCAGGATCCGCGCCAGCCAGATCAACGGCTGCACGGGCTGCCTCGACATGCACACCAAGGAGGCCGCCCGGGCGGGCGAGACACCGGTACGGCTGAACCTGGTCGCGGCCTGGCGGGACACGGCGGTCTTCACCGAAGCCGAGCGTGCGGCGCTGGAAATCACCGAGCAGGGCACCCGACTTGCCGACTCCGGCGGGGTCACCGACGAGGCGTGGGCGAACGCGGCCAAGCACTACGACGACGAGCAACTGATGGCCCTGGTCTGCCTGATCGCGGTCATGAACGCCTTCAACCGGCTCAACGTCATCACCCGGCAGGTGGGGGGCGACCACCAGCCCGGGCACTTCGAGCAACCGGCGTGACCCCGCGCGCCGGCCCGGAGCCGCACCTGCCGGTCGTACGCCCCGACCGGCGAGGCGCGGCCGTACGGTAGGGGCGTGGACACACGCGGGAGTGCCGCACTGCTGCGGACGGTGTACGGGGCCTTCGCCGACGTGGTGCCGCAGCTCGGCGACGAGGACTCGTGGCAGGCGACGGGGTGTACGGGCTGGGCGGTGCGGGACCTGGTCTTCCACTGCCTGTCGGACGCCCAGCGCGCACTGGTGGCGCTGCACACCCCGGCCGCGGGACCGGTGGACCGCGACGCGGTCACGTACTGGCGCGACTGGGCGCCCGGCAGCGCGGGGGCGGCCGACGGGCGGCGCTGGGTCCGGGTGAGCGCGAGCATGTTCCTGGACTTCGGGCGCGACGGACCGCGGGCGCCGAGGGCGCCGGACGGACAGGTCCGCCGGCGACGTCCGACGGTATGTGTGCGGCGAATGCCCGGCGCGGTTTTCACCGGCCGCGGCCGTTTCAGGTGCTGCGCCGGTCCGGTGCGGTGCCGGGGGCCGGGGCCGGGACGCGCTCGACGGCCAGGACGGCGACGTCGTCGGCCAGCCGGCCTCCGGTGTGTGCGGTCACGTCGTGGAGGAGGTGCCGCAGCAGCGCCTCGGGGCGGCCCGGCGGGAATGTCGCGGCCCGGTCGGCCAGCGGGTAAAAGGCGCCCTGCGGCGAGCGGGCCTCGATGACGCCGTCGGTGTAGAGCAGGAGGGTGTCGCCGTCGGCGAAGGCGAAGGCGTCGCAGTGCGGACCGCCGGCCGGCAGTCCGAGGCCCAGCGGCGGCGAGGGCGCGCTGGAGTCCAGGACGGTGACCCGGCCGTCGCGGAGCAGCAGCGGCGGCGGGTGCCCGCAGCTGATCATCGTGCCCTGCCGGCCGTCGTCCGGCAGGTCGAGGACGAGGGCGGTCACGAAGTGCTCGCCGGGGTCGTCGGCGCTGTCGGCGACGTCCTCAAGATCCGCGCCGACGCTCTGGTCCATCGCCTGGACCAGGTCGGGCAGCGTCTCGCAGTGCCGGGCGCCCTCGCGGAAGGCGCCCAGGACGACGGACGCCTCACCGATGGCGGCCAGCCCCTTGCCCCGTACGTCCCCGATGATGACCCGGGTGCCGCCCCGGCCGGTGCGGACCACCGCGAAGAGGTCGCCGCCGATCTGCGCGTCGGCGTCGGCCGTCACGTACCGCCAGGCCGCCCGCAGCGGTCCCACCCGTTCCGGCGGCGGTCGCAGCAGCACGCGCTGCGCGGTCTCGGCCACCACCCGCACCCGGCTCAGCTGCCGGGTGTGCCCCTCGCGCAGATAGCAGAAGAAGACCACCAGCACGGACAGCACCACCAGCGCGGTGAACTGCCAGACGTGGTTGGCGGTGCCCACGCCGCCGTTCAGTGCCGCCACCAGTGCCTGCGCCCCCACCGCGAGAGCCCCGATGATCGCGGTGCGCCACGGCCCGGCGAAGGAGGCGGTCAGCGCCGGCGCGATCACCAGCAGCGGCCCGAGGTGGACGCTGCTCGGCGACACCACCCCGGCCACGGTGATCACGATGATCAGCACCAGAGGGATGGCCAGCAGCCCTCCTGCGCCGCGCCCCGGGGAATCAACCAGCCGCCGAATGTCCATTCACCCATTCTCGCGGCACCTTCCCGCACGGCGGATAACCACGGACGACACGCCCGAAATCGCCCCTTCGAACCCGCCTCCCGCGCTCACGCGACGAGGCCGAAGGGATTTTCGAGCGGGCCGGCGGTTGCCGCGCGGCGGCCGGGCTGAGCTGGGCGTCCGCCGGGGGCGCCGGACGTCCGCGGTGCGGTCCGGCCCGT
Organism: Streptomyces sp. NBC_01477; assembly: GCF_036227245.1. Classification (GTDB taxonomy): domain Bacteria; phylum Actinomycetota; class Actinomycetes; order Streptomycetales; family Streptomycetaceae; genus Actinacidiphila. Next base: position 7,999,804 of record NZ_CP109445.1, read on the forward strand.
CGTCCGGACCCTGGGATCCGCCAACTCCGCAAATTCACCAGGGAATTGAGGATCCGTCATATTCACGGCAGGAAAACCCGGCCATGCGGTCGATCGGCGGCGGCCATATGGTGTTCGCCCGCTCTCCGCTGAGCTTGTCCTTGTGTGATGAATGTATTATCTTCCTCCTCATGTCCAGTGCACGCAGCGTCGACACAGCGCGAACGGCCGCGGTGATCCCGCTGGTCGCGCGCCTGCATGTCGACCTGTGCCACTGCAACGGCGACCTGTGTACGCCGTGACGCGCGTCCGCCCCTGACGTCCTCCCCGCCGCGCCCGGCCTGCTCCGCGCGGCGGCCCCGGGGTGCCCGGCGGCGTCCGTCCCGGCGCTTCGCGCCGATGCTCCACCACCCGGCCCGGTCGTCCGCCTGCCGCTCCGTCCCCGCGGCCGAGCGCGGCATCCGCCCCACCGCGCCGGTCCACCCATCCGCGGTGCCCGGCTGCGTCCGGCGCTGTTCCAGGAGTCCCCCTTGCCTGCCTTGCTCAAGAGAACCCCGTTCTGGGTCCAGATCCTCGCGGGTCTGGTCCTCGGTGTCGTCCTCGGCCTGATCGCCCGCGACGGCGACGTGAACTGGCTGACCGAGACGCTCACCCGGATCGGCAACATCTTCGTCCAGCTGCTCAAGCTGGCAGTTCCGCCGCTGGTGTTCACCGCTGTGCTGGTCAGCGTCGTCAACCTGCGCAACGTCACCAACGCGGCGCGGCTGGCGCTGCGTACGCTGATGTGGTTCTGCATCACCTCGCTGATCGCGGTGACCATCGGCATCGTGCTCGGCCTGGTGACCAAGCCCGGCGACGGCGTGCACCTGAAGGCCGCCGCGCTGCCCGACGAGATCCACAAGGGCAGCTGGATCGACTTCCTCACCGGGATCATCCCCACCAACGTCGTGGACGCCTTCAGCGAGCCCAACGTGCTGCAGATCGTCTTCCTCGCCGTGGTCGTCGGCGCCGCGTGCCTGTCCGTCGGGCCGAAGGCCGAGCCGCTGATCGACCTGTCCAAGGTCGTGCTGGAGGTCGTGCAGAAGGCGCTGTGGTGGGTCATCCGGCTGGCGCCGCTGGGCACGCTGGGCCTGATCGGCAAGTCCGTCGCCACCTACGGCTGGGACCTGCTCAAGCCGCTCGGCACCTTCACCGTGGACGTCTACGTGGGCTGCGCCCTGGTGATGTTCGTCGTCTACCCGCTGCTGCTCGCGCTGGTCGGCAAGATCAACCCGGTCAACTTCTTCAAGGGCGCGTGGCCGGCCATCCAGCTCGGCTTCGTCTCCCGCTCGTCGGTGGGCACCATGCCGGTGACCCAGCGGGTGACCGAGCGGCTCGGTGTGCCGCGCGACTACGCCTCCTTCGCGGTGCCCTTCGGCGCCACCACGAAGATGGACGGCTGCGCCGCGGTCTACCCGGCGCTCGCGGCGATCTTCGTGGCCGAGGTCTACCACGTGCACCTGGGCATCGGCGACTACCTGCTGATCGCGTTCGTCTCGGTGATCGGCTCGGCCGCGACCGCGGGCCTCACCGGCGCCATCGTGATGCTGACGCTGACCCTGAGCACGGTCGGTCTGCCGCTCGAAGGCGTCGGCCTGCTGCTCGCGATCGACCCGATCCTGGACATGATGCGTACCGCGACGAACGTCGCCGGGCAGGTGCTGACCCCTGTGCTGGTCGCCTCGCGCGAGAAGATCCTGGACCTGGACGCGTTCAACAACCCCCGCGACCTGGAGGACGCCGACGAGCCGGAGACCGCCGACGACTCCCGGGAACTGGTCGGGGTCTGACGCCCGGCCCCCGCGCCGGCCGAGCCCCGTACGGGCCTGCCCGCACTCCGCTCGCGCGGAGTGCGGGCAGGCCCGACGCGTGCGCTGTATCCGGTGGCCCCCCGCGCGGCCACCGTCTGCCGCTCCCGGCGTGTCGCATCCACGAGGCAGATCCATGTCGTTGCCTGGCACATGCGAGCTGGTTCGCCCGGAAAGCCTCTTGTTTGATCACCCATGGTTCCGACTGCGTTTCTGTGTGGTGAACCACTCGTCGTGGTCCGGCGCGGCTTGTTTCACTGAGCCATGGACCTGAACACGGTGAGGGAGATCCGGGACGCCCGGCACCCCGCCCCCTGGCGGCCCGGCGACGCCTGGCTCGGCGGCGGGACGTATCTGTTCTCCGAGCCGCAGCCGCATCTGCGCCGGCTGGTGGATCTCAGCACAACCGGCTGGACACCGGTCCTGGAAGCGGACGACGGGGCGCTGGAGATCGCGGCGACGTGCACGATCGCCCAGCTCTCCCGCTACGGCGGACAGCAGCTCCGGGCGACGGCGGCGCCGCTGTTCGAGCAGTGCTGCCGGGCGTTCCTGGCCTCGTTCAAGATCTGGAACATGGCCACCGTCGGCGGCAACCTCTGCAACGCCCTTCCCGCCGGCCCGATGATCTCCCTGACCGCCGCACTCGACGGGGTCTGCCTACTGCGCGCCCTGGACGGCGGACTGCGCCGCGTCCCGGTCGCCGACTTCGTCACCGGGGCGGGCCGCAAGGACCTGGCCGAGGGCGAGCTGCTGCGCTCGGTGACCCTGCCCGCGCGGGCGCTCGGCTCCCGTACGGCCTTCCGGCAGGCGTCCCTCTACGGCCTCGGGCGGTCCGGCGTCCTCGTGATCGGGACGCTCGATCCGCAGGACGGGTCGGTCGCGGTCACCCTCACCGCCTCGACGGTGCGGCCCTTCCGGCTGCGGTTCGCCGCGCCGCCGACCGCGGCCGAGCTGAGCGAGGCCGTGGCGGGAGCCGTCGCCGACCACGAGTGGTTCGACGACATCCACGGACTGCCGCAGTGGCGGCGGCACATGACCTTCCGGCTGGCCGAGGAGATCCGCCGGGAACTGACCGGGGACGCCGGCCGATGACCATCGAGGTGAACGGCAGGCCGTTCGACGCGGACCCGCGCCCCGGGCAGTGCCTGCGGACGTATCTGCGCGAGCAGGGCTGGTTCGGTGTCAAGAAGGGCTGCGACGCGGGCGACTGCGGCGCCTGCACCGTCCATGTCGACGGCGAGCCCGTGCACAGCTGCCTGTACCCGGCCTTCCGCGCCCGGGGCCGGTCGGTCACCACGGTCGAGGGACTGGCCTCGCCCGACGGTGAACTGCACCCCGTGCAGCGCGGGTTCCTCGACGCGCAGGGCTTCCAGTGCGGCTTTTGCACCGCGGGGCTGCTGATGACCACGGCCGCGCTGGACGAGGAGCAACTGGCGGACCTGCCGCGGGCGTTGAAGGGCAGCCTGTGCCGCTGCACCGGCTACCGGGCCGTCGAGGACGCCATCCGCGGCGTCCGGCACACCGAGGTTCCTGCGGCGGGCGAGGCAGTGGGCCGCAACCTGCCCGCGCCCGCCGGGCCGCAGGTCGTCACCGGGACCGCCCGCTACACCTTCGACCTCGACGTGCCCGGGCTGCTGCACATGAAGCTGCTGCGCTCCCCGCACGCCCACGCCCGGATCACGGCCATCGACACCGCCGCCGCGCTGCGCGTGCCCGGGGTCCACGCCGTCCTGACCCACCACGACGCCCCCGAGCGGCACTTCTCCACCGCCCGCCACGAGCACCCGACCGACGATCCGGACGACACCCGCGTCCTGGACGACACCGTCCGCCATATCGGCCAGCGCGTCGCGGCCGTCGTCGCCGACAGCGAGGCCGCGGCCGAGGAGGGCTGCCGGGCCGTCGAGGTCGCGTACGAGGTGCTGCCCGCCGTCCTCGACCCGGAGGAGGCGATGCGGCCGGGGGCGCCCGTGGTGCACGCCAAGGACGCGGCCACGGCCCGGATCTCCCGGCCGCACGACAACGTGGCGGGCGAGGTGCACGGCGAGGCCGGCGACATCGCGGCGGGATTCGCCGAGGCCGATGAGATCTACGAGGAGACCTTCCGCACCCAGCGGGTCCAGCACGCGGCCCTGGAGACCCATGGCGCGGTCGCCTGGATCGACGAGGACGGCCGGCTGACCGTACGCACCAGTTCGCAGACCCCGTTCCTGACCCGGCGCGCCCTGTGCGCGCTGTACGACCTGCCGCTCGACCGGGTGCGGGTGGTCGCGGGCCGGGTCGGCGGCGGCTTCGGCGGCAAGCAGGAGATGCTGGTCGAGGACATCGTCGCCCTCGCCGTCCTGCGGCTGCGCAGGCCCGTGAAGCTGGAGTACACCCGCGCCGAGCAGTTCTACGGCGCCACCACCCGGCATCCCTTCACGGTCCACGTCAAGGTGGGCGCCCGGCGGGACGGCACACTGACGGCCTTCCAGCTGCGGGCGGTGTCCAACACCGGCGCGTACGGCAACCACGGCCCCGCGGTGATGTTCCACGCCTGCGACGAGTCGCTGGCGGTCTACCGCTGCCCGAACAAGAAGGCCGACGGCTACGCCGTCTACACCCACACCGTCCCTGCCGGGGCCTTCCGCGGCTACGGCCTCGGGCAGGTCGTCTTCGCCACCGAGTCGGCGCTCGACGAACTCGCCCGCCGCCTCGGCATGGACCCCCTGGAGTTCAAGGCCAGGAACATCATCGGCCCCGGCGAACCCATGATCAGCACCGGCGGCGAGGAGGAGGACCTGCACATCGCCAGCTACGGCCTCGACCAGTGCCTGGCGGTGATCCGCGCGGCGCGGGCCGAACCCGCCGAGCCCGGCCCGGACGGCTGGCTGGTCGGCGAGGGCGCGGCCCTGGCGATGATCGCCACCGGGCCGCCCGGCGGCCACATCGCCGACGTGCGCGCCGCCCTGCTGCCCGACGGGACCTTCGACCTGGCCGTCGGCACCGCCGAGTTCGGCAACGGCACCACCACCGTCCACCGGCAGATCGCCGCGGGCGAACTCGCCACCACCGTCGAGCGGATCACCGTGCGGCAGTCCGACACCGACGTCGTCCGGCACGACACCGGCGCCTTCGCCTCCACCGGCGTGGTCGTGGCGGGCAAGGCCACCCTGCGCGCCTCCCGCGCCCTGGCCGCCGTGCTGCTGGACTTCGCCGCCGCCCACCTGCGGGTGGCCCGCGCGGACTGCCGGCTGGTGGACGAGGCGGTCGCGTACGGCCCGGGCGGCGGCAGCCGCATCCCGCTCAAGGAGCTGTACGCGGCGGCCCGCGCGGTCGGCGCGGACCTGGCGGCGGACGGCCACTTCGGCGGCACCCCGCGTTCTGTGGCCTTCAACGCCCACTGGTTCCGTGTCGCGGTGGACCCGGGCACCGGCGAGATGCGGATCCTGCGCAGCGTGCACACCGCCGACGCCGGCAAGGTCATGAACCCGATGCAGTGCCGCGGGCAGGTCGAGGGCGGCGTCGCCCAGGCGCTGGGCGCCACCCTCTTCGAGGACGTCCGCGTCGACGGGCGCGGCGCGGTCGACACCGCCGCCTTCCGCCGCTACCGGCTCCCGCAGTACGCCGACATCCCGCGCACCGAGGTCCACTTCACGCAGACCGCCGACGCCATCGGCCCGCTCGGCGCGAAGTCCATGAGCGAGAGCCCCTTCATCCCCGTCGCCCCCGCCTTCGCCAACGCCCTGCGTGCCGCGACCGGCCTGCGCTTCACCGACCTCCCGCTGACCCGCGACCGGGTGTGGCTGGCCCTGGACGCGGCGGGCACGCGGGCGGCCGAAGGGCGGTGACCCCGGGTCCCGGACCCGGGTCCGGGCAGCTCGGCCGAGCTGCCCGGACAGGGCCGTGAGTCCGTGCCCGGCGCGCGGCCGGCCGGCCCCTACGTGTCGGTACGGCCGGCGAACCGCCGCTCGAAGCCGTCGCCGACGCTCGCGGTGACGGTGTAGTCGTACTGGCCGTCGGAGGCGGGCGCCAGCGTGCGGCTCTGCGTGCCGCCCGCCGGAACGGCGACCGTCGAACCGCCGCTGCCCGTATAGCCGTTGGCGCCGATCGTGAAGGTCACCGCCGCAGTCCCTGAATTGGTCAGGGTCAGCACCAGGGCGGCCGGCGCGGCCGGGGCGATGGACAGGGCGGCCTCGGGGTGCGCCTTCGCGGTGTTGCTCCAGGTGCGCACATCCCCCTTGAAGCCGCGCAGATAGCCGTCCGGCCCGTGCAGGTCGATGTCGTAGAGGCCGCCGCCGTAGGTCTGCGCGCTGAAGTAGTCCGAGATGGAGCCGCCCGCCGGCAGGGTGTACCGCCAGTTGTCGTAGGAGCGGTAATTGACGGTGTACGCGGCGAAGCCGCCGCCGAGCGCGCCCTTGGCGACCGTCTTGAACCAGATCCGGCCCGTGGCGGTGTCGGTCCACGACGTGGTGTCGAAGAAGTAGCCGACCCTGCGGACCGGCCGGGTCCCCGACTCCTGGACCGGGGCGACCGGGGTGGCGGGCGGCGCCGCGTCCGGCAGTGAGTTCTCCGCGTCGCAGGCCGCGACGAGTGCCGCGGTGTCCGGCAGTGACGGGAAGGCCGTGTTCTTCGTGGTGAAGTCGAACGCCGACATCAGGTCGCCGCACACCGTGCGCCGCCACGCGGAGATGTTCGTCTCCTTCACCCCGGTCCAGTTCTCCAGGAACCGCAGCGGCGAGGTGTGGTCGGCGACCTGGGAGTTGACGTAACCGCCTCGGCTCCAGGGGGAGATGACGATCATCGGCACCCGCGGGCCGAGTCCGATCGGCACGCCGCCGATGAACTCGTCGGCCGTCCCGGCCGGCGCGACCGGCGGGGCGACATGGTCGAAGAAGCCGTCGTTCTCGTCGTAGTTGAGGAAGACCACCGTCTTCGCCCACACCGCCGGGTTCGCGGCCAGTGCCTTCAGCACGTACTGCGAGGTGTAGTTCGCCCCGTACGCGGGCGGGTAGTCGGGGTGCTCGCTCTGGTTCGCCGGGGCCACGACCCAGCTCACCGCGGGCAGCGTCCCGGCGGCGACGTCCGCGGCGAAGGCGTCGGCGGTGCGCCGCTGCATGCCGTTGACGTACAGCGGGGAGCCGGCCGCGGCGCTCTTGAAGCTCTTGAACCAGGCCAGCGGGTTGTCGTCGTAGTTGTCCTGCTGCTGGTAGACCCGCCAGGAGATGCCCGCCGCCTGCAGGCGCTCGGCGTACGTCGTCCAGCTGTAGCCCTTCTCCGAGTTGTCGGTGACCGGGCCGCCGTTCTTGCCGCCCGGGTCGACCGTGCCCGTCCACTGGTACAGCCGGTTCGGGTTGGTCGGCCCCTGCACCGAGCAGAAATACTGGTCGCAGACCGTGAACGCCTCGGCGAGCGCGTACTGGAACGGGATGTCGGCGCGCTGGTAGTAGCCCATCGCGTAGGCGCTCTTGGCCGGCACCCAGTTGTTGTACAGGCCGTTGTTCCACGCGGTGTGGGTGCCGGACCAGCCGTGGTCGAGGTCGCGCACCCGCTGGGCGTCGGTGGTGGCGGTGTTCAGGTGCCACGGCAGCACGAGGGTGCCGCCGGACGGTCCCGAGCTGGTCTGGCGCAGCACGTCGGAGGAATTCGGGAAGCGCAGCCGCGAGCGGTCGCCGTAGCCGCGTACGCCCTTGAGCGTCCCGTAGTAGTGGTCGAAGGAACGGTTCTCCTGCATGAAGATCACGACGTGCTCGACGTCGTCCAGCGTGCCGGCCGCCGGGGCGGCGGCCATCGCCGTCTGCACGGAGGCGGGCAGCGCGCCGACGGCGGTGAGGGAACTGCCGGCGGCTGCGCCGAGGAACGTACGGCGGGTCAGGGGCGTCACTGCTACTCCTCGATCGGGGGGAGTGGTGCCGGGTCCTTGCGGGTCCTGCGCGGTGATGCGGGGTGTACGGGTGCGGTCGGGCGGGGCGGTCAGCTGCCGGTGGCCGACTTCCAGGCGTCCACGTAGGCCGGCAGGTGCGCGTCGATGTCCTTCCAGTCCGGGGTGAAGACGTCCACACCCGCCATGATCTTCTTCAGTTCGGCCGCGTGCGGGTCGGTCGCGGTGACATCGGTCCGGGCTGCGAACCCGCCGCCGACCGAGGACACCTCCCGCTGCACGTCCTTGCTCAGCAGGAAGTCGAGCAGCTTCCTGCCCGCGTCCTGGTGCGGGCCGTTCCTGACCAGGCCGGCGGCGTACGGCAGCGCGAAGGTGGTCGGCCGCCCGCCGGCGGCGGCCGGGAAGAAGATGCCCTGGTTCGGCATCGACGCCATGTCGGCGTAGTTCATCTGCACATCGCCGTTGGCGACCAGCAGTTCGCCCTTGTCGACCTTCGCGGCGAGCTGGCCGGTGGACGCGGACGGCCCGACGTTGTTGGCCTGGAGCCTCTTCAGGTAGTCCATCGCGGGGCCCTGGCCGCCGAAGTCGTGCACGGCCTTGATCAGGACGGCGGTGCCGTCGCCCGCGACGCCGGGGGTGGAGTACTGGAGCTTGTTCTTGTACGTCCCGGCGAGCAGGTCGTCCCAGGTCTTCGGGGGCTGGGGGAGTGCCTTGGTGTTGTAGATGAAGCAGAGGTAGTTGTTGACGATCGACGTCCACGCGCCCGAGGCGTCCTTGTCGGCGGCGCCGACCTGCTCGGACCCGGCCGGCCTGTAGGCCGTCAGCAGGCCCTTGCTGTCGGCCTGCTGGATGAAGGGCGGCAGGGTGACGATCAGGTCGGCCCGGGTGTGGGGCTTCTCGCGCGCGAGGCGCTGCACCATCTCGCCGGAGCCGCCTTCGACGTAGTTCACCTTGACGCCGGTCTGCGCGGTGAAGTCCTTGAAGACCTTGTCGTAGAAGCCGTCGCCGGCCTCGGAGTGCAGGCCGTCGGCGCTGTAGACGGTCACTTCGGTGGAGGGCTTGCCGCTGTCCGCGGCGGAGGAGCCGCCGCAGGCGGTCAGGGCGGCTCCCAGCGCCAGGACCCCCGTACCTGCGGTGAGCGTGGTGCGGACGCTGCGGAAACGGTTGTGCTCGGGCATGGCGGTACGTACTCCTTCGTGTCCCCGGGGGAGAGGGTCCGGGGCGGACGGGCGGGCAGGGGGAGAGGTGTCAGGGCGGGTGGGCGGGCGGGTCAGCGGAAGGCGGCCCTGGTGCGTATCCGGGACACGGCGAGCAGCACGGCGAGCGTCGCCGTCATCAAGACGACCGCCAGCGCGGCGCCCTCGAAGAGCGACCCCCGGTTGGCGGCGCCGTAGATCTCTACGGGCAGCGGCACCCAGTCCGGCGGGTAGAGCATCATCGTGGCGCTCAACTCGCCCATGGACAGGGCGAAGCACAGCCCGGCCGCCGCGGTCAGCGACGGCAGCAGCAGCGGGATCCGGATCCGCCACAGCACGTACAGCGGACCCGCCCCCAGGCTCGCGGCGCTCTGCTCGTACGCCGGGTCGAGCCGGGTCAGCGCCGCGCTCACCGACTGGAAGGCGAACGCGGTGACCAGCACGGTGTGCGCGAGGATCACGATCCCGGCCGTCCCGTTGAGCAGGAACGGCGGCTGCGAGAACGCCACCAGCAGCGAGAGCCCGACGACCACCGAGGGCACCGCGAGCGGCAGCATGAACAGCGCGTCCACCACCCGGCGGGCGGCGCCGCGCAGCCGGCCGGCCGCCAGCGCGGCCCAGCCGCCGGTCAGCAGCGCCAGCACGCTCGCCGCGAGCGCGGTCAGCAGGCTGGTGGTGAGGGCGTGCAGCGAGTCGCCGCGGCCGACCGCCCGGTAGTGGGCGAGCGTCGGGTGCGAGGGGAACGGGCCGCTCCAGTGGGTGGCGAAGGACGCCGCCACGATCACCAGGAACGGCAGCGCGAACAGCGGCAGGAAGAGAGCGAAGAAAACCGTCCAGGCCGTCCAGCGGCCGCGCCTGCTATGCACGAGCACGGTGGCCGCCTCCCGTGGCGCGGGCCAGGACGGCCCGGTAGAGCGCGTACAGCGTCACCGACAGCGCCACCGAGACGACCGAGACCACGCACGCCCCCGGGTAGTCGCCGTCCAGGATCGCCTTGCTGTAGACGAGCGTCGGCAGGGTCGTGACGCCCTTGGCGCCGGTGAAGAGCACGATGCCGAACTCGTTCAGGCACAGGACCAGCACCAGGCTGCCGCCGGCCGCCAGTGCCGGCAGCGCCTCGGGCAGCACGATCTGCCTGACGATCCGCGGCGCCCGCGCGCCCAGCGAGGAGGCCGCCTCCAGTTGCGCGGTGTCGACCTGCGAGAAGGCGGCGAGCAGCGGCCGCATGACGAACGGTGTGAAGTAGGTGATCTCGGCGAGCAGTACCCCCCAGGGCGTGCGCAGGAAGGTGAAAGGGCCGTCCGCCGCGCCGGTCACGTCCGTCCACAGGCCGTTGGCCATGCCCACCGTGCCGTAGACGAACAGCAGCGCCAGGGTGATCAGGAAGGACGGGAAGGCGAGGAAGATGTCGATGAAGCGACTCAGCGCCCGGCCGCCGGGGAAGGGCACGAAGGCGATCACCAGGGCCAGGACGAAGCCGAGCACCAGGCAGCCGGCGGTCGAGGCGGCGGCGATCCACACGGTGTTCCACAGCGCCTTGCGGAAGGACTCCTCCCGGAACACCTGCGTGTACGCGGTCAGCGAGCGTCCGCCGGTGTCCGGCGAGACCGACTGCCGGGCCACGAGGAACAGCGGGTAGAGGAACACCAGCCCGAGCGCCCCGACCGGCGGCAGCGCCCAGGCCCACGCGGGCAGCGCGCGGGAACGGCCCCGGCGCGGGCGGCCGGAAGCCGCCGGGGCGGTGCTTCCGGGCGGCGGGGCCTGGACCGGCGGCAGCGGGGCGGCGTGGGCGCCGGCCGGAGCCGCCGGCCCTCCCGGGCTAGCCATGCCGCGCCTCCTCCGCCAGCCCGCCGGGCAGCAGCACCGCGTCCTCGGCGTGGAAGGTCAGCGCGATCTCGTCGCCGACCTGCGGCGGCTGCCGCAGGTCGCCCACGTCGGCCCGCAGCTGCTGTCCGCAGGAGTCGACCAGCAGCCGGTGCGTGTGGCCGCGCCACTGCACACCGGTGACGGTGCCGCGCAGGACGTTGACCCCGGCGGCCGGTCCCGCGGCCGGCTCCGCCGCCTCCGCGAGCCGCAGCAGGTGCGGCCGTACGCACACGGTCGCCTCGGCCCCCGGCGCGGGACCCGCCCGGCCGGGTGTGTCCGGGGCCACCCGCAGGGCCGCCGCGCCCAGCCGGAAGCCGCCGTCCTCGTGCGCGCGGACGGTCAGCAGATTGGCACTGCCGACGAAGCCCGCCGTGAAGGCGGTCCGCGGAGTTCGGTACAGCTCGTGCGGAGTGCCGCAGTCCTGGAGCCGGGCCTGGTCCAGGACGGCGATCCGGTCGGCCAGGGTCAGCGCCTCGATCTGGTCGTGCGTGACGTAGAGGATCGACATGTGCGGCAACTCCCGGTGCAGGCGGGCCAGTTCGGCGAGCATCCCGGAGCGCAGCCGGGCGTCGAGCGCGGACAGCGGCTCGTCGAGCAGCAGCACCCCCGGCCGGACGGCCAGCGCGCGGGCGATGGCCACCCGCTGCTGCTGACCGCCGGACAGCTCCCGCGGATAGCGGCGCGCGTAGGCCGCCATGCCGGTCATCTCCAGCGCCTCCGCGACCCGCGCGGAGACCTCGGCGCGCGGGGTGCGCCGCGCACGCAGCCCGAACGCCACGTTCTGCTCGACCCGCAGATGCGGGAAGAGCGCGTACTGCTGCACGACCATGCCGATGCCGCGCCGGTACGGGGGCAGGCCGGTGACGTCGTGCCCGCCGATCAGCACCCGGCCGGCCGACGGGGCGACGAAGCCGGCCACCGCCCGCAGCGCGGTGGTCTTGCCCGAGCCGGACGGCCCGAGCAGGGCCATCACCTCGCCGGGCCCGACGGTCAGGTCGAGGGCGTCCAGCACGGTCGTACCGCCGTAGGACACGCTGACCCGGTCGAAGCGGATGCCGCTCGCCCCGGTCGCCCCGGCTGCCCCGCCCGCGCCGCTCATCGCGCCGGCTCCGGTATCAGCGACGGAAGTTCGGCCACCGACCCCAGGACGTGGGTGGCACCGGCGGCCCGCAGGTCCGGCGCCGCGTGCGCGCCGGTGGTCACGCCCGCGACGACCGCCGCGCCGGACCGTACGCCGCTGAGCATGTCGTACGCGGTGTCGCCGGCCACCGCGATCTGCCGCACCGACTCGGTGCCGGTGCGCAGCAGGGCGGTGAGCACCATGTCCGGGTACGGCCGGCCGCGCCCGGCGTCGGCGGGGCACAGCGTGAGGTCGGCGATGTCCTGCCAGCCGAGCGCGGCGAGGATCGCGTCCTGGGTGGTACGGGAGAAGCCGGTGGTCAGCACGACGCTGCGGCCCTCCGCGCGCAGCCGGCCGATCGTCTCCTCGGCGCCGGGCAGCGGGGCGCAGACGCCGGAGTCGACCAGGCCGGCGTAGGCCCGTTCGAAGGCGGCGTTCGCCCGCCGGGCGCGCTCCTCGGTCCCGAACAGGGTGCGGAAGACGGTGATCTTCGACTCGCCCATGGTGGCGCGCACGTGGTCCAGGTGCCGCGCGTGCTCGGGGCTGCCGGGCTCGACGCCGAGTTCCTGCGCGGCCCGGGAGAAGGCCGCTTCGACCAGGCCGTCGTCGGCCACGGTGGTCCCGGCCATGTCGAGCACGACCAGGGTCAGCGGCGCCTGGGCCTGCGGGGTGGCGGGATGTGTCACGGGGGTCACCAGCCGATCTCGTGTGCGGTCGCCTCGCCGATCGCCGGGGAGCACGTCATGCCGCGCCCGCCGGGACCCGTGACCAGCCACACCCCGTCGAGCACCTGCTCGCGGTGGACGACCCGGGTGGTGTCCGCGCACTGCGCGTACACCCCGGCCCAGCGGCGGCGGATCCGCGGCAGCGGCCGGCCGAGCAGTTCCGCGGCGCGCTCGCGCAGGTGGTCGTAGGGCTCCTCGGTGACGTCGAAGGCGAACGCCTCGTCGTATTCGTGGGTGTCGCCGATGGTCAGGCCGCCGTCGAGGCGCTGGACCATCAGCAGCTGCATCCGGTGCGCGGCGGCGACGGGCGGTTGCGGCGTTCCCTCGCGCAGCGCGTCGAGAGCGCCGCCCGCGTAGGCCGGGTAGTAGCGGAAGCTGTCGGCGTCGGCGACCGAGGTGGTCAGCGGCTCGTCCAGCGGATCGGTCTGCGCCATCTGGAGGCGCACCCGGCGTACCGGCAGTTGCGGCGCCAGCTCCCTGACCAGGCCGGACAGCCAGGCCCCGGTGGTCACCACGACGCTGTCGCAGCCGTACGAGACCCCGTGGTCGTCGCGGACCACGCCGGGGCCGACGTCGCGGACCTCCCGGCCGGGGACGAAGGTGTACCGGCCGGTCGCCGCCAGATGCGCGCGCAGCGCGGGAAGGGCGGCCCGGGACTCCACGGCGGCGTCCTTCGCGCAGTGCAGCGCACCGGACAGCTCGCCGCGCAGCGCCGGGTTGAGGGCCCGCGTCCGTGTGGCGGACAGCCACGAGTAGCCGCGCTCCGCGGCGTCCGGGCGGTCGAGCACCTCCCGGGCGACGGCCTCCTCCGCCGCGGTCCTGACGACCGTCAGCGAGCCGTTGCCGCGGAAGCCGACGCCGGGCACGAGGGCGCCGATCTCCTCCCACAGCTCCCGGGCCCGCAGGGCGGTGTCCAGTTCGGCGCCGGCGGCCCGGCCGCCGACCCACACCAGACCGAAGTTGCGGACCGAAGCGCCCCGCGCCTCGCGTTCGCGTTCCAGATGGACGACCTCATGGCCGCGCTTGATGGCGTGCCAGGCGTGCATGGTGCCCAGCACCCCGGCTCCGACGACAGTGACTCTCACGGCGACGACGTTCGCGCCCGCAGGTGGCCCGGCGGCGTCCGATTGTCGACCGGCGGGTGAACACGGCCGCAAGTCTGGCCTAGACCCGTTATCTTTCCGTGATCGAAAGAGCCGCGAAGCGGCCGCCGGAAGGGCTCAGGACCTGCGGTCCATGTGGACGGTGAAGCTGAACCGGTCGCCCCGGTAGAGCGAGCGGACACGCTCCAGCGGCTCGCCGCCCGCGTCACCGCTGGACCGGTGCAGCAGGAGCATCGGCAGCGCCGGCGGCGTACCGATCAGCAGCGCCTCGCGCGGTGTCGCCAGCACCGTCTCGATCCGCTCGTCCACCACGGCGGGCTCCAGCCCCAGCGTCTCGCGCAGAAAGGCGTAGAAGGACGTGTCCGGGGCGAAGTCCCGCGCCAGGTGCGGCAGTCGGGCCACCGAGAGGTAGGTGCTCTCCAGCCCCACCCGCTCGTCGTCGGCGAGCAGCACCCGCTCCATGTGCCAGACCGCCGCCCCGGCGTCCAGCCGCAGCTCGGCGGCGAGCACGGGATCCGCCGCCAGCTGTTCGAGGGTGATCAGATGCCGGCCGGGGACCCGGCCCTGCCGCCGTACGCCCTCGGTGTAGCTGTCGGTGGACAGCGGCTGGACGAGTTTGGGGCCGGCGACCACGGTGCCGCGGCCCTTGCGGCGTACCCGGCCCTGGAGCAGCAGTTCGCGCAACGCCTGCCGCACGGTCTCCCGGGCCACCCCGAACCGGGCCGCCAGCTCCCGCTCGGTCGGCAGCGGCCCGCCCTCGCCCAGGTCGTCCAGCAGGCCCTCGATGCGGGCCTTGACCGCGAAGTACTTCGGCATCCGGCCGTGTTCCGGGATGCCCGCGCGGATCGGGGCGAGGGGGTCGGCTGCGTTGCTCACCCCGCGATCCTGTCAGACGCCCGGGTGCTCAGCGCCGCAGGCCGAGGGCGTCCCTGCCCGCGTAGCGCGCCTGGCTGCCCAGCTCCTCCTCGATGCGGATGAGCTGGTTGTACTTCGCGGTGCGGTCGGAGCGGGACATCGACCCGGTCTTGATCTGGCCGCAGCCGGTGGCCACGGCGAGGTCGGCGATGGTGGTGTCCTCGGTCTCGCCCGAGCGGTGCGACATCACCACGGTGTAGCCCGCCCGGTGGGCGGTGCCGACGGTGGCCAGGGTCTCGGTGAGGGTGCCGATCTGGTTGACCTTCACCAGCACGGAATTGGCCACCCCGTTGGCGATGCCCTCGCGCAGCAGCGTCTCGTTGGTGCAGAAGACGTCGTCGCCGGTGAGCTGGCAGCGGTCGCCGAGCCGCGGCATCAGCAGCCGCCACCCGTCGAGGTCGTCCTCGGCCATCGGGTCCTCGATCGAGGCCACCGGGTAGCCGGCGACGAGTCCGGCGAGGTAGTCGACATGCTCCTCGGGAGTGCGCCGGACGCCCTCGCCCGCGTAGTCGTAGACGCCGTCGCGGAAGAACTCCGAGGTGGCCGGGTCCATGACCAGGGTGATGTCGTGGCCCGCCTTGTAGCCGGTGCGCTCGACGGCCCGGACGACGAATTCCAACGCCTCCTCGGCGGTGCGCAATTCGGGTGCGAAGCCGCCCTCGTCGCCGACGCCCGTGCTGTGTCCGGCGGCGAGCAGGTCGCCGCGCAGGGTGTGGAAGACCTCGGAGCCCATCCGTACGGCCTCGGCGAAGGTGGCCGCGCCGATCGGGGCGATCATGAACTCCTGGAAGTCCAGCCGGTTGTCGGCGTGCGCGCCGCCGTTGATGATGTTCATCATCGGTACGGGCAGCAGCCGCGCGTCCACGCCGCCGACGTAGCGGTACAGCGGCAGCCGGTGGGCTGCCGCGGCGGCCTTGGCCACGGCGAGCGAGACGCCCAGGGCCGCGTTCGCGCCGAGCCTGGCCTTGTTGGGGGTGCCGTCCAGCGCGATCAGTGCCGCGTCGACAGCGGCCTGGTCCTCCGCGTCGAGCCCCGTCACGGTGTCCGCGATGGTCTCGTTGACGGCGTCGACGGCTCGGCGGACGCCCTTGCCGTGGAAGCGGGCCGGGTCGTCGTCGCGCAGTTCCACCGCCTCCCGAGCACCGGTCGACGCCCCGGACGGTACGGCTGCCCGGCCGAGCGAGCCGTCCGACAGCTCGACGTCCACCTCGACGGTGGGATTGCCCCGGCTGTCGATGATCTCGCGGGCGACGACACGGGTGATGGCGGTCATGGCAGTGCTCCTCACGTGCGGTCCTGGGACCGAAGAGTAAGTTCCCCTCTGCAACAAAGTGCATTCCGAAAAGGAACGTACTATGGATGCATGAGGATGCACAACGCCGACGACGACTGCGGGATCGCCCAGGCCGCCGTCGTCACGGGTGACTGGTGGAACGTGCTCGTCCTGCGCGAGATCGCCCGCGGCCACGTCCGCTTCGACGCCCTCGCCGCCGAACTCGGCCTGTCCCGCAAGGTCCTGACCGAACGGCTCGGCAAGCTCGTCGCCCGCGGCGTCCTGCGCCGCAGCCTCTACCAGCGCCGCCCGGTCCGCTACGAATACCTGCTCACCGACTCCGGGCTCGCGCTGCTGCCGCTGCTGGTGGCCATGCAGGACTGGGGCGACCGCTGGGTGCTGGGCGACGGGAGCGTCACCGCCACCGCGGCCGAGGACAGCGCGGAGCACGCCCGTATGCACGCGCTGACCGGCAGCAGGCTTCCCGCGGAGCTGGAACTGCCCGCGGGAGACGGGACGATGCGTGACGCCGTCGCCCCGGACGCCGCCGCCACCGTCCTGTTCACCTACCCGGCCACCGGGATCCCGTGGGAGGAGCCGCTTCCGGGCGCCGCGGGCTGCACGCTGGAGAACCGGCTCTTCCGCGGCGCCTGGCCCGCGTTCCGTGACGCGGGCGTCGCCGTCCACGGTGTGAGCACCCAGCTCCCGCACGAGCAGGCGGCCTTCGCCCAGGACGAGGCGCTGCCCTTCCCGCTCCTGTCGGACACCCGGCTGCGGCTGGCGGCGGCGCTGCGGCTGCCCACCTTCCACAGCGCCGGCCAACTCCGGCTCAAGCGCGCGGTCCTCGTCCTCGACCGGCGGCGGACCGTACGGCACGTGCTCTTCCCCGTCGCTGACATTCCGCACGCGGTGGAGGAGGCCCGGCGGCTCGCGACCGCGCTCGCCGCCGAGGGCGGCTGAGCGCCGCTCCGGGCCGGTCGCCGGGGCTCGCCCTGCGGGGCTTGCCGAGTCCTGGCGGGCTTTGGCGGGCTCTGGGGGAGCCCGTGGCCGGGTGCGTGGAGCGGTCGGGTGCGGCTGTGCGGGCCGGACGTGGCTCGTCCTGCGGACCGGCAGTTGCGGAGTCCGGCGGCCTGCGCGGGCGATCAGCCGGTGAGGCGGCAACCGGCGTCCGACAGGTGACCGCCGGGGACCGGCCGGCCTCCGGCGGCGAGGAAGGCGGCGCCGACGACGCCGGCGTCCGCACGCAGTGCCGCACGCTCGACGCGGACCCCGGCGGCGAACGACAGCGTGGCGTAGGACCGCAGGTGGCGGCGCAGCGGCGGGAAGAGGACGTCGTGGGCCTCCGCGACACCACCGCCGATCACGGCCACCTCGATCTCGACAAGGGTGGCGACCGCCGCGATGCCTGCCGCCAGGGCGCGTGCCGCGGTGTCGAAGGCCGCGACAGCGGCACTGTCGCCCGCGCGCGCTCCGGCCGCCACCGCGGCGGCGTCTGCGGTGCCGGTCGCGGGACGCCAGCCTGCCCGCAGCGCGTTCCTGGTGATGGCCGTCCCGCTGGCCAGCTGCTCCACGCAGCCGCGCGACCCGCACGCGCACGGCTCGCCCCGCAGGTCGACGGTGATGTGTCCCAGGTGCCCCGCGTTTCCGGTGGGACCGCTGCGGACCACGCCGTCCATGACCAGCCCCGCCCCGACCCCGGTGGACACCACCATGCACAGCGCGTCCCGGCAGCCGCGGGCGGCGCCGACCCAGTGCTCGGCCGCCGTCATCGCCACGGCGTCGCCGCACAGCACGACCGGCAGCCCGGCCGCGGCCGGCAGCGCCCGGGTCCGTTCGACAACCGGGAAGCCGCGCCACGCGGCGATGTTGACCGGGCTCACCGTGCCGCGCTCCACATCGACGGGGCCGGCGCTGGCGATCCCCACCGCGGCCACGCGCTGCCAGCCGGGGTGGGCGGCCAGCGACTCCAGCACCGACGCCACGGCCTCGAACGTCTCCTCCGGCCCGCTGCCGGCGGGCGTCGGCCGCTGGACCCGGTGCACGACGCCGCCCTCGCGGTCGACCACGGCCCCGGCGATCTTGGTGCCGCCGATGTCGACACCGGCCAGCAGGGTCCCGGCCCCGTCGCCGGGGCCGCCGGTCACCTCGCGGGAGTGCTTGAGCATGGGGCTGTTCTCCGTTCGCAAGAACACGAGCAGGCGGCGGGCGTGCGCGAGCCGGGTGGGCGGAGGGCGTCCGCGGGGGACCAGGTGAACGCCGTTCCCGCCGTCGTACGGGCCGAAGGTGGCGCGCCGTCACAGTAGACCCCCGGGGCAAGCGCTGTCCATAGACCGTTCAAGTACGGTTGTTTGTGCGCGGATGTGTGGGTTCCGCTCGCGGATCTACCCGCCGGAGGCTGCGCGTTCCTGTGCCGTTCCTGTGCCACTCCGGGATCGGTGGCCCGAGGAGCGCCATTCGGCGCAGCGAGGTTTCTCGAACGTTTTATGTTCGTCACGCCGGTGCGCGAGCTGCTCACGCCCGCGCCAGCAGCTCGCGCACCGGCCGCCGCGGGTCGGCGGCCATCAGGACCGGAGTGTCGAGGACGGCGGTGGTCCGCTCCGGCACGGCGT
Source organism: Streptomyces sp. NBC_01477 (assembly GCF_036227245.1). Lineage (GTDB taxonomy): Bacteria > Actinomycetota > Actinomycetes > Streptomycetales > Streptomycetaceae > Actinacidiphila. The sequence continues at coordinate 8,018,297 of NZ_CP109445.1, forward strand.
ACGGCCGCCACACCGGCAGGCCGTGCCCCTCGGGCACACCGGTGCGGGCGAAGCTCGTCCAGTACGCGCCGAGGGCGTCGGCGAGCGCGGCGGGCGCTGCCTTTCCCACCTCGACGCGGGCCCGCGGGGTGTCCTGGGTCTGGAAGACGAACGGGATCTCCAGGGTGTGCGAAGAGCCGCGCCCCGCCCGGGTGTGCGGGGCGCTCCAGGTGAAGAGGTACGCGTACGTGCGGCCGCGGGCCGTACGGCGGGCGTCCAGCAGCCGCTGGGACGGCTCGCGGTAGATCTGCTCGGCGAGGTAGGCCTCGACGACCTCGGCCGCGCGGGGCGGGCGGCCCATGACGGCGGCGAGCCGTTCGGGCAGCCGCGCCGCCAGATCGGCCACGTGCGGGAAGTCGGCACCCGCCAGCCGAGCGGGCACCGCGGTGTCGACGTCGGCGTCCGGAGTGTCCAACGGGACATACCCGGAGGCGTCGTTGAGGTTCGTGCCGATGATCAGGTCGACGTCCGAGGAACTGCCCGCGGCGACCGCGTCGACCGGCACGGCCGGCAACAGCCCCGGGTCCAGGGAGGGTTGGAAGGCGATGTCCAGGTTGGGGCGCCGGCTGCTGCGGCGGCGTATCAGCGCCTCCTGCGCCCGTATCAGGCGCGCGGTCGGCAGCGTCAGCAGCGCGTCCGCCCGCGAGGCGTCGAGACCGCACAATTCCAGCAGTTCGGCGGTGCGCCGCCGGCCGTGGTCCGCGTCCTGGGCGCGGTCGCCGGTGCCGCTCTCGATGATCGCCCGCCGGAACAGCCCCTCGGCGCGGGGCATCGCCAGCAGCGCGGCGACACTCGCGCCACCGGCGGACTGCCCGAACACGGTCGTGTTGCCGGGGTCGCCGCCGAAGGCGGGCGCGGCCTGCCGCACCCACTCCAGGGCCGCCACCAGGTCGAGCAGCGCCGCGTTCGCGGCGTCGGCGTAGCCGGGGCCGAGCAGGTGGTCGAGCGAGAGGTAGCCGAGCGCCCCGAGGCGGTAGTTGGGGGCGGCCACCACGACGCCGTACCGCGCCGCGAGGCGGGCGCCGGCGGTGACCGGGTTGGCGTGGTGCCCGTAGAGGTGGGCGCCGCCGTGGATCCACACCATGACCGGCAGCGGACCGGTGCGGCCGGCCGGCCGCCACACGCTCAGGTTCAGGCACCGGTGCTCGTCCGTCCGCAGCCCGGCCGCGCCGACCGGCGTCTGCGGGCACGCCGGTCCGTAGGCGCGCGCGTCGAGTTCGCCCGTCCAGCGCGGCGGCGGCCCCGGCGCCCGGAAGCGGCCGGCGCTTTCGGCGTACGGGATGCCGAGGAACTCCTCGGCGTCGCCGAACGGCCCGGGCACGGTCCGGCCGCGAACGGTGCCGAAAGGGGTGTGCAGGGTCACCACGGCTGGCTCCTGTCGGATGTCGGATGCGGGACATCAGCATGCCGGGGGTCCCGCGACGCCGGGGCGTGGGGGCTCGCACGGGTCGGCGGCGCCTCTCCCGCTGCCCAGATCGGCCGGGGCGCAGTCCTCGATGACGCGGCCGTCGGCCAGCACCAGTACGCGGTCGGCGACGTGGACGGTCGAGAGCCGGTGGGCGATGACGAGCGCCGTCCGCTTCCGGAAGACCGTGCGCATCGCGTTCAGCACCGCGCGCTCGCTCGGAATGTCGATGACTGCGGTGGCCTCGTCCAGCACGATGACGGAGGGGTTCACCAGGAAGACGCGGGCCAGAGCGATCAGTTGCCGCTGGCCCGACGAGAAGCGGCCACCGCGGTCACCGACCTCGGTCCGGTAGCCGTCCTGGAGCGCGGAGATGAACCGATGGGCCCCGGTCGCCTCGGCGGCCTGCCGGATCTCGTCGGGCGTGGCGTCCGGACGCGCCATGGCGATGTTCTCGGCGACGCTGCCGGAGAAGAGGAAGCCCTCCTGGGGGACCATGACCACCCCGTGGCGCAGCTCCGCCGTCGCGAGGGACCGCAGATCGACGCCGTCGAGGAGGACACGGCCGCGGGTCGGATCGTGGAACCGTGCCAGCAGCCCGGCCAGCGTGGACTTTCCGCCGCCCGAGGGGCCGATCAGCGCGACCGTCTGGCCGGCGGGGATGTCGAGTGCGAAGCCGCGCAGCACCTCGTGCCCGCCGGGGTAGGCGAAGGAGACGTCCTCCCGGTACAGCACGAACCCGGCGTAGGTGCCCAACTCCAGCGTGCCGGGGGCCACACGGTAACCGCCCCACAACACGAGTCCCGCCACAGCGGTGTTGGCAACGAGACGCGAGGAGGTCACGTAACGTGCCATCTCCAGCTCGGCCTGCCGGTTCTCCTTCCGGTGCCGTCGGTTGAGCCGTGCGAACCGGCGCTCGTTGATGTCCTCGCGGCCGAACGCCCGGACGGTGCGGATGCCGGCGAAGGTCTCGCTCATGTCGCCCGCCGCCGCGCCGGCCGCTGCCGAGCGCCGGTGATACACGTCGAGGGAGCGTCTGCGGAAGGCGTGCATGGTCCAGCAGACCGGTGCCATCGCGGCCAGCGCGGCGGCGCCGAGCCGCCAGTCGAGCACCAGCAGGACGCAGGGGACGTAGATCAGAGACACCGCCGCGGTGATGATCCGATCGATCCCGTTCTCGAAGAGCTCGCGGACGGCCTCGACGTCACTGGACGCCCGGGAGGCCAGCGTGCCGGAGGCGTGCTCGCCGTGGAAGGCCACGCTCTGCGCCTGGAGGTGGGTGAACAGGCGCATACGGAGTTCGGTGATCACGCTCTGCCCGACTCCGACGCTCAACCGGCGCTCACCATTCGAAGGCCGTCCACTCCTCTTGGGAACGTCCGTTGCCACGAGCAACCGAGGACAGACCGAGGCCTGGGCGGGTGCATCGCTGGCGTGCGGCCCCGGGGCGGGCGACGCGGTGGTAAAACGTTTGAGTCGCCGACTGCGCTGGGTGTCATGGGCCGTGCGGGTCGCGTCGCCGGGGCGCCCCGTGGCGTCGCGGGCGCGGGGGCACCGAGTGGCGTCGCCGGCCATGGCGGGGCTGGCGGTATCGATTACGATGAGGCACTTGCAGGTTGGCGGGGGCCGCGGCACTGGTGCGCTCTACCGCCGGACCGCCGGGCCTGGCGCATGATCACGACACGAAGGCGGACATCCTGGTGGGGCAGACGACAGCCGCCGGCGGCGAGCGCAAGGCCACGATCAAGGATGTCGCCCGGCTCGCGGGGGTGTCACCGTCCGCGGTGACCATCGCCGTCCACAACAAGCCCGGCGTCTCGTCCACCACCAAGGCGCGCATCCTCCAGGCCGCCAGGGACCTGGGCTGGAGTCCGAACCAGGCGGCGCAGTCGCTTTCCGGCCGCGCGGTGCACACCGTGGGCCTCGCCATCGCCCGGCCGGCCCGGATGCTCGGGCTCGAACCGTTCTACATGGAGTTCATCTCCGGCATCGAGAGCGTCCTGGGGCGGCACTCCTGCTCGCTGCTGCTGCGGCTGGTCGAGTCCGCGGACGAGATCGAGGTCCACCGCGAGTGGTGGCAGGGCAACCGGGTCAACGGCAGCATCCTGGTCGACCTGCAGGTGGACGACCCGCGTATCCCGGCGCTGTCCGCCATCGGACTGCCCGCCGTGGTCGTCGGCCACCCCTCGCTCGCCGGCCCCTTCACCTCGGTGTGGACGGACGACGCCGCCGCCACCACGGAGGCGGTCCGCTACCTGGCCGCGCTGGGCCACCGCCGGATCGCCCGGGTCAGCGGTCCCGCCGACCTCGGCCACAGCGCGATCCGCACCAGGGCCTTCACCGAGGTCAGCGCCGAACTGGGCCTCCAGGCACAGACCGTGGTCGCGGACTTCTCCGCCGACCAGGGCAGCCGGGCCTGCCGTACGCTGCTGCTGTCCGCCGAGCGGCCCACCGCGATCGTCTTCGACAACGACATCATGGCCGTCACCGCGCTCGGCGTCGCCGCGGAATTCGGGCTGTCCGTTCCACGGGACCTGTCCCTGCTGGCCTGGGACGACTCCCAGCTGTGCCAGCTCACCCGGCCGATGCTCTCGGCGATGCGGCACGACATCTTCTCCTTCGGCGCCGACGTGACCGAGACGCTGTTCGAGGTCATGGCGCGCCGCGAGGCCCGCTCGCACGCCGCGCAGGTGCCGAGCCTGGTGCCGCGCGGCTCCACCGCGCCGCCGCCGCGGGGCTAGGCCGCAGCTACCGCCGGGTCGTGGCAGCCGATCCCGTACGGGCGGACAGCCCGGGCGCGGGGGCGGACCTGCTCGAAGCCGTGGCTCCGGCCCCCAGGTGCCGCTCGATCTCCGCGGCCGGAAACGCCGTCTTCTTGCTCTCGTCGAGCAGGCGGCGGAAGAAGGAGTCCAGGACGACGGTAGGGCGCGCGTGCCGGTCGATGATGGCCGTGATCCCGGGCGGGATGCCGCCGGGCCGCCGGCCTGCGATCCAGTCGCCCAGGAAGACCTCCCGTTCCGTGTCGCCGCGTACGCCGTCGAGCACGTGGTACCGGAGCAAGTGGCTCGCGCTGTAGCAGTGGTCGTAGGCGAGGTGGTCCGAGAGGAAGCCGGACTCGTCCGCCGAAAGGTCGAAGCGGGAACTCAGGGCAAGTCCGAAGTCAGCGAAGTAGAGCCGGCGGCCGTCGGTCAGGATGTTGGCGAAGTGGGCGTCGAAGTGGACGAGCCCGCGAGACCTCATGAAGGCGGCTCCGCCCGTCAGAGCCTCCTCCACCCAGCCGAAGGGCGAGCCGTCCCCGTCCTCCGGCACGGCCGCCTCGCGGTGGTCGGCCAGCCATCCGGCGAGTGTGTGCGGTACGTGCTCCAGGAAGAGCACCAGGCTGGACGAGGACCGGCCGATCGCCTCCAGCCGGTCACGAACAGCGGGTGATCCCTCCCAGTGCGCGACGGCCCCCTCCAGGCCTCCGAAGTCGTTGGTGAATCCCTCGGGAGGGGAGTCCGGCAGTACCCGCCAGTGGTACATCAGGGGGAATCCCGCGTACTCGTCGCCGAGAACCCAGTTCGTGGTCATGGTGTGCACGGCAAGCTCCCGCCAGGCACCGAACCCGGCCGAGCCCACCCCGTACTGGTAGAACAGCGGCAGTTTGAAGACGTTCGCCGTCGACCGCGCGTTCTCCGGGCGCAATTCGGTGTCCGTCAGAGGGATCCGCTTGACGAAGACGCGCGTTCCGTCGACGTCCAGCTCTGCCGACCTGCCGCCGATCCCCGACCCGAGCGGCGTGGCGGCGGCCACGACCTCCCCGAGCCGGTGGTCGCTCAGCAAGGAGAGCCGGGTGCTCACGCTCCCGTAACCAGTCAGGCGTGCGGCACGCAGCAGATCCTGCTCCACCATCGACGGCTCCTCGGCGCCCGAACGAGGGCTTCGGCAATCCTGCGTATGGCGCCGACCCTACGCCGACGACCGAGCGCGACCCCCGGTTGACGAGAACCGGGCCGACCAGGTCCCCTCTTCACGACTCGGCGTTCCCCGGCCATCGCGATGGGCGGACGCCCGGTCTCGTGTGCCGGCCGGGGGGTTTGGTCCATACCTGGACATGGCCGGCTGAACCTACCCCGTTAACTGGCACGTTCTACCTCCGGCTGGTCCGAACCATTGACAGGGTCAGGACAGGGTTCTAGCTTCCTGGCGTCGGTTCATCCGTGCCCCAAGTGTTCTCCACGGTCCCGTGCGGTCCCGGCCGGAACCGCACGACATGCAACGTTCCACCCCCATGACGTTCATGAGAGGGTTCACATGAGACCGAAGATCCTCACCCGCAGGACCGCGGCCGTCATCGCCGCGCTGCCGCTGGCCGCCGTCGCGTGGCTGGCCACCTCCCCGTCGCAGGCGTCCGCGACCGGCGCCTCGACGCCCGACGCCGTTGTCGGCTACCTGCACCAGATCAGCGGCAACCACGTCATCAGCGGAGTGCACAACAAGGAACCGCTGAGCAATCCGTCGCAGTACACCGCGCAGGCGCACTCCGTCACCGGCAAGTGGCCCGGCCTGTGGGGCGGTGAACTGGGCTTCACCGCAACGGACATCGCCAGCCGGCAGACGATGATCAACCAGGCGAAGACCGAGTGGGCCAACGGCTCCCTGGTCAATCTCACCTGGCACATGTGCCGTCCCGACGTCGACACCTGCGACTTCGACAGCGGCCCGAACCCGATCAAGGGCAGCCACCTGTCGGACCCCGAGTGGCAGCAGCTCATCACCGACGGCAGCACGCTCAACACCGACTACAAGCGCAAACTCGACACCGCCGTCCCGTACTTCCAGCAGCTCAAGGACGCGGGTGTGCCCGTGCTGTTCCGGCCGCTGCACGAGATGAACGAGGGCTGGGCGTGGTGGGGCGGGCGCTCCGGGGCGAGCGGCAGCGCGAAGCTGTTCCAGATCACCCACGACTACCTGGAGTCCAAGGGCCTGACCAACATCATCTGGGTGTGGAACGTCAAGGACATCGACGGCGGCGCCGCCAACGTCGCCTCCTACTACCCGGGCGACAGTGACGTCGATGTGGCGAGCCTCGACCCCTGGGTGCACAACTGGCCCAGCAGTGAGTGGTACCAGGCGATCGTCAACGTCGCGCACGGCAAGCCCGTCTCGCTCGCCGAGGTCGGGACCGTGCCGAGTGCGTCGCAGCTGGCCGCGCAGCCGCTGTGGACCTGGTTCATGATCTGGGCCGACTACCTCACCAACCCGTCGTACAACAACAACGCCGCCGTGCAGGCGACGTTCAACTCCTCCCGGGTGCTGAGCCAGGGCCAGTTCAGCGTCCCCACCGGCAGTCCGACGACGCCGCCGACGACTCCGCCGGGCGGTTCGCGCACGGGTGCGGTGACGGGTGTGGGGGGTAAGTGCGTGGACGTGGCGTCCGGTGGGACCGCGAACGGTACGGCGGTTCAGGTGTACGACTGCAACGGTACGAGTGCGCAGTCGTGGACGGTGGGTTCCGACGGTACGGTCCGGGCGCTGGGCAAGTGCCTGGATGTGACCGGTCAGGGCACGGCGAACGGCACCGTGCTCCAGCTCTGGGACTGCAACGGTTCGGGCGCTCAGCAGTGGGTGGCGGAGTCGGACGGGCATCTGAGGAACCCGCAGTCGGGCCGCTACCTCGACGTACCCGGTGGAAGCACCGCCAACGGCACCCGCTTGCAGATCTGGGACCGCAACACCAACGCCTGGCAGCTCTGGCACCTCCCCGCCTGACCGGACACAGCACCTCGTCGGGGCCGTCCGCACGCCACCCGCGGACGGCCCCGAGTCGTCCCTTCACCGGCTTCCCACCGCTCAGTTGCTGCCGACCGCGCGCAGGCCGCCGGGGGCGGTGTGGGTGGTGGGGGCGGGTGCGGTGGAGTGGCGGACGACGAGTTCGGGTTCGTGGAGGAGTTCTTTGGGGGTGGGGTTGGTGCCGTTGATCTGGTTGGCGAGGAGGGTGACGGCGGCGCGGGACATGGCTTCGATGGGTTGGCGCAGGGTGGTGAGGGGTGGGTCGGTGTAGTTCATGAAGGCGGAGTCGTCGTAGCCGACGACGGAGAGGTGGTGGGGGACGGTGAGTCCTTGGCGTCGGGCGGCGCGGATGGCGCCGAGGGCGAGGACGTCGCTGCCGCAGATGAGGGCGGTGATGCCGGTGGCGAGGAGTTCGGTGGCGACGGCCTGGCCGCCTTCGAAGGAGAACAGGGCGTGGCCGATGGGGTGGGTGTCGGTGGTGGTGTGTTTGGCCCGGCTCTGGTTGTGGTTGTGGTGATGGGCGAGGGTGGTGAAGGCGGCGGCTTTGCGGCGGGAGGGGCTGTGGTCGGCGGGTCCGACGAGCAGGCCGATGCGGGTGTGGCCGAGTGAGGTGAGGTGGGCGTAGGCCTGCTGGACCGCGGCCACGTCATCGGTCGACACCTGCGGAAAACCGAGCGTGCGGGGACCGAGCCGGTCCTGGTGATGCTCCGCGGCACGGACCGCGTGGCGGTCCTGACGGTGTTCCGCGATCCGGTCGGGCCGCCGGTCGGCCGGGCCCGGCCGGTCCGGCCGGCGGTCGAGCTGCCGCTCCGCCTGGATCGCGGCGTAGTCGATCGCGGCGTTGAGCAGGACGACGGGCAGGCCCCGCTGGAGCAGGGCCCGGTATTCGTCGGCGCTCAGTCCGCCGCAGAAGATGACGCCGGAGACCTGCTGGTCGAGCAGCATCGTCACGTACTCGGCCTCGGTGAGCCCGCCCGCGGTGCGGGTGCAGAGCACGGGCGTGAAGCCGAGCTGGACCAGGGCGCCGCCCGCGACCTCCGCCAGTGCGGGGAAGATCGGGTTCTGCAGTTCGGGCAGCACCAGGCCCACCAATCGCGCCCGTACGCCCCGGAGTTGGGTGGGGCGTTCGTAGCCCAGCACATCGAGGGCGGTCAGCACCGCCTGCCGGGTGCTGTCCGACACTCCGGGCTTGCCGTTCAGCACGCGGCTCACCGTCGCCTCGCTGACGCCCACCCGCTTGGCCACTTCCGCCAGTCTCCGAGTCATGACGCGATGTCCGCTTTCTTCGTCGAGGCCCGAGCGCCGGTCAGCGCTGCCGCAGCCATACGGTCGTGTCGGTCGGCAGCTCCCCGGCGCCTGATCCCGCCGCGCCGGGGTCCGCCGGGTCGAAGCCGGGAGCGCTGGACAGGACGACGTCGGCGTCCGCGGGCAGCGGCACCGTAGCGCCCGAGAGGTTCGCCAGGCAGAAGAAGCCGTCGCCGCGGGCGAAGCCCAGGACGCCGGGAGTATGTCCCGGCAGCCAGCGGAAGTCCGCGCCGCGCAGCCCCCGCTCGCCGCGGCGCAGCCGCAGGGCCGCCCGGTAGAAGGTCAGCATCGAGCCGGGCCTGCCGTCCTGGGCCTGCACGGTGTGCGCGGCCCACTGCTCGGGCTGCGGGAGCCACGGCGGGGCGGCTGCGCCCTCCGGGCTGAAACCGAACGGCGGCTGGTCGCCGGACCAGGGCAGCGGCACCCGGCAGCCGTCACGGCCGATGTCGGTGCCCCCGGTGCGGTGGAAGATCGGGTCCTGGCGCAGCTCGCCGGGGATGTCCTCGACCTCCCACAGGCCCAGCTCCTCGCCCTGGTAGAGGTAGCAGCCACCGGGCAGCGCGAGGTTGAGCAGCAGTGCGGCCCGCGCCCTGCGGGCGCCCAGCTCCAGGTCGGTCGGGGTCTTGTGCTGGCGCAGGGACAGCCCGAAGGAGGTGTCGGCACGGCCGTAACGGGTGACGTGCCGCGTGACGTCGTGGTTGGACAGCACCCAGGTGGCCGGGGCGCCGACCGACGCGTGCGCGGCCAGCGTCGCGTCGATGACCCGGCGCAGCGCCGCCGCGTCCCAGGGGCAGTTGAGGTAGTCGAAGTTGAAGGCGCTGTGCATCTCGTCGGCCCGCAGGTAGTGGGCGAACCGCTCCGGGTCGGCCAGCCACACCTCGCCGATCAGCGCGCGCGGCTCCTCGTAGCCGTCGGCGAGGGTCCGCCAGGCGCGGTAGATGTCGTGTACGTCGTCCCGGTCGATGTACGGGTGCGGCACCGGCGGCGTGTCGGGGTCGAAGTCCGGCAGCGCGGGGTCCTTGGCGGGCATCGTCGCGGAGTCGATCCGCACCCCGTCGGCCCCGCGGTCGAACCAGAAGCGCAGCACGCTCTCGTGCTCCTCGCGGACCTTGGAGTTGTTCCAGTTCAGGTCGGGCTGTTCGGGCGCGAAGAGGTGCAGGTACCACTCGCCGGGCGTGCCGTCCGGGTTGGCGGTACGGCTCCAGGCCGGTCCGCCGAAGACGGACTGCCAGTCGTTGGGCGGCAGTTCGCCGTCCGTACCGCGTCCTGGCCGGAACCAGAACAGGTCGCGGGCCTCGGCGCCGGGACCTGCGGCCTTGGCCTCCTGGAACCAGGCGTGCCGGTCCGAGACATGGTTCGGGACGACGTCGACGATGATCCTCAGACCGAGCGCGTGGGCGTCGGTGATCAGGGCCTCGGCCTGTTCCAGGCTGCCGAAGGCCGGGTCGATGCGGCGGTAGTCGGCGACGTCGTATCCGGCGTCGGCCTGCGGCGAGGCGTACCAGGGGGTGAACCACAGGGCGTCCACGCCGAGTTCGGCCAGGTAGGGCAGGCGGTCGCGGATGCCGGTCAGGTCGCCGATGCCGTCGCCGTCGCCGTCGGCGAAGGAACGCGGGTAGACCTGGTAGATGACGGCGTCACGCCACCACTGGACGGACTCGGCTGCGACGGTCTGATCGGCCACGGGGGCGGGCTCCTTCAGTGAGGGGGTGGTGATATCGGGGCAAAGTGCGCGAACAGTGGGCGTGCGGAGGCAGCGTCCGGCGGCCGGGGGACCGCGGGGGAGCGGCCGGGAGGGGGTACGGGACAGGCGCGCCGCCTCAGCGGCCGGCCCGGGCCGGTGGCCGGGCCGGGTCAGCGGCCGGCCCGGGTCAGCCCTTGAGCGCTCCGGCGGACAATCCGCCGAGGATGTGCCGCTGGAAGAACAGGAACAGCACGATCATCGGCACCGCCGCGATCGAGAGCCCCGCGATCATCTCGGTCGGCGGCACCTGCGTGGTGGACGTGGACAGCCGGTGCAGCGCCACCGACAGCGTCTGCTTGTCCGGGTCCTGGAGCACCAGCAGCGGCCACAGGAAGTCCTTCCACATCCCGACGACCGCGAAGATGGAGATCACCGCGAGCACCGACCGCGACAGCGGAAGCACCACGCGCAGCAGCGTTTGCAGCCGGGAGGCGCCGTCGATGCTGGCGGCGTCGAGGAGTTCGCCGGGGATCTGGTCGAAGAAGCGCCGCAGCACGTAGATGTTGAAGGCGTTGGCCGCACCGGGCAGCCACAGCGCCCAGGGCGTGTTCAGCAGGTTGAGGTGGACCAGGGGCAGGTCGGAGACGGTCAGGTAGGCGGGCACCAGCAGCGCCGCGGAGGGCAGCATCAGACTGGCGAGCATCCCCGCGAAGATCGCCTTGCCGAACGCCGGCCGCAGTTTGGACAGCGCGTAGGCGGCGCACACGTCCACCGAGATCTGGATCAGCCACCCGCCGGCCGCGTACCAGACGGTGTTGAGGAAGAAGTGCGCGATGTCCATCTGGCTCCACGCGTCGCGGTACGCGGCCACGTGCACGGACTTCGGCAGCAGCGTCGGGGTCTGCGCGGCGAATTCGCGCGGGGTCTCCAGCGCCGAACTCGCCATCCAGTACAGGGGGAAGAGGAAGGCGGCGGCGAACAGCACGGTCGTGACGGTGAGCACCGTGAAGTACGCGGCGCGGTAGCGGGGCCGGGCCAGCTCCTGGTCGGAGATCAGACTGCGGGTCGCCGGGGAGGCGGAGGCGCGTGTGGTCATGGTCGTGTTCCCTCGTGTTCCTCAGTCCGTTTCCCGGGTCAGCCGCAGATACAGCGCGGCGAACACCCCGAGGACGGCGAACAGCAGCACGCTCATCGACGCGGCCAGTCCGAAGTCGTTGTTGACGGCGAAGGCGTAGCGGTAGATCAGCGTCATCACGGTGATGGTCGACGGATCGGTGAAGCCGGTGAGCTGGAAGGGCTCGATGAAGACCTGCATGGTGGAGATGATCTGGAGCAGCAGCAGGACGAGCATGATGAAGCGCATCTGCGGGAGGGTCACGTACCGCAGCCGCGCCCAGAGGCCGGCGCCGTCCAGCTCGGCCGCCTCGAACAGCTCGCCGGGGATGGCCTGGAGCGCGGCCAGGTACATCAGCGTCGCGCCGCCCATGTTGGCCCAGGTGGACACCAGCACCAGCGAGATCATCGCGGTGTCCGGCGACTGGATCCACTGCGAGGTGGGCAGGTGCGCGCCGCGCAGCGCGGTGTTGAACAGGCCGCCGCCGGGGTCGTAGAAGAACTGCCAGAGCATGACGCTGACGATCGGCGGCAGCATCACCGGCAGGTAGACCGCGATGCGGAAGTACGCCGTGAAGTGCCGCAGTTCGTTGAGCAGCACCGCGATGACGAAGGGCACCGCGTAGCCGAGCAGCAGCGCCAGGCCGGTGAATTCCGCGGTGTTCTTCCACGCGGTCCAGAACAGCGGGTCGTCGAAGAGGTGGTGGTAGTTGTCCAGGCCCACCCACTGCGGCGCGGTGATCAGGTTGTCCTGCTGGAAGCTCAGCATGATGCCCCGGACCAGCGGATACCAGGAGAACACCGCGAAGCACACGATGCCGGCCGCCATGAAGCCGTACGCCAGCGCGTTGTCGGCGAGCCGGCGGCGCAGCCGGGCGTGCCGCGCGGTGAGTGCCCCGGTGCGGCCGTGGGAGGGGGCCGCCGGAGGGCCGGGGCGGTGCGGGGCCAGGGAGGTGGCCATGAGAACTCCTTCGTCGGCGTCCGCGGGCCGCGCCGGTCGGGGCTCGGCGGGGCCCGCGGACAGTGCGGGTCGGTCTTCCGGGTGCGCGCGGTCTACTGGGCCGCGAGCAGGGAATCGACCTGCTTGGACGCGTCCGACAGCAGGGAGTCGATGTCGGCGTCCTTCCGGGTGAGGACCGTGGCCATGGCGGTGTCCAGCACGGCGTAGATCTGCTGGGCCTTCGGCGGTTCGAGCACCAGCGGGATGCCGGCGATGGTCTGCTGGAAGGGCGCGTAGTTGCTCACCGGCACGTTGGCGTACTTGGCGTCGGCGGCTGCCTTGGCCTGCGCGGCGGCGCCGGTCCACAGGTTGGGCTCGGGCAGGCCGACCGGCTGCTTGGCCGCGGACGCGCGCTGGGAGCCCAGCGCGATGCGGTCGGGGTTCTCGTACTTGAACATCACCCAGGCCATGGCGGCCTTGATCTGCTCGGGGGTGTCCTTGGGGTTGAACATGAACCCGCCGCCGCCGGCCAGGGTGCCCTGGCCGCCGGGGATCGGGCCCTGGCCGTACTCCTTGGGGTCGCCCTTGTACTGCGCGACGATGCTGGGGATGTTGTCCGAGGTGGCGAGGTACATGCCGAGCTTGCCCGCGCCCATCATCTGGAGCAGGTCCGCCCACTCCAGGAGCTGGCGCTCGCCCATCGAGTTGTCGGTCCACCGCATGTCGTGCAGCTGCTGGAGGACCGCCTTCCCGGTGGCGTTGTCGAAGTCGGCCTTCCAGGTGCCGTCGGACTGCTGCTTGGCGACGTCGCCGCCGCGCGAGTACATCTCGGCGGTGAAGTGCCAGCCGCCGGTGTTGGACTTGCTGTAGTCGCCGTAGCCCACGGTGCCGTGGCCGAGGGCTACGATCTTCTTGGCGTCGGCGCGGACCTCGTCCCAGGTCGTCGGCGGCTTGTCCGGGTCGAGCCCGGCCTGCTGGAACAGCGTGCGGTTGTAGACCAGCCCCATCGAGTAATTGCCCTCGGGCAGGCCGTAGGTGTGGCCCTTCGCGTCCTGGAACACCTTGCGCAGCTGCGGCTTGACCTGGCTCGCGGCCGGGAACTGCGACAGGTACGGGGTGATGTCGGCCGCCTGGTGCTTGGCGATCAGTCCGGCCGGGTCGGTGTAGTACACGTAGAAGGCGTTCTCCAACTGGCCGCCGGCCAGCTTCGTGGAGAAGGTCTGCGGGTCCATCTGGCCCTCGTGCGGCACCACTTTGATCTTCGGGTGCAGCTTCTCGAAGGCGGACACGTCCTCCAGGAAGATCTTCCGGTTCACCGGGTCGGTCTTGGCGGGCATGTCGTTCACCGTGATGGTGACGACGCCGTCGGACGAGGTGGACGAGCCGGAGGAGCTGCCGCAGCCGCTCAGTGCGAGGGTGAGCCCCGCCGCTGCGGTGACGGCGAGGGCGATGCGGGCTCTGCTGCCCGCCGGGAAACCGGTCATGAATCGTCCCTGGTCATGAGGGGGGTGGAGGGGGCGGCCGCTCCCCGAGGTGACGCACAAGCTACGTCGCTCTCACCAGGCACGCAATACGTAAACACATTTACGCAAAAAACACACGAGGCTGTCGATGTAATGCGTAAGGCATGCAAGTGAAACGCAGAAAATCAACAGCCGACCGCGGATATAGTGCGTTCATGGTACGCAAACTCGTGCAGGTGGCCCAGAAAGTCGGGGTCAGCGAGGCGACGGTGAGCCGGGTGCTCAACGGCAAGCCCGGAGTGTCGGACAGCACCCGGCAGGCGGTGCTGACCGCCCTCGATGTGCTGGGCTACGAACGCCCCACCCAACTGCGGGGCGTACGCGCCCGGTTGGTGGGCCTGGTGGTGCCCGAGTTGCAGAACCCGATCTTCCCCGCGCTGGCGGAGGTCGCGGGCGGCGCCCTGGTGCAACTCGGCTTCACCCCGATCCTGTGCACCCGGTCCGCGGGCGGGCTCACCGAGGCCGAGTACGTGACGATGCTGCTCGACCAGCAGGTCTCCGGCGTCATCTTCTGCGGCGGGCTCAGCACCGACGAGAGCGCGGCCCTGCTCCAGCGCGGCGTCCCCGTCGTGCTGCTCAACGCCGCTGTCGAACACGGCGGTTTTCCGCAGGTGTCGACCGATGACGTGGCCGCGGTCCAGCAGGCCTACGCCCACCTCACCTCACTCGGCCACACCCGCATCGGCCTGCTCGTCGGACCCGCCGACCACAGCCCCTCCCGCCGCAAAGCCGCCGCCTTCACCACCCTCGCCCACCACCACAACCACAACCAGAGCCGGGCCAAACACACCACCACCACCGACACCCACCCCATCGGCCACGCCCTGTTCTCCTTCGAAGGCGGCCAGGCCGTCGCCACCGAACTCCTCGCCACCGGCATCACCGCCCTCATCTGCGGCAGCGACGTCCTCGCCCTCGGCGCCATCCGCGCCGCCCGACGCCAAGGACTCACCGTCCCCCACCACCTCTCCGTCGTCGGCTACGACGACTCCGCCTTCATGAACTACACCGACCCACCCCTCACCACCCTGCGCCAACCCATCGAAGCCATGTCCCGCGCCGCCGTCACCCTCCTCGCCAACCAGATCAACGGCACCAACCCCACCCCCAAAGAACTCCTCCACGAACCCGAACTCGTCGTCCGCCACTCCACCGCACCCGCCCCCACCACCCACACCGGCAAACGCTGAGCGGCATACGATTCGGCGTCCCGCGGCCCCCCCCGGGACGCAGGGAAAGCGCCGAGCAAGAAACCGACCGAAAAGTTTCGCCGCATTCAGCCGCGTCCGCCCGCGAGCCACCGGCAAGCCGACGTCCTGACAGGTCAGGGCACTTGTCGCAGGCAGCACCCGGATTCCGTACTCCGGAGCCGGTATTCCGCGGAAGCCTCCCGGCGCATTGCACAGCAGTTACCGCCGGGCTACGGTGCGGCTCACTCAGGCCACCCCCCTTCCCTGCTGCGGAGCCCATTCATGCCCGAATTCCCCCGGGGTACCCGGCTGCCCAGAACAGCGCCGGCCGCGATCATCGCGCTCCTCGCGCTGCTGGCCGCCCTCGTCAGCTGGACCGCCCTGCGCGCGTCGGCGTCCACCGCCGGCACCGTCTACGAAGCCGAGTCGGCGGCCCTGTCCGGCGGCGCCGTGATCGCCACCGAGCACACCGGCTACACCGGCAGCGGCTTCGTCGCCGGCTACACCGACACCGACAAGGGCAGCGCCGCCACCACCTTCGCCGTCACCGCCCCGGCGGCCGGCGGCTATGTCTCGACCCTGCGCTACGCCAACGGCACCACCGCCGCCCAGACCCTCTCGGTCTACGTCAACGGCGCCAAGGTCACCCAGATCTCGCTGCCGGCGACCGCCGACTGGAACACCTGGGGCACCTTCGCCACCCCGGTCACCCTCAAGTCCGGCGCCGACACGGTGGCCTACCGCTTCGACAGCACCGACAGCGGCAACGTCAACCTCGACAACATCACCCTCGCCGCCGCCGCGGCCCCGCAGGCCGGCCAGTACGAGGCCGAGTCCGCCGCGCTGTCCGGCGGTGCCGTCATCGCCGGCGACCACACCGGCTTCACCGGCAGCGGCTTCGTCAGCGGCTACACCGACGGCAACAAGGGCAACGCCGCCACCACCTTCTCCGTGAGCGCGGCGGGCGCCGGCAGCACCCCGGTCACGCTCCGCTACGCCAATGGCACCACCACGACCCGCACCTTGTCGGTGTACGTCAACGGCACGAAGGCCACCCAGATCTCGCTGCCGGCGACCGCCGACTGGAACACCTGGGGCGCCGCCTCGCAGAACCTGACGCTCAAGGCCGGCGCCAACACCGTGGCCTACCGCTTCGACAGCGCCGACAACGGCAACGTCAACCTCGACAACATCACCGTCGGCACCACGACCCCGACCACCCCGCCGACCACCCCGCCGACGACGCCGCCGACCAGCCCGCCCCCCGGCGGCGGCCAGGTGTACGACGCGGCCACCGCCTTCTTCACCGGCGGCCCCTCGGTCGCCACCTCGATCTCCGGTTACGCGGGCAGCGGCTACCTGACCGGCTTCACCGCCCAGGGCGCCCAGACGCAGATCGACACGGCTGTACCGTCGGCCGGCACCTACGCGGTGTCCGTCGCGTACGCCAACTCCGCCGGCTCGGCGCAGACCCTGTCGCTCTACCTCAACGGCATCAAGAACGGCCAGCTCAGCCTGCCCGCGGGCAGCGGCTGGCTGTCCCTCGCCAAGTCCGTCACGCTGCGCTCGGGCCTGAACCTGATCGGCCTCCAGCACGACTCGGGCGACACCGGCAACGTCGCCGTCGACGGTGTGGGCATCACCGGCGGCACCGCCCTCGCCGCCCAGGGCGCCACCGTGCCCTACACCGAATACCGCGCTGCCGACGCCACCACCAACGGCAGCGTGCTGCCGGTCAGCCGCACCTACCCCTCGCTCAGCGCCGAGGCCACCGGCCGCAGCGCCGTCCAGCTCACCGGCACCGGCAAGTACGTCCAGGTCACCCTCGCCAAGCCGGCCAACTCCGTGGTCGTGCGCTACTCGATCCCCGACACCGCCTCCGGATCGCCCACCACCGCCCCGCTCGCCCTCTACGCCGGCAGCACCAAGGTCACCGACCTCACCCTGACCAACAAGTTCTCCTGGCTGTACGGCGGCGGCTACTACGACACCAACAACCCCGGCGACGGCTCCGGCCACCACTTCTACGACGAGGTCCGCTTCAAGAACGCCGCGACCTGGCCGGCCGGCACGGTCCTGAAGTTCCAGAAGGACAGCACCGCCGGCGGCACGTACACCGTGGACACCATCGACACCGAACTGGTGGACGCGGCCTACGCGATGCCCGCCGGCTACGTCTCGGCGGCGACCTACGGCGTGAACCCCGGCGGCGGCGACGTCACCGCGGCACTCAACAGCGCGCTCGGCGCGGTGTCCGGCACCGGCCAGGGCCTGTGGCTGCCGGCGGGCACCTACGGCATCTCCGGCCGGGTCAGCCTGAACAACGTCTCCCTGCGCGGCGCCGGGCAGTGGTACACCACCCTCCAGTCCACCGCGGAGAACGGCGCCGGCGGGCTGTACACGACCGGCGGCCGCAACCAGATCGCCGACCTGTCCGTCTTCGGCGACCACACCTTCCGCAACAACGACCAGGGCGCGCCCGCCATCGAAGGCGCCTTCACCTCCGGCTCGCTGATCCTCAACGTGTGGATGGAGCACGCCAAGGTCGGCCTGTGGGCGGTGCCCGGCAACGGCCTGGACGTCGCCGGCGTACGGGCCCGCGACATCTACGCCGACGGCATCCACGTCCACGGCGGCAGCTCCGGCTCCCGGGTCGAGCAGTCCAACGTACGCAACACCGGCGACGACAACATCGCCCTCGACACCGAGGGCGGCAACGTCACCAACTGCACCGTCTCCCACAACACCGCGCAGAGCCCGATCCAGGCCAACGGCATCGGCGTCTACGGCGGCGGAGGCAACGTCATCGAGAACAACGCCGTCAGCGACACCGTCGCCTTCGGCTCCGGCATCACCATCAGCACCGCCTTCGGCCAGAACTTCTCCGGCCCCACCACCGTCCGCAACAACCTGCTCCTGCGGGCCGGCTCCCACCACTCCAACTGGAACTCCGACATCGGCGCCCTGTGGATCTTCGCCGACGCCCAGGGCGACATCACCCAGCCGATAGCCGTCACGGGCAACACCCTCAAGGACAGCTCCTACCAGGCGGTCCTGCTCAGCTTCGGCCACACGATCAGCAATCTGACCTTCGACCGCGACACGATCACCGGCGCCGGCACGTACGGCTTCGACATCAACAACGTCACCGGCAGCATGACGGTCAGCAACACCACCGTCAGCGGCGCGGCCTCCGGCGGCCTCAACAACGCCGGTGGCTACACGATCAACCGGGGGTCGGGCAACTCCGGCTTCTGACCGGGCGACCACCCTCGGGCACACCCCCCCACACGCTGCCCGGCCGCGCGCCCTCCCGCGCGGCCGGGCACGCGCACGCGGGGAGCCGCGCCCCGATCGACCATGAGAAGCGTGATATTTCTGCAAACGCACCGCCGTCGCCCGCGTGATACAGCAGAATCATCCCCACGGACTTCACACTGAGTGAGCACTCCGTCCCGGGAGTACGCGCTCGGACGACAATCGGGGGAATTCGTGAAAACGCAGAGCGCACGCAGACGCTCGCTCCTCATCCGCTTATCCGCGGTGCTGGGAATGCTGGCGGCGATGCTGGCCGTGGCGGTGGGTGCCGCCTCATCGGCGAGCGCGGGCACCGACACCTATCCGGCGTACTGGGCGGCTCCCACACCCATGGACTCGACATTCGACTCCTGGGGCGAGTACAACCGCGAATGCACCTCCTACGCCGCCTGGATGCTCCACTCGGTCAACGGCTTCGAGATGCCCTTCCACGACAACGCCTCGGGGTGGAAGGCCGACGCGCAGGCCCGCGGCTACGCCGTCAACTCCACTCCCGCGGTCGGCGCGATCGGCTGGCGGATGTCGTCGGCCACGGTCGGCCACGTCGTCTGGGTCGAGTCGGTCAACGCGGGCGGCACGGTCACCGTCGAGGACTTCAACTCCGGCTACACCGGCCTGTGGGGCGAGCACACGGTCACGGCGGGCACCTACCAGTACCTCCACTTCAAGGACATCGTGAATTCCGGCGCCGGTGGCGGCACCGCCACCCCGCCTCAGGACAGCGACGCCGACGGCGTGCCCGATGCCGACGACCTCGCCCCGACGGTGGCCGGACCCGCCGGCAACCGCGGCATCCCCGACTACTCGACCCAGGTGTCGGGCGATTTCAACGGTGACGGCAAGGCCGACGTCGCGGCCTTCTACGACTACGGCGGCAGTACGACATCGCTGTTCGTCTTCTACGGTAGGGGCAGCGGCTTCTCGGACCCTGTCCCGGTGTGGAATTCCGGCGCCGGAAACTGGGCGTGGTCGCATCTCAAGCCGGTGTCGGGCGATTTCAACGGTGACGGCAAGGCCGATATCGGGGTCTTCTACGACTACGGCAGTTCCACGACGTCGCTGTTCGTCTTCACCGCGACCGGCAGCGGCACCGGCACCGGCTTCGCAGAGCCGGTCCAGGTCTGGACGTCCGGCTCGGGGAACTGGTCCTGGGCGAACACCAAGCCGGTGGCGGGCGACTTCAACGGTGACGGCAAGGCCGACGTCGGGGTCTTCTACGACTACGGCAGTTCCACGACGTCGCTGTTCGTCTTCACCGCGACCGCGACCGCGACCGCGACCGCGACCGGCAGCGGCAGCGGCACCGGCACCGGTTTCGCGGAGCCGGTCCAGGCGTGGAGTTCCGGCTACGGGAACTGGGCATGGTCGCACGTCAAGCCGGTAACGGGCGACTTCAACGGCGACGGCAGGGCCGACATCGAGGTCATGTACGACTACGGAGGCAGCAGTACGGCCCTCATCGCCTTCACCGCCTCCGGCAGCGGCTTCTCCGCGCCGGCCACGGTCTGGAGCTCCGGCGCGGGCAATTGGGAGTGGGGCGGCTCGGACCAGCTCGCCGGCGACTTCAACGGCGACGGCAGCGCCGACATCGAGGTGCTGTACGACTACGGTTCCTCCAGCACCTCCCTGCTGCTCTTCGCCGGCCTCGGTGACGGCGGCTTCGCCGCACCGGTACCGGTGTGGAACTCGGGCTCGGGGAACTGGTCCTGGGCGAACACCAAGCCGGTGGCGGGCGATTTCAACGGTGACGGCAAGGCCGACGTCGGGGCCTTCTACGACTACGGCTCCAGCACGACCAGCCTGTTCGAATTCCCGGGCGGCCCATCCGGAGTCACCAGTCCGGCCTCCGTCTGGAGTTCCGGATACGGCAACTGGGCGTGGAGTCACATCCTGACCGCCTGAGGCGCGCGCGGGACCCGGGCTGACCGCGGGTAATAAATGACACTGGGTCACATGAACGATGCTCACAGTGAGACCGGTGCGGCCGGCCCCGGTGTTCCCAGCCCCGCGGAGGCGCTGCCCGGCCTCGATGAGGACCAGCTGCACGTGCTGGGCGAGGTCGGGCGGGCCTGGGCGCTGGTGTCGGGCGGTCCCGGCGGGCAGCGGCACGCGCTGCCGGTCGATCCCGACCTCGGCGCCTTCCCGCCGTCCGAGGCCATCGGCCCGGACCGCTTCGGCCGCATGGTCAGCGTGGCCCCGCTGGGTCCCGGCACGTCGCCGGCCGACGAGGGTCCCGCCGCGGGCGCGAGCCGCCTCGCCCAGCGCCTGCGCCACGCGGTGATCGGGGCGCCGCTCAAGAGCACCGCGGTCACCCGCGAGCGGATGCGCAAACTGGTGGCGCTGCCGGTGCTGTCCGCCGACGCGCTGTCCTCGGTGGCGTACGGCCCCGAGGCCATGCTGGCCGTGCTGGTGCTGGCCGGAACCGCGGGGCTGGACTACACGACGCCGATCGCGGCGGCGATCGCGTTCCTGATGCTCGCGGTCGGGGTGTCCTACCGGCAGACGATCCGCGCGTATCCGCACGGCGGCGGCTCGTACATCGTGGCGAGCGACAACCTCGGCCGCGTACCGGGTCTGGTGGCCGCCGCCGGGCTGATGACGGACTACATCCTCACCGTCGCGGTGTCGATCGCCTCGGGTGTCGCCGCCATCACCTCCGCGCTGCCGTCGGTGTCCGGCTACACCGTCCCGATGGGCGCGGGCGTGATCGCGCTGCTGCTCGTCGGGAACCTCCGCGGGCTGCGCCAGGCGGGCGCGCTGTTCGCCGCCCCGACCTACGCCTTCATCGTCGCGGTGTTCGCCCTGATCGCGGTGGGCCTCCACGACGCCGCCGGGCGGGACTTCCACGCGACGGCGACCCCGCACCTGAACGCCACCGAGGGTGTCGGCGTCCTCCTGGTGATGCGCGCCTTCGCCTCCGGCTCCACGGCCATGACCGGCATCGAGGCGATCTCCAACGCGGTGCCCGCCTTCCAGCCGACGGAATGGCGCAACGCCCGCACCACCCTGACCTGGATGATCGGCCTGCTGATCACGATGTTCGCGGGGACCACGGCCATCGTCGTCCTCGACGGTGTCGTGCCCCGCTCCGACGAGACCGTGCTGTCGCAGCTCGCCCACCGCAGCTTCGGCTCGGGGCCGATGTACGTCTTCACCCAGGCCGCCACCGCGGCGGTCCTGCTGCTGGCCGCGAACACCGCCTACAACGACTTCCCCCGGGTGCTCTTCCTGCTGGCCCGCGACGGGCACGCGCCGCGGGCGTTCCTGCGGCTGGGCGACCGGCTCGCGTTCAGCAACGGGATCACCCTGCTGTCGGTGGCCGCCGCCCTGGTCTTCGTCGCCTTCAGCGGCGACACCGCCTCGCTCATCCCGCTGTACGCGGTCGGGGTGTTCCTCGCCTTCACGCTGTCGCAGGCCGGCATGGTGCGGCACTGGTGGCGGCTGCGCGACCGGCACTGGCGCAAGAGCCTGTTCTTCAACGCCACCGGCTGCCTGCTGTCCGCCCTCGTCTTCATCACGGCGGGGATCACCAAATTCACCGAGGGCGCCTGGGTGGCGATCATCGCCGTGGGGGTGTTCCTGATGGTGACGATGAGCATCCACCGGCACTACACGGCGGTCCGCGCGGCGCTTCGGCTGCACCCCCAGTCGATCGAGATCCCGATGTCGCACGACGGCCGCCGCTACGAGCCGCGCCCGCCGGAGCCGCCCGCGGAGGAAGCCGGTGCGGAGGAAGCCGGTGCGGAGGAAGCCGGCAAGGAGGGCGCCGAACGGGATGGTGCCGGTGAGGCGGACGCCGGGGGGACGGTCGGGGAGGACGAGGAGAGCCCCGAGGAGATCCGGCACCTGTCGATCGTGCCGATCTCCACGCTGGACCTGGCCGGCATGCGCGCCCTCGCCTATGCCGCCTCGCTCCGGCAGCCCGTACTGGCCCTGCACCTGAGCCCCAGTGAGGCCGAGGCCGACCGCTTCCAGAGGTACTGGCACGTGTGGGGCGACCACCTGCCCCTGGAGGTGCTCGTCTCGCCCTACCGGGCGACGGTGGCGCCGCTGGTCAACTACATCGAGGCGCTGCACGAGCAGCAGCCGCGCCTGACCCTGACCATCATCGTGCCGGAGATCGTGACGCGCCGCCGCCGGCACCGCTTCCTGCACAGCCGCACCGCGAACCGCTTGCAGCGCGCGCTGCGCCCGCTGCCGAAGATCGTCGTCACGACCGTCGCGTACCACGTGTAGCCGGTCGCCGACCGTGGCTCGCCGTGTCGGCGGCGGCCTCGCCGTACGGTGGCCTGCGTGGCGGACGACACGGACGAAAAGGGCGAGGCGGGCGGCGCCGGGGATCCCGCCGGGCCGCCGCACACACGGGCCCGGCACCCGGTGTGGTGGCTGGTGTCGGCGGCGCTGATCGCCGCCGCGGTGCTCATCGCGGTGGACCGGCGGCAGGACCTGCTCTCGGCCCGGCATCTGATCGCGACCGCCCGGCCGGAGCGGCTGGCCGTCGCCGCCTTTTTCGAGGCGCTGTCGCTGGCCTGCCTGGCCGCCCTGCAATGGCGGCTGCTGCGGTTGGGCGGCGCCCGCCTCGGGCTCGGCCTGGTGGGCGTCATGATCGTGGCGGCCAACGCGGTGGCCGGTGCGCTTCCCGGCGGCGCGGCATTCGCCGCCGCCTGGCAGTTCGGGCAGATGCGGCGGCGCCGGGTGCCGCCGGTGCTCGCCGGGTCGGTCCTCGCGGTCGCGGGGCTCCTGTCGGGTATCGCGCTGGTCGTCCTGCTGGTGGCCGGAGTCCTGGCCGGCGGTACGGCGGGGCCCGCCGGTGTGCGCACCGCGGTGCTGTGGCCCGCGGCCTTCCTCGTGCTGCTGACCGCGGCGGGGGCCGCCGCGTCGCGGCTCAGGCCGGTACGGCGCCGCGCGTGGCGGCTCTGGCGGCGCCTCGGGGTCCGATCCCGGCGGATGTGGGAGATCGAGGACGGGCTGTCCCACCTCGTCCGCCGGCTGCGGACCGGGCGGCCGGGCGTACGCCCGTGGCTGGTGCCGTTCACCCTGGCCGCGGCCAACTGGATCCTCGACGCGGCCTGCCTCGCCGCCTGCGCGTGGAGCCTGGACATCACGCTGCCCTGGCCGGGCACGCTGGTCGCGTACACGCTCACCCAGATGACGGGAGCCCTGCGGCTCACCCCCGGCGGGCTCGGCATCGTCGAGACCAGCCTCGCCGCGCTCCTGGTCCTCTACGGGCTGCGGGCCGACCAGGCCATCGCGGTGACGCTCCTCTACCGGATCGCCAGCTACTGGGCGCTGCAACCGATCGGCTGGGCGGGCTGGCTCGGCCTGACGATCGCCGCGCGCCGCCGGGCGCGGGACGGGGCGGGCGGACACCCGGGGGGATGACGCCGGGAGGACGCGCGCCGCGGCGGCCCGCGGGTGACTATGGAGGACAGGGGGCGTGCCGCAGCGAGCGAGGTGGTTCCGTGGACCGGCCAGCGATCACCGTCTCCGGCCTGAGCAAGCAGTTCGGGCAGTTGACCGCACTGGACTCGGTGGACTTCGACGTCGAGCCGGGGACGGTCCTGGGCCTGCTGGGGCCGAACGGCGCGGGCAAGAGCACCGCCATCCGCATCCTGACCACCATCCTGCCGCCGAGCGCCGGCCGCGCCGAGGTGCTCGGGCACGACGTCGTCCGCGAGCCCGCCACCGTACGCGCCCTGATCGGCCTGGCCGGGCAGTACGCGGCGGTGGACAAGAACCTCACCGGCCGGGAAAATCTGCGGCTGATCGGGCGCCTCACCCATGTACGCCGCTCCCGGGTACGCGGGCGGGCCACCGAGCTGCTGGAACGCTTCGAGCTGACCGACGCCGCCGACCGCCCCGCGCGCACCTACTCCGGCGGGATGCGCAGACGCCTGGACGTCGCGGCGGCCCTGGTCCCCGACCCGCCGGTGCTCTTCCTCGACGAGCCGACCACCGGCCTCGACCCGCAGAGCCGCAAGGCCCTGTGGCAGCTGATCCGCCGGCTGGTCGCCGACGGAACGACCGTCCTGCTCACCACGCAGTATCTGGAGGAGGCCGACCAACTCGCCTCCCGGGTCGTCGTCATCGACCACGGCCAGGTCATCGCCGACGACACCCCCGCGCTGCTCAAGTCCCGGCTGGGCAACACCGTCATCGAACTCGACATGGCCGGCGCCGACCGCGCGGAACAGGCGGCGGATCTGCTCCAGGGCCGCTTCGAGGAGCCACCGCACGTGGACGGCCCCGGCGTCAGCCTGGCCTCGCGCGACGGCTCCCGGCCGCTGCTGGAAGTGCTGCGGCTGCTGGAGACGCACGGCCTGGTGCCCGGCACCGTGGCCGTCAGGGAGCCCAGCCTCGACGACGTCTTCCTCCAGCTGACCGGCCACTCCGGCGGGGCGGATCCCATCGCGGACGGCCCGCGGACCGGAAGCGCCTCATGACCGGCGCCGCCTCCGCCCCGTACAAGGAGCGCCAGGAGTCGCTGACCCACGCGGCGCCGCGCCTGGTGCGCACCGCCCAGGACGGCCTGGCCGTCGCCTGGCGGAACCTCATCGGACTGCGCCGGGTGCCCCGGCTGCTGGTCTTCTCCACCATCCAGCCGCTGGTCTTCGTGCTGATGTTCCGGTACGTCTTCGGCGGCGTCGTCGCCCCGGCGCTGCACGGGGTCAGCTACGTGGACTTCCTGATCCCCGGCATCTTCGTGCAGACCGCCGTCTTCGGGTCGATGAACACCGCGATCGGCCTGGCCACCGACATGCAGACGGGGCTCATGGAGCGGTTCCGCTCGCTGCCGATGGCCAGATCGGCGGTCCTGGTGGGACGCACCGTCGCCGACCTGGTACGCAATGTCTTCGTCGTGGCGCTGATGACGGGGGTCGGCTTCGCCATCGGCTTCCGCATCCACGCCGGAGTGCTGTCCTTCCTCGGCGGTGTGCTGCTGGTCCTGGCCTTCGGCTTCGCGATGTCGTGGATCTTCGCGGTGGTCGGTATGGCGGTCGGCGACCCGGAAACCGCCCAGGCCGCGGCCTTCCCCGTGCTGGCGCCGCTGGTCTTCGCCTCCGCGGCCTTCGTCCCGGTCACCACCATGCCGGGCTGGCTCCAGGCGTTCGCGGTGCACCAGCCGGTGTCCAGGACCGCCGACGCCGTCAGAGTCCTGGTGCTCGGCGGCCCGGCCACCGCCGACGTCTGGCAGGCACTCGCCTGGGACGCCGGCATCGTGGCCGTGTTCGCGCCGCTGGGCGTATGGCTCTACCGCAGAGCGGTGTGACGCGGACCGCCCGCCGGCCGCGGCTGCCGCGTAAAGCCCCGTCACGACGCTTGTCCTCCCGGTGGAGCGCGCGGTAGTCAGGAGCCCTGTCCTCACCGATGCCCGGTCCCCGCCCCATGGGCGGCGACCGGGCCACGACATGACGGAGGCTCCATGTCCAGACGAAGAGCCCTGCTCCTCGGCCCGTTAGCGGCCCTGTGCGGGCTGATCCTGATGGTGGCGGTACCGCAGTCGGCGCAGGCGTTCAGCGATACCGGCAAGGTCACCGTGGCCGCCAACAGCAGCTACTGCGTCAAGGCCGACGCACACATCGACCACCTCACCCCCGGCCTCCTGTCCGGGGACCAGGCGTCGTCCGGCGCCACCGCCTACGCGGCGGACTGCGCCACCCCCGTGGCGGTACGCGCCAGGAGCCGGCTGGACCTGCAGTTCTGGAACGAACCCGGCCAGGTCTGGATCACCTGCCTGAGCACCGACTGGGCCTACGGCACGACGGGCAGCGACCAGTGGGGACCCACCGGCCCCGGGACCCTGCTGAGCTACGGCGGCCCGGCCTGCGGACCCGGCTGGTACCGCACCCGGGCCTACGCGTACGTCTACCTCCTGAACCTCGTCACCGGCGGCTACTGGTACGGCGGCTCTACCACCGGCGCCTACGAATGGGCGGACCAGTGACCGCCGCCCGCCCCCGGGCGTAGCCGGCCGCCCGCGGCACACCGGGAAGGTGACGGACCGCGTCCCCTCCCCGGGCGTACGGAACGCGGGTGGGCCGCCCGCGCTCCGTACGGGGGCGGCGGAATCGCGTCACGCCCGCCGGCGCGGAACGGCGGCACAGAAGAGGATTTCGGGCCGGAGGCATTCTTGCTCCGCGGTAAAGCGAGTGCAATGAGCTGTGGACCGGTCCGGATTTTGGTTTGTCAACGGGCCGGGAACGAGACAATGGGGGCATTCTTGTCCGTATTGTCGAAGCGACCTGATAAGCCCTGTTCACGAGTTCATCGCCTGGCCATCCTTCTGGGGCACCACCCCATTCGGGTAAGTCCGAGAAGGGAACAGTCATGGCCAGTCTGCCCCGCATAGGCCGCCGCGCCGCCGCAGTCGGCGCGCTCGGCGTCCTCGTCACCACCCTGGGCACCGGTGTCGCCACCGCGAAGCCCGCAGGACCGACGGGCGTCATCAGGATCATCGCCGGAGTTCCGCAGACGATCACGGAATCCAACGGGACCGCGTTCCAATGCCCGACCAACTATGTGATGATCGGCCGTGCCCATTCGGGTGACGAGAATGGTGGAACGACGTACTACTGTGCCCGGATCCTGATCGACGGCTATCAGGTGACCGTCAATCCGGAACCGTGGACGAACGGGCAGAAGGAGAGCACGTCGTCCTTCACCGCGCCCGAGGACGAAGTCATCATCGGGCGCCAGCACTCCGGCGACGAGAACGGCAACACCTCGTACCGCACCGCGTACCTGACCTATCAGGGCCGGGAACTGACCCTGCAGAACCAGCACACCGTCGGCCCGTACCGGGAGAGCAGCAGTTCCTCCACGGCCGCCGCCGGCGAACTCATGGTCGGCCGCTCGCACTCCGGTGACGAGAACGGCAACACCTACTACCAGTACGCGGCGCTCGTCGGCTGATGCGCGACCGCCGGGCCCCGGGACCTCGCGGGGCCCGGCGTGGGCGGCGCGCCGGACGTCAGCCGAT
This sequence comes from Streptomyces sp. NBC_01477, assembly GCF_036227245.1. GTDB lineage: Bacteria > Actinomycetota > Actinomycetes > Streptomycetales > Streptomycetaceae > Actinacidiphila. Next base: position 8,045,566 of record NZ_CP109445.1, read on the forward strand.
CTCCACGCCGTCCGCGGTGCGCGGGGCGGCAGGGGTCTGCTCGTGCTCGCGTGCGGCGCCCCGCGCGTCGTACGCCATCAGCGCGGGCAGCGACGCCGCCAGCAGGCCCACCGCCGCCACACAGGCCGCGCCGCCGGACCACACCGAGGTACGCGCCGAGGTGAGCGCGGCCACCCCGCCGGAGCGGACCTGGCCGAGCTGCGGACCCACTGAGTACGAGAGCAGCTCGATCCCGGCCAGCCGCCCGCGCAGCTCGTCCGGGATCGTCTGGTTCCACATCGTGCTCCGCCCGATGCCGCTGATCATGTCCAGTCCGCCCGCCACGGCCAGGCACAGCAGCACCAGCCAGATCTCCCCGGCCCACCCCGCGAAGACCATGGCCGCACCCCACCCGGCCGCGGCCAGCACCACCATCCGCCCGTGCCGGTGGACCCGGGTCGCCCAGCCGCTGGTCAGACTGACCAGCAGTGAACCCACCGACCCGGCCGCGTACATCAGGCCCAGCGACCACCGGGCGTGCAGGTCGTCGGCGAGGAAGGGGAAGATCGCGGCCGGGTAGGCGAAGAACATCGCCGCCATGTCGATCGCGTAGGTGCCCAGCAGCTCCTTGCGGCTCCAGGCGTAGCGCGCGCCCTGGGCGATGCCGCGCAGCGACGGCGGCGCGGCATCGTGCGCGGCCGGCGAGCGGCGCAGCCCGAGACCGAGGCAGACCGAGACGGCGAAGGTGACGGTGTCGGCGGTGTACGCCCAGCTCAGGCCGGCCCAGGCGATCACCAGGCCGGCCACAGAAGGCCCGGCGATGGCGCCGACCTGATAGCGCAGCGCGTTCAGCGAGGCCGCCGCGGCGAGTTGGTCGCGCGGCACGATCCGCTGCACGATCGCGTCCAGCGCCGGCCGCTGGAGCCCGGTCAGCGCGCTGGACAGCGCCGCCACCACGTACAGCAGCCACACCTCGGGGTGCGGCAGCAGCGTGTTCACCAGCAGTGCGGCGGCCAGCAGGCCCTGCGCCGCCTCGGTGGCGTTGATCAGCAGCTTGCGGTCCATCGCGTCGGCGAGCGCACCGCCGTAGAGCCCGAAGACGATCAGCGGCACCAGCTCCACCGCGCCGATCGCGCCGACCGCGGCGGCGGAACCGGTCAGGTCCTTGACCTGCACCGGCAGCGCCACCACGGTCAGGAAACTGCCGAAGGTCGTGATCACCCCGGCGAGCCACATCAGGCGGAAGTCGCGCGAGGTGCGCCACGGTGTCAGGTCCGGCAGCAGTGCCCTGGCCCGTCCGCCGTTCGGCTTCGCGGGTGCGGCGGGGGAGTCGTCGGTCACAGGGTGGCATGTTCCCTGCCGGCGGCCGTCCGGGCAAAGGATTTTCGGCGGCCCCCGGCCCCCGCTAGCCGGCGTGGTGCCTCTCGTGGTGCGCGAGGGCGAGCCCGAGGCCGAAGAAGGTGGGCGCCCACTCCCCGACGAAGATGCCCCAGCGGTCCGCCCGGGACACACCCGCGGCTTCGGCCTGCATCGACACCGCCCACGCCAGGAGGGACAGGCCCACCGACGCCAGACCCGCGTCGTAGCAGTGCGTGGACCGCAGTCCGTTGTCGTGCAGAAGTTTGACCAGCATGGCGTCTCCCTCGGCAGTGATGGTGCTTCCACCCTCGCCTCCGGGCCGGGTACGCGCCCGGCAGCCGTCACCAGACGGGTGACGTCCCGGTGCCGAGCGCCCTCCCGGCCGGGTGTTCTCCCGCGCCTTGCGCTGAGCCGAGGGCCGGACCGGGCTGCGCCCCTGCCTACTGCCGGCGCTCCACGACGTCGGCGACCACGCAGCTGACGTTGTCGGGGCCGCCGGAGTCGTTGGCGAGGGCGATGAGCCGGCGGGCCGCCTCCCCTGGCTCACCGGCCGCGGTGAGCACCTTGCGGATCCCGTCTGGCGTGCATATCGCGATCGTGCACTGGACGAGCGTGGCCGTCAGCGGCATAACCGCCGAAGCTCCCGCGGAGGCGGGCAGCCGGACTCCCGCGAGGCCCGAGGCGACTGATCACCGCTGATCGAGCGCGGACGATGTTCGTTCGCTCCCCGCCGTCGAAACGACACCCGCCTTACTCCGCCGGGTAGAGCCGCAGCTTCGCAGTGTCTCCCGCGATGGTGAGAACGGTGATCGACAGTTTGTTGCAGGTGACAGGCCCGCCCTGGTCGGGAAGCTGGTCATGCGTTGGGGCGGGCGCCCCCTCAGCACCGCGGCCTGACCAACCGCGGGCTTACACAGCCACAGCGCATCATCGGTCCGCTCGTGGCCAAGCGCGGACGACGGAAGCGTTGGAAGATGATCGCGGCTGGGCAGACCCGGAGCCCCGAACGGCCGGTTCAGGAGAAGGACGGCGCCACAGGAGAATGACTCAGGAGGCGGACGGCTCGATCTCCCCCGCGAAGACGATGACCTGGTCGATGAGGCTCCGCCGCAGATGGACGACGTCCGTTCCCGCCAGGCGGGGGCCTCCATCCGGCGTCGTGAAGACCCACTGGTACCGGGCCCACTCGTCCGGCATGTCAACCGCCGAACAGCGCACCATCGTGCCGGTCCCCGCGGGGTGGCGCCGGATGTCCAGCACGAACTGCTCGACCGCCTCGATCCCCTCACTGCGGCCCAACGGTCCCCAGAAGACCACGTCCGACGTGAGGGCCTGGGAGAGCAGCGCAGTCACATAGCTGTCGTTCGAGGCGTTGAACGCCGAGATGAACGTGTCGATCGCGGACCGCGCGGTTTCTTCCTGCATGCACCAGTAATACCAGTTGCCTCGCGGACCGCGCTCGTCCCGTGAGCCGTCTCCCGACCACGGTGAACCGTCCCGGTCACAGCCTTAGCTATGACGGCTCGCGTCGCCCATCTGCTGGCCGGTCTGCGGTGCAGGTTCTCGGCCGGCTTCGCTTGGACCGGGTGATGTGCCGTCCGGCACCGAGCCGTGCGGAGTCCGCCCTGGCCAAACCGGCCGGGAGCCGGCCGCGCTGCCTGGCAGGAGCACGACGGGCTGCTGCCGGTCATTGTGACGGACGTTCGACGTGACGTATGAGCTCTTCGGCTCGCGAGCTGGACGTCCGCGGGGGTCAGAGCCTTCGGGGGTGGTCGTTCGGTGCACACGGCTCCGCCCCCTCCGGGTGGCGGCTTACCGGGTACCTGCTTCAGTGCTGGGGTGTCGCCGCGTGGCTGCCGTAGGGACGGGTGATGATCTCCATGCCGTGGCCGGCCGGGTCCTGGAAGTACAGCCCGCGCCCGCCGTGGTGGTGGTTGATCTCGCCCGGCTGCTTCATGTGCGGGTCGGCGTAGTACGTGATCCCGGCATGCCGGATCCGCTCGAACGCCGCATCGAACTCATCGTCGGAGATGAGGAAGGCGTAGTGCTGCACGGTGATCGACCCGGCCGGGATGCCGGCGAAGTCCAGAGTGACGCCATTGCTGGTGGTGACGGGGATGAACGGTCCCCACTCGATACCGACCTCAAGGCCCAGGATCCTCGCCAGGAACTCGGCGGATTCCCGGTTGTTCCGGGCGTGAACGATGGTGTGGTTCAACTCGACTGACATGTGCGGAATGCCTCCGTAAGGCACCTCGCGCAAACCCGCCAACTTGGGCACCGCTTAACAAGTTACACCCACGACCTCGGCGACGGCTTCCACGCCTCGGTCGGGCTCAACCGCGCATCGAAGCACCACCCGCTGATGGTCAACCCAGTGGTCGGGCTGCGCTACGACCCCCTGGAACGGCTCCTCGCCGAGATCGCCGGGACCGCATCACCGACGTCGGCCACGATCGCCCACTCGGTTGGCTACCTCACCCCTGGGCACAGCTTCCTGCAACTGCGAGTCGCCGAACCGGGCGACGCGGAACGGGCCGCCGACGAGCTGCACGAACTTGTTCAGACCTATGGCCTGCCGTTCGCCGGGCAGCACGCGAGCACAGATGCCCTGCTGACCGCCCTTCGCGCAGGCGGGAACGTGCCCAACCCCGACCGGACCCGGATTCTCATCCCAGCCCTGCATTTCCTGCGCGGGGACATGAGCCAGACCCGCTCGTGCCTCGCCAACCACGGGCAGAACACGAGCATGCCGGTCGTCGCCGAATACCACCGATTCGCCAACGCGCTGACCACACGACTGTCGGCATGAACCAGAGGTTGCGCAGCCGACTGCCAATGCTCCATCAGCCACGACCACGAAGTTCTGCTGGAGTGCTGGCTGTTCCGGGCCCTGCGCCGGTGTGGGTGTCGTCCCCGGCGCAGGGCGGCGGGTCTCAGTAGTCGGTGCCGCTGATGTCGATGCCGCCGATGAGGGACCCCGACTCCTCGAACCCGCCGTGCGCGCGGGTGATGCCCCACGGGCCGCCGAGGTTCTCGTAGGAGAAGCCCCCGCGGGCCGCTTCCTTGCCGGCGAACCATCCGCTGTCGCTCGTGGCGGCGGCAGCGGGCCCGGCCGCCAGGAAAGCAGCGGCGGCAATACCCGTCAGAGTGATGGCGATGCGACGAAACGTCATGTCTCTCCTCCTGATCTCGGAATGTGCGCTCACCGTCGCCCTTCCCGGCACAAGTCACCCGGCGACCCGCCAGCCTGCCGCCCGAAAGGATGGCGGCCGGATGGCGTATCCAGGGCCGCGGTGCTGTTACTGCCGGTCAGCGCCGCGGGCGCCGACGTAGCTGGCGCATCCGGCGCTACCGGCGTCCGGGCGTCACCACGGTCCAGCTCCACGTCTCCCCGCCGCCGGCCGGCCGGCCTCGCCCGGCTGGGCCCCGTGTCCCCGTGACGCGGAGACCGGGGCCCGGCGCGGTCAGCCGGCCGCCGGGTCGGCGGCGGCGAGGCGGCGCAGGGCGACCTCGGCCAGCAGCGCGGCGCCGTCGGGCAGCACCGAGTCGTCGAAGGCCGCGTCCGGGGCGTGGTTGCCGGGGGCGGTGGCCGGGTCGCGGCCGGGCGGGCAGGCGCCGAGGCCGGTCATCACGCCGGGGATCTCGGCGAGCACCCGGCCGATGTCGTCGGAGACCAGCGCGGGACGGCCGCCGCGCAGGAAGCGCTCGGCGCCGAAGAGGTCGGCCACGGCCGCGCCGACCAGATCGGCCTCGGCGCCGTCGTTCACGGTCGCCGGGTACCCGGCGGTGTACTCGGCCCGTACCTCCAGGTCGTGGGCCGCGCCGATGCCGTGCGCGATGCGCTCGGCGACCGCCGCGAGCCGGGCCAGCGTGTCGTCGGACAGCGCGCGCAGCGTCGCCTCGATCCGGGCCTGCGCGGGCACGATGTTGGGCCGGGTGCCGGCGTGCACGCTGCCGACAGTGAGCACCACCGGATCGAACGGGTCGAAGCGGCGGGCCGGCACCGCGCTGAGCGCGGTGACGAGTTCGGCGACCGCCGGGATCGGGTCACGGGCGCGGTGCGGCCAGGCGCCGTGGCCGCCGGCGCCGTGGAAGGTGACGGTCAGGGTGCCGTTGGCGGCCAGCGCGGGTCCCGCGGTGTTGCTGAACTGCCCGGCCGGCGCGGACGCGCTGGAGTGCAGGGCGTAGGCGGCGACCGGGCGGCTGCCGGTGGTGTCGAGCAGCCCCTCCTCCAGCATCAGCCGCGCCCCGTCGTGGCCCTCCTCTCCCGGCTGGAACATCAGCAGGACGTCGCCCGCGAACCGGTCCCGCCGGGCGGCCAGCAGGTGCGCGGCGCCGACCAGCATCGCGGCGTGCTGGTCGTGGCCGCAGGCGTGCCGGGGGCCGTCGGGGAACGGCAGCGCGTCCAGGTCGGCCCGCAGCAGCACGGTCGGCCCGGGCCGCGCGCCGGACACGACGCCGACCACGGAGGTCAGCGCCGTGCCGGTGCGCAGCTCCAGGCCGAGGCCGTCGAGCGCGCCGAGGACGGCCTGCTGGGTGCGGGGCAGGTGCAGGCCGGTCTCGGGGTGGTCGTGGACGTCGTGCCGCAGCCGGTCGAGTTCCAGCGAACGGGCGTCCTCCAGCAGGCCGTTCATCCCGCGCTGCCCCGCAGCGCGGGCAGCACCGTCTCGGCGATCCGGTACGCCTCCTCCAGCAGGGGGTTGCCGGACAGGATGAAGGTGTCCACGCCCAGGTCCTGGAATTCCCTGAGCCGCTCCACGACCTGCTCGGTGCTGCCGACGACGGCGGTGCCGGGTCCGGGGCGGAACAGGCTCATGCCCGGCCACAGGTTCGGGTGCTTGACCAGCTCCCGCGCGTGCGCGGGCACCCGGCCGCCGTGCTGGCGGAACTGCCGCGCCCAGCCCTCGCCGTCCTTGCCCTCCGGGTCGCCGAGCATCCGGGTGTACGTGGCCTGGCTGGTGACGTCGAGCAGCCGGTCGGCGGCGGCCCACGCCTCGTCCTCGGTGTCCCGGACGATCAGGTGCAGCCGCAGGCCGAGCCGCAGTTCGCGGCCGTAGTGCGCGGCGCGCTCGCGCACCCGGTCCAGCTTCTCCTTCAGCAGGTGCGGCGGTTCGCCCCAGGTGAGGTAGACGTCGACGTGCTCGGCGGCCATCTCGATGCCCGGCGCGGAGGACCCGCCGAACCACAGCGGGGTGTGCGCCCCGCCCTGGATGGGGGTCAGTTCGCGCAGCGAGGCGCCGGCGTTGGCCAGTTCGTAGAACCGGCCCTTGTGGTCGAAGACCTGGCCGGCGGTGAGCCGCTTGACGATGTCCCAGTATTCGGCGCTGAGTTCGTAGCGCTCGTCGTGTTCGAGGTGCAGCCCGGCCTGGCGCAGCGCTTCGGTGGACCCGTTGACGACGTTGAAACGCAGCCGGTCGGGGCCGAAGAGATGGGCGAAGCTCAGCGCCATCTTGGCGAGCATGGTGGGGGAGATCAGCCCGGGGTGCACCGCGAGCAGCGGCTTGAACGAGGGGCGGGTGACCGCGGCGACCGCGCTGGCCAGCGGCCACACGTCGTAGAGGTCGGTGGCGAACAGCGCGCCGTCGTAGCCCAGCCGGTCGACCGCGACGCCCAGTTGCTGGAGGTAGGCCAGGTCGATGCTCCGCCGGCCGGCGGGCTCCCACGGGTAGGCGCCCTCGCGCGGAATGATGTACCAGAGGATTTCGGGGGTGGGCACGGTCACTTCTCCGGGGATTCGGGGGCTTCGAGGGCCTGCGCGGCGGCGTCGAGGGCCTGCGCCGCGGCGGTGTCCAGGCCCGGGTGGCGGGCGTCGGCGACCGTGATCGGCCGGGCGAGGAAGCCGGCCTCGGCGAGGATGTCGGCGGCCTCCTGCTGCTCGGCCACGAAGGCGTCGGAGACCGGTTCGAGCCGCCAGGGCAGCGCGGCCAGCGCCTCGCGCCAGTCCGCGGCCGAGCCGCCCTGGTCGGCCGCTGCGATGTCGGCGGCCTCGTCCAGGTGGCCCGCGGCCCAGTCGTCGGCGGCCTGGAGCGCCCGGATGATCAGCCCGACCAGCTCAGGGCGGGTGTCGGCCAGGTCGCGGCGGGTGAAGAAGACCGAGCGGTCGGCGATCAGGTCGCCGGCCTCGGCCAGGGTACGGACCCGGCCCTCGCGGCGGGCGGCGGACAGCTCGGCGCCCTGTCCCACCCACGCGTCGATCGAGCCGTCGAGCAGCCGCGCGTAGGAGTCGGCGGCGGAGCGCTCGGCGGTGATGTCGGAGCCGTAGGAAAAGCCCTCCCGCGCCAGCGACTTGGCCACGAAGTGGGTCTGCCAGGAGCCGATCGCCAGGTGGACGGTACGGCCCTTGAGGTCGGCGACGGACGCGATGTCGCTGTCGGCGCGGACCAGCAGCGCGCCGTGGCCGGGGCGCGGCGCCGACACGGCGGCGTAGACCAGGTCGTAGCCGGCCGCCTGCGCCGACAGCGGCGGGGTGGAGCCGGTGCCGCCGAAGTCGATGGTGCCGTCGGCCAGTGCGGCTGCGGTGTCCAGGCCGCCGACCTGGTGCCAGGCCACGGTCTCGCCCGACGGGCGGAGCAGCTCCTCCAGCAGGCCGAGCCGCGACAGGTGGTAGAGGGAGGGATTGGCCTTGTGGACACCGACGTTGACGGTCATGCGGGGAACTCCTCGGAAGTGGTGGGCGTGGGCGCGCCTGTGTGGACGCCGAGTTCGGTGAGCAGCCGGGTGCGCAGCGCGGCGAACCGCGGGTCGGCGCTGTCGCGCGGGTGGTCGATGGCGATCCGCTCGTCGGTCGCCAGCCGGCCGTCGCGCAGCACGGCCACCCGGTCGGCCAGCCGGATCGCCTCGTCGACGTCATGGGTGACGAGCAGCACGGCGGGCCGGTGGCGGCGGCACAGCTCGCCGACCAGGTCGTGCATCCGCAGCCGGGTGAGCGCGTCGAGGGCGGCGAACGGCTCGTCCAGCAGCAGCAGTTCCGGCTCGCGGATCAACGCCCGCGCCAGGGCGACGCGTTGGGCCTCGCCGCCGGACAGGGTGGCGGGCCAGGCGTCCGCGTGCCCGTCGAGGCCGACCTCGGCCAGCGCGCGCCGGCCGGTCTCCTTGGTGCGCGGGCCGCGCGGCAGCGCGACGGTGACGTTGGCCAGCACCTTCTTGGACGGGACCAGCCGCGGTTCCTGGAAGACGACGGTACGTGCCTCGGGGACCAGCACGGTGCCGGCGTCGTGCCGGTCGAGAGCGCCGAGGATGCGCAGCAGCGTGGTCTTGCCGGTGCCGCTGGCGCCGAGCAGGGCGAGGAATTCGCCCTGGGCGATGTCCAGGTCCAGGCCGTCCAGCACATCGCGGGCGCCGAAGGTGCGGCGCAGGCCCCGGATGCGGACGGCGGCCCGGCCGCCGTGCCGGTCCTCGGCGGTGGCGCTGTCCTGCTTGTGCCGGGCGGTCCCGGCCAGTGTCTCGCTCATCGCGCCGCCCCCTGGTTGCGCCACGGCATCAGGAACCGCTCCAGCAGCCGGGCCGTGCCGTCCGCGACCAGGCCGATCAGGGCGTAGATGAGGATGCAGACGGTGAGGATGTCGGTGCGGGAGTATTCCTGCGCGGTGGACATCAGGTAGCCGATTCCGGCCGTGGAGTTGATCTCCTCGGCCGCGATCAGCGCGATCACGCTGAGCGTCATCGACAGCCGCAGCCCGGACAGCAGCGCGGGCAGCGCGCCCGGCAGCACCACCTCGCGGACCAGCGCGAGGCGGCCCATGCCGAAGCTGCGCATGGCCTCCACCAGCTTGCGGTCGGTGTTGCGTACGCCGCCGGCCGCCGAGACGTACATCGGGAAGCTGGTCGCCACCGCGATCAGCACCACCCGGGCGGTCTCGCCGATCCCGAACCAGACCATGAACAGCGGCACCAGGGACAGGAAGGGGATGGTCCGCAGCAACTGGAGCGAGGAGTCGAGCAGTTCCTCGCCGAGCCGGGAGAATCCGGTGACCACGCCGAGCACCAGCCCGATCGACGCGCCTATGGCCAGGCCGAGTCCGGCCCGGGTCAGCGAGACGGACAGCGCGTCGCCGAGCTGGCCGCTGGTCCACAGCTCCCTGAAGGCGGACAGCACCTGGCGGGGCGAGGCGAGCAGCGACGGGCTGAGGGTGCCGGACGCGGACGCCCAGATCCAGGCCAGCACCAGCGCCACCGGGCCGAGCAGCCGCAGCCCCAGGCTCAGCGCGCGCGGGCGCGGCCGGGCCACCTTGGGGCGCGGTGCGACCAGCCCGGGTGCCTCCGGGTCCGCCGACGTGCCGATGGCCAGGGTGCTCACTTGGCGCTCGCCGCGGTCGCGTTGATGTCGATCACGTGCGGCTTGACGTCGAAGGCGCCCTTGGTGATCTTCTGGTCGGCGAAGAACTGCGCCACGGTGGCGAAGTGCTCCAGCTGGGTCGCACCGATCGGCTGCGCGGTGCCGAGCGCCTTGTCGATCGGCAGTTCCACGGCCTTCTGCGCGTCGCTGACGGCCTCGGGACCCGAATCGGTCTTGACGTTGAGGTACGCCTCGGGGTTCTGCTGCTGCTTCACCCCGGCGTCGTGGAGGTAGGTGTAGAGCGCCTTGACGATCTCGGGGTGCTGCTCGGCGAAGCCGTTGCGGACCGCCCAGACGGCGTAGTTCTCCGAGCCGACCTCGCCGCCGGTGGTCAGGAAGCGCGCGCCGGAGTTGGCGATGGTCGGCACGGAATAGGTGGCCCAGGTGGACCAGGCGTCCACCTGGCCGGAGTTGAACACCGGGCCGATCTGGTTGGGCTGGAGGTAGACCCGCGTGACCTTGTCCACCGGGATGTGCTGCTGCTCAAGGGCCTTGAGCAGCAGGTATTCGCTGGTGCCGCCGTGCCAGACGGCGACCTTCCTGCCGACCAGGTCGCTGACGGTGTTGATGCCGGAGTCCTTCTTCACCAGGATGCCCTCGCCCAGCTTGTCGGGGTCGACGGCGGCGAAGAGCTTGAAGCCGGGCGTCTGGGCCAGCGCGGCGATGGCGGAGGTGATCGAGCCCTCGGCGAAGTCCAGCGCGTTCGCGTCGAGTTCCTGCGCGGCGGGGGCGAACGCGCCGGCCGTGCCGGTCCACGCCACCTTGGCGTGCACCTTGGCCAGGGCCTTGTCGAGCGAGCCGTCCTTGCGGCCGAGGGCGAGCACCCCGGAGTTGCCGCCGTCGGGGAGCCGGACCGTGACGGTGGCGCCGCCGTCGGCGGTGTCCGCGCGGGCCGAGCCGGTGGAGGACGAGGAGCAGGCGGCCAGGCCGAGGGCGGCAAGCAGGGAGGTGGTGGCGAGGGCGAGCTGACGGACGTTCACGGAGGTTCTCCAGGAGATGGCGTGCCGGAAGGCCGGCGCGGGGTTCAGGGGGTGGCGGAGGAGGCGGTGGCGAGGGGCGGGCCGGCCGGACCGGGGGCCTCGGCGCGGGACGCGCGCAGTTCGCGGGCCAGACGCAGCGGCTCGTGGTTCGCCCAGCCGGCGACGTCCACCGGGGCGGGCAGGAAGCCCTGCGCGGACAGGAACCGCTCCTGCTGGGCCAGCAGCGTCAACCGCTTCTGGCTGAGGTCGAGTTGCAGGCTGCCGGCGGTGCCGTCGCGGTAGGCGCCGGCCACTCCTTCGGGGCCCGCCCCGGTCTCGGCGCCGAGGATGCGGGCGAGGTCGCCGGGGTGGGCCGCGGCCCAGTCGGCGGCTTCGAGCAGGACGGCCAGGAAGCGCACCACGAGGTCGGGGCGCTCGTCCAGCAGCCGCTGGTGGACGGTGATCGGCCGCGGGGTGCCGTTGTTCACCCGGGACCTGCGGTCGGGTACGGCGTCCAGGTCGATCGCGACCTCGGCCCCGTACCGGCGGGCGGTCTCGACGGCCACCGCGCCCTTGACGTAGACCGCGTCGACCCGGCCGTCCCGCAGCGCCGCCAGCTCCCCTTCCCACTGGCCCTCCCGGACCCCGGGCACCTCGACCAGCTCGGCGTCGGCCAGTGTGAGACCGGCCAGGCCGAGCGCGCCGGCGTGGCCGTGCAGGGCCATGGCGCGCCAGAAGTCGATGGCGATGTCGTGGCGTGGGACGGCCAGCCGCCGGGAGCGCAGCTGCTCCGGAGTCCGCAGGTCGCTGTCCTCGCGCACCAGGATGGACTGCCGCTCCTCGATCCAGGTCAGCGCGATCACCCTGGTCGCCTCGCCGCGCGAACGGGCCCACAGCGCGGGGACGTTGCCGCCCTCGCGGAAGAGCGCGGTCAGTTCGTGGGTGAAGTGGCTCTGCGGCAGCCCCCCGGTGTCCTCCCGGTCGGCCGCGTCGCGCAGCGAGCGCACCGCGATGCCGTCGGCGGCGAACTCCGCGGCCAGGGTGCCGCGGTCGGCGGCGATGCCGGTGGCGGTCGGGACGGGGCAGCGGGTGAACCAGATCTCGTCCGGATCGGACATGGGTGCTCCAGGCAGCGGGAGGGCGGGGACGGGCTCAAAAGGGGGCGGGCGGGCGCACGGAGCACACCACCACGCGAGAAGTCGTACGGGAGCGGGCGCGGCGCCGGTCAGCGACAGCTGGCGCCGCGGGACCGGCCGAGGTCCAGGTACAGCCGCGCGCACAGCACCGAGCGGAACGGGCTGAGCAGGCCGGGCGTGGTCATCACGGGTGCTCCCTTCCGTTCCGGTGCGTGTCCTGCGGTCTGCAACGGAGGCTGGCACACGTATTCGACCGAAAGCAACCTTTCCCACGATGTGGGATCCACTTCACGGGTGAGAGTTCACGGCCGGAGACGCGGCGCAATGTTCTGGCAACAGTTGCCAGATCGTGGCAGCCTCCGCATGCTTGGGCCATGACGACGGATGCGCGCACCAAGGCTGCCGACGCGCCACCGGGAGCGCAGGCGGTGACGCGCGCACTCCGGCTGCTGCACTGTTTCCGTGACAACGCGGGCGAGCTGAGCGCGTCCCAACTCGCCCGCCGCATGGAGCTGTCGGTGTCCACCGCACACCGGCTGGCCCGTACGCTGGTCGCCGCCGGCTTCCTGGAGCAGGACGAGCACAGCGCCCGCTACCGGCTCGGCCCTTCCGTGGCGGAACTGGGCCAACTCTCGCTCCACCAGCGGGGCATGCACCGGGCGGTGCCCGAACTCGACGCGCTGGCAAAGGCGACGGGCACAACGGCCGACCTGGCCATCCGCAGCGGCGCCCACGCGGTGATCCTGGTCGGCGGTTCCGTCAACCCGGCCGCGGGCCTCGGCCTGCGCCGCCCGCTGCACTCGACCGCGCTCGGCAAAGTGCTGCTGGCGTGGGCGCGCCCGGGCGAGCAGGAACTCGGCGACCTGCCGCCGCTGCACGCGCACACCGACCGCACCATCACCGCACTGGACGATCTGCGGGCCGAGTTGGACCGGGTGCGGGCGGCGGGGTACGCGCTCAACGACGGCGAGTCGGCCTACGGGGTGCGGACCGCGGCCGTCCCGGTGCTGGACGCGGCCGGCCACGCGCACGCCGCGCTCGCGGTACGCTCCACCCCCGACGTGCTCACCGACGCCCGGCTGCCGTGGTTCGTGGCCCGCGCCCACGCCTGCGCCGCCGCCCTCGAAGTGCTGCTGCTGCCCCCGTCGCAGCGCCGCTCCCACACCGCCGACTGACCCCCGGGCCGACCGCGGGACCGCGCGGCTACTCGAACCGCGCCACGTCGCCTGCCCCTCGGCGGAGGATTTCGCGCTCGCCGCCGGAGAAGTCGATGACGGTGGTGGGCTCGGTGCCGCAGTCGCCGGAGTCGACCACGGCGTCCACCACGTGGTCGAGCCGCTCCTTGATCTCCCAGCCCTGCGTCATCGGCTCGGCCTCGTCGGGCAGCAGCAGGGTGCTGGAGACCAGCGGCTCGCCCAGTTCTGCGAGCAGCGCCTGCGTCGCGACATGGTCGGGGATGCGGACGCCCACGGTCTTCTTCTTCGGGTGCAGCAACTGCCGCGGCACTTCCTTCGTCGCCGGCAGGATGAAGGTGTAACTGCCCGGTGTGGCGGCCTTGATGGCCCGGAAGACGTCGTTGTCGATCTGCACGAACTGCCCCAGCTGTGAGAAGTTCTGGCAGACCAGGGTGAAGTGGTGGTGGTCGTCGAGGTGCCGGATCGACCGGATGCGGTCGATGCCGTCGCGGTTGCCCAACTGGCAGCCCAGGGCGTAGCAGGAGTCCGTCGGATAGGCGACGAGCGCACCCGAGCGGAGGCTGTCGGCCACGGCGCTGATCACACGCGGCTGGGGGTTTTCCGGATGTACGTCGAAGTATCGTGCCATCGGCCCAGCCTATGACGCGAAGCCGCTGTTTCCGGCCTTCCTCCGGCGGGACCTGTACGGCAGCGGGTCACCGCCGCCCCGGGTGAACGCTGCCGCCCGCGGGCGCGGAGGGGGCGCACAACCGTACAACTGTCCAGTGGGTCCCCTATGGGTCGGATAACCGGCGCAAGACACGCCTAACGCCCAAAATGCGATGATCGGCCGGACGGCATTCCGCGGCCCGCCGTCACGTACCGCTGTCCGCCGAGGCCGCCGCCGTCTGCCGCAGGGTGCGTCCGGTCCTGGCGGACCGCGCGCGGCGGGGGTCGGGGGCGGGGCGCCGAGCCGTGCGGTGCCCGCGCCCGACCAGCAGCCAGGCCTCGCGTGCGCCCGTGCGGTCCTCGGGCAGCCGGGTGAGCGCGTAGCCCCCGCGGAGTTTGCCGCCTTCCAGGGCGAAGGACACATGGCCCTTCTGCAGGGCCTCGGCGAAGGGGATCTCGTGCCCGCGGCGGTCGGTGGCCAGGCTCCGATAGGTGCCCTCGTCCCAGATGATGACGGTGCCGGCGCCGTATCCGCCCTCGGCGATGACTCCCTCGAAGTCCCGGTAGGCCAGCGGGTGGTCCTCCGTCGGCACGGCGAGGCGCTTGTCGTGCGGGTCGCCCGGCGGTCCCTTGGGTACCGCCCATGACTTCAGGACACCGTCGACCTCCAGCCGGAAATCGAAGTGCATGGTGCTGGCGTCGTGGATCTGCACCACGAACCGCGGGCGCCCGGCGCTGCCCGGGGCGCCCCCTTCGGGTGGCTCTGCGGTGGTGGAGAAGTCCCGCTTCCCGCGGTACCGCGACAGTGCTTCTTTCGAGGTCACGATGCCTCCTCGTCGGTGGCGTGGCGCGGCGGCTGTCCGGGGCGGCCCGCTCCCGCCGGAGTGGCCGCGCACCCCACGCGTACCCGGCTGCTCCCGCCCGACACGGCGCCCCGGGCGGGGCACGTGTCCGCGGCCGGGCGGCAGGGACGCTTTCCGGGCACGCGAAACGCCGGTGGTTCCACCCGGGCCGCACGGGCGGTGACGGTCGGTCCGCGCGGCGGCGTGCCCGCCGGCCGGGCCGCCGCCGACGCGCGTCCCTGCGGTGGCAGCGGAACAGGGCATCTGCATAGGCCCGCTATGTATCGTACGGATCCGGCCATCCGATCAGTGGCCGAATGACGGTGTTCCGCCCACGGGTGGTCTGGCCGACTGCATAGGCTCGTGATACAACGCCCTGCGTGGACAGTGCACGCAGTGAGGCGGGCCCGGGAAACATCGTCATCGAGGGGCTGGAGCACGCGACGACCCTGATGCTCCGCCATGTCTCCCACCGCGGCGGCTACAGCATGACCACGCTGTCGGTCATGGCCCGGCTGGAACGTGAAGGTCCGGCCCGGCTGACGGCGCTCGCCGCCGCGGAAGGCGTGGCCCAGCCGTCGATGAGCCAGCTCGTCCAGCGCCTGGAACGGGAGGACCTGGCCACCAGGGTCGGTGATCCCGCGGACGGGCGGGCCAGCCTCATCGCCCTCACCGACGAGGGAAGGGCGCTGCTGGCCGACGGGCGCCGCTCCAGACACGCCCGGCTGGCCGACCTGCTGGCGGCCCTCCCCCCGGAGGACCAGGCGGCGCTGGCACTGGCCATGCACGTGGCCGTACCCGTCGTCCGGCGGCTGCTCGACCAGGCCGCGCAGCCGCAGGCCCCCGGCGCCGGCCGCGCGAGAACCGACGCGCCCTGACCGCCGGCGCCGCCCCGCTCCTCACCGCTCACCTCGTGGACGACCCCGCAGGAGCCGTCCGCGCGAGGCCGGGGAGGCCGGCCGCCGTCGCGTACCCCCGCAGCGCGGCCCTCGGCACCCCCGGCGCAGCACCGTACACGGATCGCACGCAATCGTACGGAAAGGGACCGCAACGATGACCGACAGTACGACGACCCTGCCCGAGCCGGAGGCGGCCGGCGCTCCCGACTACCCGATGCACCGGGCGGCCGGCTGCCCCTTCGACCCGCCCCCCGGGCTGCGCTCGCTTCAGGCGGAGGAGCCGCTGACGCGGGTGAGGCTGTGGGACGGCAGCACGCCCTGGCTGGTCACCGGCCACGCGCAGCAGCGCAGCCTGCTGGCAGACCCGCGGATCAGCGCCGACACCACCCACCCGCACTATCCGCACCAGACCGAGGCGGTCAAGGCCCGGCAGGCCGAACGCACCTTCATCTCCATGGACGACCCGGACCACGCCCGGCTGCGCCGGATGGTGACGGCGTCCTTCACCGTCAAGCGGGTGAAGGCGTTACGCCCGGCCGTCCAGCGCGTCGTGGACGGCCTCATCGACGACCTGCTGGCCGGCCCGTCGCAGGCCGACCTGGTCAAGGAGTTCGCGCTGCCCGTGCCGTCGCTGGTGATCTGCGCGCTGCTCGGGGTGCCCTACGCCGACCACGACTTCTTCCAGCGCAACAGCCGGCTGCTGATCAGCCGCGACTCCTCCCCGGCGGACTCGGTGGCGGCGCAGGAGGCGCTGGTCGGCTACCTGGAGCGGCTGGTGGGCGAGAAGCTCGACCGGCCCGAGGACGACCTGCTGTCGGAACTGGCCGTACGCCATGTGGCCACCGGGCAGCTCTCCGCGCGGGAAGCGGGACTGATGGGCCAGCTCCTGCTGGTGGCGGGGCACGAGACCACTGCGAACATGATCTCGCTCGGCACCCTGGCGCTGCTGCAGAATCCCGGGCAGTTCGCCGAGCTGCGCGAGACGCAGGACCCGCAGCTGGTCGCGGGAGCCGTCGAGGAACTGCTGCGGTACCTGACCATCGTGCACACCGGCCGGCGGCGGGTGGCGCTGGCGGACATCGAGGTCGGCGGCCGGACCATCAGGGCCGGCGAGGGCGTGGTCATCGCCAGCGACATCGGCAACCGCGACGAGACCGTCTTCCCCGACCCCGACCGGCTCGACATCCACCGCGACGCCCGCCGCCACATGGCCTTCGGCTTCGGCGTGCACCAGTGCCTCGGCCAGCCGCTGGCCCGGCTGGAACTGGAGGTCGTCTACAGCACCCTCTACCGCCGTGTCCCCACCCTCCGGCTCGCCACCGGCCTCGACGGGGTCCCGTTCAAGCACGACGCGCTCGTCTACGGCGTCCACGAACTGCCCGTGGCCTGGTGACGTCACCGCAGGAGCGAAGGAGGAGTCCCGTGAAGGTGATCGTCGACCAGAACAGGTGCGTGGCCTCGGGGCAGTGTGTGCTGGCCGCCGAGGACGTGTTCGACCAGCGTGACGAGGACGGCGTCGTCGTCCTGCGCGACCAGGCGCCCGGCCTGGAGCGCGAGGACGACGTCCATTACGCCGCCCTGATGTGCCCGGCGCAGGCCATCCTCGTGAAGGACTGACCGCCGTCCACCGATAGCCGGCGGCACGGTGGCCGGCGGGGGAGTGGGGCCGGTCCGGCGTTCCCCGGCCGGACCGGCCCGGACGGTTCCGCGGCGCGCCCGCCCGCCGGCGTCCGGGGGATTGGCCGAGACCAGGGCCTTGCAATGTACATGGTGGATGTGACACCGCGGACGGACGTCCCACCATGTCGGGAGACGTTGGTTCTCGGAGGAGACCGCATGCGAATTCGATCGATCCCCTTCCCCGGCGGCGCCCGGCGCCGCACGGCGGCGCGCCACGCGCTGGTGCTGCTGGTCGCGGCGCTCGTGGTGCTGGCGCTCGGCTTACGCGCCCCCGCCGCCCGCGCGTCCGGCACGCGCAAGGGCATCAGCGTCACCTCCGTCAGCGGCGCCGCGCAGGCGCTCGCCGACGTCGGCGCGCACTGGTTCTACAACTGGTCGGCCACGCCCGCAGGTGTCGCGCAGCCGCCCGGCGTCGAATTCGTGCCGATGATCTGGGGCGCAGGCTCCGTCACCGACGCGAACCTGGCGCAGGCAGCCCAGCACGGCACGGAACTGCTCGGCTTCAACGAGCCCGACCTGGGCGGCCAGGCGAACATGTCCGTCCAGCAGGCGCTGGACCTGTGGCCGCGGCTCCAGTCGACCGGTCTGCGGCTCGGCGCGCCCGCCGTGGCCTACGGCGGCGACACCCCGGGCGGCTGGCTCGACCAGTTCATGTCGGGCGCCGCCTCCCGCGGCTACCGCGTCGACTTCATCCCGCTGCACTGGTACGGCGGCGACTTCTCCTCGGCCGCGGCCGGCGAGCTGCGCAGCTACCTGCAGAACGTCCACAACCGCTACCACAAGCCGATCTGGCTCACGGAGTACGCGCTCACCGACTACTCCACCAGCACCCCGCGCTACCCGACAGGACAGCAGCAGGCCGACTTCATCAACGCGGCGAACACCATGCTGAACGGCCTGTCGTTCGTGGAGAAGTCCGCCTGGTTCACGCTGTCCGCCGCCAGCAGCCCCACCGGCCTCTACAACGGCACCACGCCGAACGCCGCCGGCGTCGCCTACCGCGCCCTGGGCTGACCCGGCACCGCCGGCCGCCGCGGACGCGAAGGCCGTGTCACCGCCGGGTCCGCGTACGCGCCTGCCGGGAGCCGCGGCGAATGGTGCAAGGAGAACGGTTTCCCTGGTGAATCCCGGACAGGGCGGGGGCGTGGGTGCCGCGGCGATCGGCGTCCCGGGCCTATCCCTTCGGTCATGGATGATCCCAGCGCGCTCTTTGTCCTCGGTTCCCTCCGCCTCCCGCCGGGGCCGCCCGGGGACGTCGTTCCCGGCGAGACCCGGGCGGAGGACCTGTCAGCGGCTGTTCAGCGAGGTGGTGATGCGCCGGGCGCGGTCCCAGACGGCGGCGGCGTGCCGGTGGCGGCCGGCGGGACGGCGTCTCGGGACGCCGGTACGGGCGGGTCGGCAGCCCGGCACGGTCGGTGCCGCGGGTGCCTCTGAGCCCAGGAGACCTCGGCCGGGCCGCGGGACGAAGCGACTCAGGGCCCGGCGGCGTGAACGCGTTGAACGCTGTGAGCGCGGCGCTTCGAACGAGCCGGGTCGCCCGGCCCGCTGTCATCCGTTCCGGGCGGCCCTGGCGTCCGGCGGTGTGCCGCCGCGCCGGTCGGCGAGGACTTCGCGCGCGGCGCGGGCGCCCGAGGCCATCGCGCCCTGGACCGAGCCGGTGGCCCGGTGGTCGCCGCAGACGTAGACGCCGGGGGAGTGGCGGGTGGTGCGGCTCAGCGGCCACGGGGGGACCATCGCGGGCAGGGCTTCCGCGACCGGGTAGACGCCCACCGGCTCCCAGCCGTCGGTGTCGGTCTCGTACACCTCGGCGAGGACGCGGCGGATCTCCGCCTCGCGGCCCGGCCGTTCGTCCGCGCCGAGCACGGAGGTGGACACCAGCGCCTGCCCGCGCGGCGCGTACGTGGGGCTGACCTCGCTGATCACCACGGTGTTCAGGATGCGCCGCGCGGTGTCGGTGACCAGTGTCGGCTCGGCCAGCGGACTGGCGGGAGCCGCGTGGTAGTAGGTGGTGACCGAGCGGACGGCCGGCACGTCAAGACCGGGCAGCAGCTCCGCCGCCGCCCCGGGCCCGGTCGCGACGACCACGGCCGGGGCCGGCTGCTCCTCCCCGAGCGCGGTCAGCACACCGTCGACGGTGAGCTGTTCCACCGGGGTGCCCAGGACCACGGCGCCCTCGGGCAGCGCGGCGGCCATCTGCCCGGGCACTGCCGCGACGCCCCTGGCCGGCAGGCACAGGGTGCCGCGCAGCATCGAGCGCCACACGAGATGGAAGAAGCGGCTGGAGGTCTCCAGCTCGTCCTCCAGGAACACCCCCGACAGGAAGGGCCGGAACAGCCGCTCCACGAGATCCTCGCCGATCGCCGCGTCGGCCAGCGCCGTGCGGGTCGTACGGTCCGCCGCGTGCTTGAGCACCCGCGGCGGCGCGAGCAGGTCCCGGGCGCTCAGCATCACCAGGGCGGACAGGTCCCGCAGCGACGCCAGCCGTCCGGGCAGCAGGTCGGCGGCCAGCCGCGGGGTGCGTGTGGGGTCGGCGAAGCGCAGCCTGCCGCGGGGGGTGTGCAGCAGGACGCCGGGGCTGAACGGGCGCAAGTACAGCTCGCTCAGTTGCAGCCGGGCGCGCATCTGCGGGTAGGAGGTGTTGACCACCTGGAAGCCGCGGTCGAAGCGGAAGCCGTCGCGCACATCGGTACGCATCCGGCCCCCGACGGCGTCCGAGGCCTCCAGCACCCGTACGCGCAGCCCCGCGGCCGTCAGGTCCTGCGCGCACGCCAGCCCCGCCACACCGGCCCCGACGACCAGGACATCCACCTCCGCCGCCACCGCCATCACCGACCTCCGTCCACCGCGTGTGCCGTTGCCTCGATGATGCAGGCCCGGGCGGCCCGCGCCGGGTTCCCGCGCCGTCCGGGTCGGCGGATGTGCCGAGCCGTGCTCACGACCGCCGTACGCGGCGGCGCGTGCCTCAGAGGAATCGCCGGATGGGCTGCACGGCCAGCTCGCGGGCGCGCTGCAGCAGCCTGCGGCGGTGCCAGCGGGTGGGGTCGATGGGCTCGGCCCGCAGCAGGTCGCGGTCGAAGTCGTCGTCCAGGCCCGCGGTGAACTCCTCGTCCAGGACCGCGAGCATGACCTCCTCGTCGTGGTCCATCGACCGGCGGTTGAAGTTGGAGGAGCCGATCAGCGCCGCCACCCGGTCGACCGTGAGGATCTTGGTGTGCAGCATCGTCGGCTGGTACTCCAGGACTTCCACCCCCGCCTCCAGCAGCGCGGCGTAGAGGTGCTGTCCGGCCAGCCGGCAGGCGCGCTCGTCGGTGTGCGGACCGGGCAGCAGGATCTGCACCTGCACCCCGCGCCGCGCGGTCGCGCACAGCAGGTCGACGAAGTACCTGTCGGGCGCGAAGTAGGCGGTGGACAGCCGGAGCCGCTGTTCGGCCGAGGTGATGACGACACGCAGCAGGGTCTGCATGTCCTGCCAGCCGATGCTGGCCGAGCCGCGTACGACCTGCACGATGGAGCGGCCCGGCTGCTCGTGCGCGACGAAGCGGTCCCGTTCGTCGTACAGGTCGGTGTGGCACTCGGCCCAGTTCTGCGCGAAGGCCGCGGCGACGCCGTCGACGGCGGGCCCGCGCACCTCGACATGGGTGTCGCGCCACTCCGAGGGGTCGCGCGCGTCGCCGCACCACTCCTCCGCTATGCCCACGCCGCCGGTGAAGGCGAGCTGCTCGTCCACGATCAGGGCCTTGCGGTGGCACCGGTGGTTCTGCTTCAGCGGCGACAGCCACAGCGGCTTGCGGAACCAGCCGACCTGTACGCCCGCCGCGTCCATGTCTGCCAGCAGTTCCGGCTCGATGTCCTTGGCGCCGAAACCGTCGAGGAGCAGCCGCACCCGCACACCGTCACGGGCCCTGGCGGCGAGCGCGGCGGCGAAGTCCCTGGCGATCTGGCCGCGCCAGTAGACGAACGTCATCATGTCGATGGTGTGCTGCGCCTCGCGCACGGCCTTGAGCATCGCGGGGAAGATCTCGTCGCCGTTGCGCAGCGGCCTGAGCGCGTTGCCCTCCGTCGCGGCGACACCTATCAGCCGCTCCAGCCGCCGCCGCAGACGCTGGGTCTGCGCCGCCGGGTCGAGAGCTCGGCCGTCGGTGCGGGTTTCCGGGGCGTGGATTTCCATGGCGGTCATGCGGGGACCCCCCAAACGAGTGCGTGCGGTGGCGGTCGGACGGCGTCGGTCCGAGGGACGAGGGGAGTGCGGCGGGCGGACGGCCCGGCCTACGGGGTGCTACCCGCGCTCCCGAAGCGTGGCCGCGCTCACCACGGCGGGCACGCCGGTCAGCCGGAGCAGCCTGCTGACCACCCGTGAAGGCGCGGCCACCCGCAGGTCGGTGCGGCGGCGCATGCCGACCAGCAGCCGCAGGAAGTCGGAGTCGGCGAAGGTGACGGCGGCGGCGTCCAGGACCACCACGTCGTGCCGGTCGGCCAGCGCCTCCAACCGCGTGGCCAGCCCGGCCAGTACGTCGCGGTCCAGGTCCCCGGCCAGCTCCACGACCGGCGGTCCGCCGGGCCGGGTGAGCAGCGTGGAAGGCGCCTCGGATGCGTGAACGGCCCGCGCCGCAGGCGCCGTCGTCTCAGTCGTCATGGCGTTCGTATGCCCCTCCCGCGCCGAGCCAGTCCGGAAAGCCCTGGTCACGGTCTCGAACCCGTCACCCGGCATCGGTGCCGGGCATCCGGGTAGGCGCGGACATACCTGGCTGACAGTCAGTCCGGCTGGAAAGGTGATGTTCAGCATGGCGAGCACCAAGAGCAAGGCTCAGACTGGTACGAAGGCCGCGTCCGCCGCGGGCAAGACGGTGAAGGCGTCGAAGGCGACGAAGACGGAGAAGACCGCTGCGGCCAGCGCTCTGTCGCAGGCGCCCAAGAGCAAGGGCAAGACGAGTACGAAGGCCGCGTCCGCCGCGGGCAAGACGGTGAAGGCGTCGAAGGCGACGAAGACGGAGAAGACCGCTGCGGCCAGCGCTCTGTCGCAGGCGCCCAAGAGCAAGGGCAAGACCAGCGCGAAGGCCGCGTCCGCCGCGGGCAAGAAGCTCGCCGACCCCAAGACGACGAAGGCGGAGAAGGCAGCGGCGGCCAGCACCCTGGCGAAGAAGGCGGCACGCGGCAAGAAGTGAGCCCCGTCCGGCCCCGGCCCGCCCCGACCGGCCCGCCCCGATCGGCCCGCCCCGATCGGCCCGCCCCGATCGGCCCGCCCCGAGCGCCCCGACCTGGGGAGTCGGCCCCGCCCCGGCGCTGCGCGTACGCCTTCCGCCATGGGCGGGCGCGACGGCCGGGGCGCCGCCCCGCCGCCGGGAGAGCCAGGGACGACCGTCGGCGCGTTCGTCACCGCAACCACGGCAACCGTGGCACGGTGATCTCCGTGACGGACCGGCCCGGCGGTCGGGTCCTGGCGTCCGGCATCCGGAACGGGTCGCCGGGCGAGGCATGACCCCTGCCGGGCTAGGGCAACCGATCACGCGTCGGACACCTGCCCGCGGGCGGGCGACGGGCGGACCGTGACCCGCCCGCCGTGCATCCCCGTCCGCCCCGGGAAGGACGCGCAGCTGTGGACTCGACTCGTACGACATCGCAGAAGGCACCGGAGGAGCGGCAGCACTCGGCCGGCGAGTGGCGCGCTCTGGCGGTCTGTCTGACCGCGAGTTTCATGACCCTGCTGGACGTCAGCATCGTCAATGTGGCGCTGCCGTCGATCCGCAGCGGCATCGGCGCCTCGCAGAGCGGCCTGCAGTGGGTGCTGTCCGGATACGCCCTCGCCTTCGGCCTGGTCCTGGTGCCGTCCGGGCGGCTCGGCGACGTCCGTGGCCGCCGGGGCGTGTTCATGGTGGGACTGCTCGTCTTCACGGCCGCCAGCGCGCTGGCCGGCGCGGCGCAGAACGAGACGTGGCTGGTGGCCGCCCGGCTCGTCCAGGGCGTGGCCGGCGGCATTCTCGTACCGCAGGTGTCCGGGTTCATCCAGCAGATGTTCCAGGGCGCCGCGCGCGGGCGGGCGTTCGGCCTGCTCGGCGCCACCATCGGGGTGTCCACCGCGGTGGGACCGCTGCTCGGCGGACTGCTGATCCAGCTGTTCGGCTCGCACGAGGGCTGGCGCTGGGTCTTCTACGTCAACCTGCCGATCGGCCTCGTGCTGCTCCCGCTGGCGCACCGCCTGCTGCCCGGCCGGGTGCGGCGGGAGGGTACGGGTACGCGCAGCGACCTCGATCCGGTCGGCGTGGTGCTGCTGGGCGTCGGGACCGTGCTGCTGCTCCTGCCGTTCGTCCAGCAGCGGGAGTGGCCGGGGCTGGGGAAATGGCTGCTGATCCCGCTGGCCCTGCTCGTGCTGGGCGGTTTCGCGGCCTGGGAACGCCATTACGGGCGGCGGCACGAACCGCTGGTGAATCTGGCCCTTTTCCATCGGCAGTCGTACGGGCTCGGCGTCTTCTTGTCGCTGCTGTACTTCGCGGGCTTCACCTCGATCTTCTTCGTGCTGACGCTGTACCTCCAGAACGGGATGCACTACTCCGCGCTGGAGGCGGGCGTGTCGATCATGCCTTTCGCCGTGGGCTCGGGTGCCGCGGCGGCGGTCGGCGGGCGGATCGTCACCCGGATCGGGCGCCCGCTGGTCGCCCTGGGCCTGGGCATGGTGGTCCTCGGACTGCTCGGTACGGTGCTGGCCGTCCATCAGGACAGCACCGGTTCTGTCGGCCTGGCGACCGCGCTGCCGCTGCTGTTCGCCGGAATCGGCAGCGGGCTCGTGATCTCGCCGAACCAGACGCTGACGCTCAGCGAGGTCCCGGTGGAGCGGGCCGGCAGCGCGGGCGGCGTACTCCAGACCGCGCAGCGGATCGGCTCGGCGGCGGGTATCGCGGCGGTCGGCTCCGTCTTCTTCTCCAGGGTCGGCAATTCCCGCCCCGACTGGTCCTCCGGGCTCCAGCTGGGGCTGGTCACCGCGGCGGGTCTGGCCGCGCTGGCCCTGGTGGTCGCGCTCGTCGATGTCTTCACCGGCCCGTCGAATGCGCCGCGCGCCGCCGAGGAGAGCAGCGCGTGACCTGGCGCGCGGGGTGCGGGCAGCCGCTCCGCGGCGGCTGCCGGTTAGCCCGTGCGGATGCCGGATGCCGCGTCGCCGGTGTGGAGGCGCTGCCCATCTGGGTACCACTTAGGGTGTTATGTCGTGATTATTCCATTCCGCGGCTTTTTCCTGCGGCGGCCCCACCCCTTCGAATGATCGGAAGACCCTGGTGAGCGAGAAGAAGAACCCCGTGACGGCTGCCGCCGACAAGGTCGTCGAGAAGGTCCAGGAGGCCGTCCACCCGGGCAACGAGATCCCGGGCGCCCCCGCCCCTGTGCCGCCGTCCGTCGAGGAGCCGACCGAGCCGCGCGGCCCGCTGCCGCCCAAGCCCGACCAGCGCGGCCCCGACACGTACAGCCCGACCGGCCAGCCGACGCGGACCTCGCAGGACAAGGTCGCGCAGGCCGGCAGCTACCTCACGACAGCGCAGGGCGCGCGGCTGTACGACACCGACCACTCGCTGAAGGCCGGACCGCGCGGGCCGGTGCTGCTGCAGGACCACCACCTGCGGGAGAAGATCACCCACTTCGACCACGAGCGCATCCCCGAGCGGGTCGTGCACGCCCGCGGCGCCGCCGCGCACGGCGTCTTCACGGGCTACGGGGCCGCCGCGAAGATCACCAAGGCGGCGTTCCTGGCCAAGGACGTCGAGACGCCGGTCTTCGTACGGTTCTCCACCGTGCTCGGCTCGCGCGGCTCCGCGGACACCGTGCGCGACACCCGGGGCTTCGCGACGAAGTTCTCCACCTCCGAAGGCGTCTTCGACCTGGTCGGCAACAACATCCCGGTGTTCTTCATCCAGGACGCGATCAAGTTCCCCGACGTGATCCACGCCGGCAAGCCGCATCCGGACCGGGAGATCCCGCAGGCGCAGAGCGCGCACGACACCTTCTGGGACTTCGTCACCCTGCACACCGAAGCCACCCACCACACCCTGTGGAACATGTCCGACCGCGGCATCCCGCGCTCGTTCCGGATGATGGAGGGCTTCGGCGTCCACACCTTCCGGCTGGTCAACGACCAGGGTGCCACCACGCTGGTGAAATTCCACTGGAAGCCGAAGCTGGGCGTGCACTCCCTGGTGTGGGAGGAGGCCCAGATCACCAGCGGCATGGACCCGGACTTCCACCGCCGCGACCTCGCCGACGCGATCGAGGCCGGTGCCTTCCCGCAGTGGGAGCTGGGGGTGCAGACCTTCCCCGACACCGAGGACCAGATGTTCCAGGGCATCGACCTGCTGGACCCCACCAAGCTGGTGCCCGAGGAGCTGGCGCCGGTCCAGCCGATCGGCCTGATGACGCTCAACGCCAACCCGTCGAACTACTTCGCCGAGACCGAGCAGGTCGCCTTCCACGTCGGCCACCTCGTGCCCGGCATCGACGTCACCAACGACCCGCTGCTGCAGGGCCGCCTCTTCTCGTACCTCGACACGCAGATCAGCCGGCTCGGCGGCCCCAACTTCGGCCAGCTGCCGATCAACCGCACCCACGCGCCCGTCAACGACATGCTGCGCGACGGCATGCACCAGACCGCGGTGCACCGGGGCGTGGCCCCGTACCATCCCAACTCCCTCGACGGCGGCTGCCCGTTCCTGGCCGGCGCCGACACCGGCGCCTACATCGAGGTCCCGGTCGAGGTGCCCGCGAGCCGCAAGGTCCGCGAGGCGGCGGCGTCCTTCGACGACCACTTCAGCCAGGCCCGGCTGTTCTGGCTGAGCATGACGCCCACCGAACGCGAGCACATCGTCGCCGCCTACTCCTTCGAGCTGAACAAGTGCTACGAGACGGCGATCAAGGAACGCGCGCTGCTCGCGCTCGCCAACATCGACACCGACCTGTGCGCGCAGGTCGCCACCGGCCTCGGGCTGCCCGCGCCCGAGGCCACCGTGACCCTCGCGGACCCGCAGCCCAGCCCCGCGCTGTCGCAGCTGGGCGGTCGCTGGCCGCTGGACGGCCGGATCATCGGCATCGTCACCGCGGGCGACCAGGACCTCAGCGGCGTCCGCTCCGTCCGCCAGGCCGTACTGGACGCCGGCATGGTCCCCCTGGTCATCGCCCCGCACGGCGGCGAACTCGACGCCGACGGCGAACCCGTCGCCGTGCAGCGCACCTTCGCCACCGCCCGGTCCACCGAATTCGACGCGGTCCTGCTCGCCGGCGCGCCCGCTCCCGGGGCCGACACGTACGGCGCCCGCGACGCGAAGGTGGACGACAGCGCGGCGGCGGCCGCGAGCATCGACCCCCGGGTCCTGCTGCTGCTCACCGAGGCCTACCGGCACGGCAAGGCACTGGGCGCCTGGTCCGACGGGACGGAGGCGCTGACCGCGGCCGGTATCGCCGCCGACGCCCCCGGCGTGGTGACCGCGGGCAGCGCCACCTCCGTCCTGGAGCACGTCAGCGAACTGCTGACCCGGCACCGCGCCTGGGACCGCTTCACCCCCGCCGTCTGAGCGCGCCCTGTCCTCGGGTCCGCCGCCCGCACCGGGCGGCGGACCACGCCTCCGCCACGGGGCTGCCGCCGGTGGCAGGGCCGGAGAAGGGAGGACGACGGTGGCCACGACGGACGCGAAGGGGGCCTGTCCGGTGAGCGGTGCGGAGGGCGGCACGTCATGATCGCTGAACACGAGGGAGCGGGCGCACTCGTCATCCTCGCCAATTTCGTCTCGCCCCTGGCGGTCGACCTGAGCGAGGCGTCGGTGCTGCGCCAGTGGTCGGAGCAGGCGCCGCGGAAGATCTGGCTCACCCGGCCCCGTGACGTCCTGGTCGTCCCGGTGCCCCTCGGCGACGCCTTCCGCCGCTACGCCTTCGAGCGGCTGAGGATCCCCGACGGCTCCGTCACCGTCGTCACGGTGCCCGACGCCCCTCACATGGCGATGGCGCAGGCGCTCGCCGTGCACGGCCTGCTGGAGCCGCTGCGCGCCCTGGTCCACGCGCGCCCGGGTGCCCGTCTCCTGCCCACCGCGCTGGACGAGGCCACGGTCGCCCTGGCCGCCGACCTCGGCACGCCGCTCGTCGCCTTCGAGGCGGGCGGACCGGGTATGGAAACACTGCGGACCGTGTCGGACCTGAACACGAAATCCGGCTTCCGCGCTCTCGCGGGCCGCATCGGCATGCGCCTGCCGGCCGGCCGGGTGTGCACCGGAGCGGAAGTCTTCCCGGTGACCTGCGACCTGCTCGCGGAGCACGAGCGCGTGGTGGTCAAACCCGACCGGTCCGCCGGCGGCCACGGCCTGCGCTTCGTCGCGCGCGGCGAGGAACCGGCGCAGCCCCCGGCAGCGCCGGGCAGCCGTTGGGTCGTCGAGCAGTACGTCGACCACACGCGGGCGGTCAGCGCCCAGGGCCACACGACCGCGGAACGCGTCGCGGTGCTCTTCGACGGTGAGATGCGCATGGACGGCGGCTCCTTCGCCGGCTACAGCTCACCGCTCGGCGGTCTGCCGGAAGCCACCCGGGCCGAACTGGCCGACTGGACGCGTGCGCTGGGCCGTCAGCTCGCGGCCGACGGCTACCGCGGCCCCTACAGCCTGGACGCGGTCTGCGCCACCGACGGCACCCTCTACGCCCTGGAATGCAACGTACGGCGCACCGCGACCACCACCGCGTACGCCATGCTCACCCGCCTGCGCGGTGCCGGCTTGCCGGCGCCTGCCTGGTCCACGGGAACGGCCCACGCGGCCTGCGCGCTGTCCTTCGATGCGGCGGTCACCTGCCTGACGGAAGCCGGGCTGGACTTCCGGCCGGGCGACGGCGAGGGCGTCATTTTCTACGCCGACGCCCCCGCGAACGGCACCGACTGGCGATACGCCGCTTTCGCCGCCGACCACGGTCGGCTGACCGAGGTGGAGGTCCGGCTGACCGCGGCTCTGGGGCATGACGACGGCAGCTGAGCCTGACGGGGGGCGGTGTGCGGGTCGGTCCGGGGGTCCTGGGGTGCGCGGGGCCGTGGCGGGCGCCGGACGGTCCGCGTGATCTGCCGCCCCGGGGTCAGCCGGTCATACGGTCGGCCTGGTCGGCCCGCTCGGCCTCACTGGCGGCTTTGGCGGCTTTGTGGCGGCGAAGGAGCAGGAGTGCGGCGCCGCCGGATCCGAACATGATCGCGGCCCAGGCGATGGTCCAGGCGACGGCCCGGCCGCTGGGGTGACCGGCGAGCAGGGCGATGGCGATGCCGGCGACGTAGACGAGGGCGCCGAGGACGTAGAGGCGCTGACCCCAGCGGCGGGTGCCCGGGTTGGGCTCACCGGTGGTCACGGCCGGTCGGGGGCTGGGGGCGCTCGCAGGCTGCGTCATGCCGGGGCGTCTACCCAGCTGACGGCTGCTCAGTACGCTGTTCCTCCCGGACCACCCCTCCTGCGAGGGGAGCACCGCTCCCGGCGGTCCCCCGCGTCCGCCGGGGGTGGGCTCACCTGGTGAAGACCGCCCGGGCGATCTCGTCGGGGGCGGCGCCCGCCCCGGCGATCAGCGCACCGTCGGCGGACCAGATGCCCGAACCGCCGGACGTACGGTCGAAGCCGCCGCCGGTCGGCCCCGCGAAAGCGGCCGTGGCGACCCACACCCCGTGGTCCGCGGCGACCCGGCGGGCGCGCTCAGCGTGCAGCTCGGCCTCGTGATCGGCGTGGACGACACCGGCCAGGTAGCCGTCGATGCCCAGGGCGGCCGTCTTCGCGGCATGGTCGGGCACTCCGGTGTCGCGGCAGACGGCGAGCCCCAGCCGCCACCCGTCCACGTCGATCACGGCGGGCTCGCCGGGAACGAAGCGGTCGGCCTCGCTGCCGTGCAGGTGGACCTTCCCGTACACCACGCGCGCACCGTCCGCGTCCACCGCCAGGACGCCGATGTGCGGTCCCGGCACCGGCGCGCCGACCAGGGCGAGCGTCCCGGTCCCGGCACAGGCGGCCACGATCGGGGCCAGCCGTTCGTCGTCCGGGAAGACCGGCACCGCGTCCAGGCGGTATCCCGTCAGCGACATCTCGGGGAACACCACCACCCGCGCGTCCGCCGCCAGGACCGCCTCCGCGTGCGCCACCGCGTTGGCCGCCACATCGTGATCCGTACACCTCGGCTGCGCCACCGCGATGCTCAACGACCGCTCCACCACGAACCCCCCCTCGCCGAGAACAGCGATCATTTTATGCGACGGCCGCCCGGCCCTTCCGTCGTTTTTTCACCGCCGCGGCGGGGCTCCCCGCGCTTGAAATGGACATCACACACATTCCCGTCACATACTCCCGAGTCGGGCTGTCATAGAGGTGTCACCACCAGCACAAGGCAAGGACACCACCATGAACGCTCGCCTGAACATCCTCGCCAGCCCTGCCGTGGCCTCGGCCCTGAAGCACATCACCGCCGCAGGCAAAGTGCTCAGCGGCCTGTCGGTGCCGTCCACGACGCAGGAGCTGATGAAGATCCGAGCCAGCCAGATCAACGGCTGCGGCTTCTGCCTCGACATGCACCACAAGGAGGCGGCGAAGGCCGGCGAGACCCCGCTCCGCCTCAGCCTGGTCGCGGCCTGGCGCGAGGCCACCGTCTACACCGACGCCGAGCGCGCCGCCCTGGAGCTGACCGAGCAGGGCACCCGGATCGCCGACGCCTCCGGCGGCGTCCCCGACGAGGTGTGGGAGAACGCCGCCAAGCACTACGACGAGGAGCAGCTCTCCGCCATGGTCGGGATGATCGCCGTCATCAACGCCTTCAACCGGATGAACGTCATGATCCAGCAGCCGGCCGGCGACTACCAGCCCGGCCAGTTCGGCTGACACCGGCCGGATCCGGTCCGGGCGTGTCCGGCCGCCGGACCCCGGCGTCCGGACACGCCCGCCCGCCGCGTACGTAACGCGGCCACCGCTCAGCCGCGGTCGAGGTGTGCCGTCCGTCCGCGGTCGCCGCGGTTCAGGGGCGGTCGGGGTGGACGACCGTGTCGAGGAAGAAGTCGTCGATGCCCTGGACGGCGCGGTTGAAGTCGTCGAGGTTGACCGGCTTGGTGACGTACGCGTTGGCGTGCTCGCGATAGGCGCTGGTGATGTCGTCGGGCGCCGAGGAGGTGGTGAGCACCACGACCGGGACGGTCGCGAGGACCGGGTCGGTCTTGAGTACGGCCAGCAGTTCCCGGCCGTTCATCCGCGGCATGTTCAGGTCCAGCACGAGCAGGTCGGGACGGGGGTTGGCCGGGTCGCGCAGGTGGGCGAGCGCGGAGATGCCATCGGTCGCGCGCTGCACGGCGCGCGCTGTGCCGCGTTCGAGCAGCGCCTCCTCGATCAGCAGCGCGTCGGCGTCGTCGTCCTCGACGAGCAGCACGGTGTAGGAGCGCTCGGGTGCGGTCGTTTCCATGGGGTCTCCTTGCGGCGGGTGGTGCGCAGGGGTGCGGGAGAAGACCAGGCCGGGCCAGCGCTTGCGCGCGCCCTGCCGGGTGATGTTCCAGGCGGCGCCGAGCTGGGCGTAGTTGGCCCCCTCGGCGGCCGCGTCCCTGGCGGCCTGGAGCACCTGGGACTGGAGCGCGTCGTGGAGTACGGCGAGGGCGGCCAGCCGCTCCAGCGCGTTCGCCAGCGCGCCCGCGGGATCGTCGGCGCCGGCCGGGGCGGGAGCCGGTTCCGAGGCCAGCTCGCGGACGAGGCCGTCCAGAGCGTCGTGTGCCCGCCGCAGCGACTCCTCCCGCGGTCGGGACCGCTCATCGATGGCCATGGGGGTCACCTTACGCACCCATCCACCCCGGAGGCGACAACCAGGGTTGTCGCGGGGGGTAGGCTTTCGCCGCGTGCACCAGGTGCGGTGCTTGTCGCACGGTGTTCGTTCACGGGAGCTTGCGGCTTCCGACGACTTGGAGGCAGTGGTGTCCACCCAGCCGCAGTTGCAGGGGCCCGTCCGCGGCATGGCGGAGGGCGGCGGCCCTGCTGCCCCCGGCGCCCCGGCCGACCCCGGTCACCCCGCTGCCCCCGGCGGTGCGCCGCGTACCGCCCCGCGCGCCATGGAGGGCCGGTGGACCACCTCGCGCTGGCTGACGGTCGGCGTGTCGGGAGCGCTGCTGGTCCTGCTGGTGCTCTCGGCCCTGGTGGCGGGGTTCTTCCGGCACTCAGGGACGGTCACCGACCAGCTGGTCGACCACAGCAGCCCCGCGCTGACCGAGGCCGCGCTCCTGGAGGCGGCGCTGATCAACCAGGAGACCGGCACCCGCGGCTACGCCCTCTCCGGGCAGGTCCAGTTCCTCCAGCCTTACACCCAGGGGCTGACCCAGCAGAAGGACGCGGTGGCCGAGCTCCGCGACCTGGTGGCCGGCGACCGCACCGCGTCGGCCGACCTGGACCTGGTCGTGGCCCGGGCCGCGCGCTGGCGGACCGATGTGGCCGAGCCCATCGCCGCCAGCCCGCCGGGCCGGCCGGTCCCCGCGTCGCTGTCCCAGCCCGGCAAGGGCAAGGCGGAGTTCGACGCGCTGCGGGCCGCTCTGCTGACCCAGCAGCACCATCTGGAGCAGCGCAGCGACGCCGCCCGGGCCGACCTGAAGCACACCCGCCATATGCGCAACTGGATCTTCTCCGCGATCGCGCTGGTCATCCTCGCCCTCGCGGTGCTGGTCTTCTTCGCCCTGCGCCGCGGGGTCAACCGGCCCCTGGAGCGGCTGGCACGGCAGGCGCGGGCGGTGGCGGACGGCGACTTCGAGCACCCCATCGACAGCGTCGGCCCGGCCGACCTGCGCGCGCTGGCCCGCGATGTGGAGGCCATGCGCGGGCGGCTGGCCAGGGAACTGTCCAGCAGCAAGGAGGCCCGCGAGGCGATCGGCGCCCACGCCATCGACCTGGCGCGCTCCAACGCCGAGCTGGAGCAGTTCGCCTACGTCGCCTCCCACGACCTCCAGGAGCCGCTGCGCAAGGTCGCGAGCTTCTGCCAGCTCCTCCAGCGCCGCTACGCGGACCAGCTCGACGAACGGGCCGGCCAGTACATCGACTACGCGGTCGACGGCGCGAACCGTATGCAGACCCTCATCAACGACCTGCTCGCCTTCTCCCGCGTCGGCCGGGTCCACAACGACTACGCCCTGGTCGACCTCAACGAGGTGTGGGGGGCCACCGAGGCCGCGCTGAGCGTCGGCATCGCGGAGACCGGCGCGGTCCTCACCCACGACCGGCTCCCCACGGTGACCGGCGACAAGACCCAGCTCGGCATGCTCCTGCAGAACCTGATCAGCAACGCCGTCAAATTCCGGTCCGACGAACGCGCCCCGCGCATCCACCTGGCCTGCGAGCGGGACGGCGACCTGTGGCACTTCGCCTTCACCGACAACGGCATCGGCATCGAGGCCGAGTTCGCCGAGCGCGTCTTCGTGATCTTCCAGCGCCTGCACACCCGCGAGACCTATCCCGGCAACGGCATCGGGCTGGCCATGTGCAAGAAGGTGGTCGAATTCCACGGCGGCACGATCGGCGTCGACCCCGGCCACACCGGTGGCGCCCGGATCGTCTTCACCCTCCCCGCCGACCCGCCCCAGGTCCCAGGGCCGACCGCCGCTGCCGAGTCAGACGGTCGACACGTTCCGGAATCCGACGCGGCCGGTCAGGCGCCCGCTTCTCCCGGCGGTAGCGGGCAGGCCGGACCGGCGCTCTGACCCTCCGCGCCGGCGGCCGGCTCCGTGCCGGGAGCGGCGGTGGCGCCCCGCGGTGAAAGCCCCGGTCAGCGACGGGAGTTGCGGCGCACCGGTGGCGCTATGCGTACCCGCTCCGTGTCGGGCGCTTTGTCGAGGTCGTCGAGCTGCGCGACGATCGTGCGGCGCAGGTCGTCGTCGTCCTCGAACGAGTAGTCGTTGAAGAGCGTGTAGCCGGTCCACATCAGGTTGGCGCACACCCGCGCAGGCACCCGGCCGGTCCTGGCGCCCATGCCGACCAGCGCCACCGAGGTGATGCTGCCCGGTGCCTCCCCGTTCTGTCGGTGGATCGCCTGGAAGGCGGCGGCGCACGCCAGAGCGACATTCAGGGTCTCGCTCACGTTCTGAGCGGACTCCTCCATCGTCGGGGCCGAGATCAGGAACTTCGGGGTGACCGCCCCTGACGGGACGCACACCGCGCTTCCGACCGGGAGCCGTCCGCCGAACCGGCTCCGGATCGCCCGCTGCACGCGCAGCTGGATGCCCGCGCCGAGGTGCCGCTTGATGACCGCGTCGACGCCGCCGTCCATCCGGCCGCGGGAATTGGTGGGACTGACCCAGGCGTCGACGTCCTCGTCGACTATCGAGCCGGCGCGGATCTCGACCTCGGGGGTGTCGGCGAACGCCGCCCGCCAGGACTCCACCACGGTCGTGTTGACGTCGGCCAGCACCACCCTGAGCGGCGGCTGCACGCGGTCTTCGGTCATGGCCCACTCCGATCGAGAAACGTCCCTCTTGTCGATCACGACGCTAGCGCGCACCACTGACAACGCGGCCGCCGTCCCGTGCCGGGCGCGAGCGTGCACCCTGACCCGCCGTCAGCGTGGCCGAAGTACGTTCGGGGGCGCGGTGGTTGAAGCGTGAACCGGACCGGTGGCTGTCACACCCGGCCGGTATGAAGGTGAGGGCGGGCGGCGCATCGACGACCCGCCGGTCCTGCCCTCCATCAGCACGGTTCGACAATTCGGAGATCCTCCACCATGAGCGACACCACCGCCCCCGCCGCGCCCGACCCGAACGACCCGCTGGCTCTCGCGGAACTCTTCGAAGGCGGCGGCGAACCGTGGCTTCCGCTGCTCAAGCCGGTCATCGAGGCGCAGCCCGACGCGGCCGCGTTCATAGGCCCGGGGCGCGGCCCGGAGGTCGTCCCCGTCCGCGAGCTGACCTTCCAGGCGCTCAAGCCCCACGCGCCGCACAAGTGGAAGGTCGTCGTCTTCGGCCAGAACCCGTACCCCCGGCCGGAGAGCGCCACCGGCATCGCGATGTTCGACAACACCTTCCACGACTGGACGGACAGCCAGTTCGGCAGGGTCGTCAGCATCCGCTGCATCATCAAGGCGGCGGCGATGTGGAAGTACGGCATCCCGAAGAAGACCCCGATCGCCGACGTACGCGCGCTGCTGAGGAAGCAGGACACCGTCCAGCCGCCGGAGTGGTTCCAGGCGATGCTCACCCAGGGCGTGCTGCTGCTGAACGCGGCGCTCACCGCCCGCAGCGACGGAGCGGCGGGACCCGACCGGCACACCGCCTTCTGGCGGCCGGTAGCCGAACGGATCGTCGAGGAGATCCTCAGGGCCAAGCAGGACGCCGACGAGGAGGACCGCGGTGTGGTCTTCGCCTGGTGGGGGGCGCACGCGCGCAACCTGAAGAAGGTCGTCCTCCGGCTCCAGAAGAAGTATCCCGGGGTCGAGGTCCGGCATATCGACCACCCCAATCCCGCCGCGCAGGGCGACGTCTTCTGCGACGGCGACCACTTCGCGATGGTGAACGAGGCCCTCGCCTCGCTCGGCGCGGACCACGTCGACTGGCTCCCGAGCACGGGCTGGAACACGCACGCCACGGAAACCGGCGGTACGGACAGCGGCACCGCCGAGCGCATGGGCGCGTTCATCGCGTCCACGATGGAGCTGCACCAGCTGTACCTGGAACGACTGGCCGGTGTGAAGGACGAGGGCCTCGTCCTTCCCGCGATCACCGGTGTGTTCGACACCCCGCTCATGGACTTCCGCGACGCGGTGGGCCCCGTCGCCGAGCTGCTGGCCGGTCTTGACCGGCACGTCGGCCTGTCGCACGAGTTCGGCAAGCGGCGCGCGGACGAGGCGGCCGGCGGCCTGTCCGCCGAAGCGATCGCCGCCCTCCACCTCTACACCTGCGAGTCGGCGTTCTACCGGGAGATCAACGCCATCCTGCGCGCCCCGGACCGGACCAGGGTCATCCCGTACCTCCCTTACCTGCGGCTGCTGTTCTCGGCGGTCTCGCAGCTTCCCGCCCGCACCGAGCCGCTGTGGCGCGGGGTGTCGCTCGACCTGCGCGCGCAATACCCGCTCGGACGGACCGTCACCTGGTGGGGCGTGTCCTCGTGCACGTCGAAGCTCGGCGTGGCACGGGCCTTCCTCGGTAGCCGCGGCAAGCGGACGCTGTTCGAGGTGCACCCCGTCCGGGCCACCGGCATCCAGAAGTTCTCCGCCTTCACCGGCGAGGAGGAGTACATCCTTCTGCCGGGCACCCAGCTCAAGGTGACGGACGTACGCAGCGAGCGCGGCGGACTGTGCACCGTGACGCTGACCGAGCTGGAGGAGCAGACCCTCGTGTCCTGAGCGCCCGCCGGACGGCGCCCGCGCGCACAGGGGCACCGTCCGGCGTACCGCGACCGGCCGAAAGGCGCGCGCCATCGTCCCCGCGCGCTCCTCGCGGGGCTCCTGATTTCTGGACGTGCGAGTCCAATTTGCCCCTCTTACAGTGGCAGCTGCGCCCCGGCTTTCCTGCGCCCCGTCCGGCCGACGGCGGTGTGCGGTTCCGCTGTTCGGGCGCGCGTCGGAGAGTCGAGCAATGGAGTGGATCATGTCGAAGCGGCTCGCGGGCAGGACCGCGCTGGTGACCGGTGCGACCAGCAACATCGGACGGGCGGTCGCGGAGGCCTTCGCCGCCGAGGGAGCGCACGTCGCCGTCTCCGGCCGCAGTGCCGCGCGGGGCAAGGAGGTCGTCGACGCGATCCGCGCACGCGGTGGCCGCGCCGACTTCGTACCCGCCGACCTGGACGGCAGCGCCGCCGCCTCGCGGGCACTGGCCCAGGAGGCGACCCGGGTGCTCGGCGGCCGGATCGACGTCCTGGTCAACAACGCGGGCATCTACCCCGGCGACACCACGGCGGCCACCGACGAGAAGACCTTCGACCAGGTCTACGCCGTGAACGTGAAGGCCCCGTTCTTCCTGACCGCGACCGTCGCACCCGCCATGGTGGAGGCCGGCGGCGGGGCGATCATCAACCTGGGCTCCTGGGTCGCCCGCCTCGGCATTCCGATCGGCGCCCTCTACAGCTCCACCAAGGGCGCCGTGGAGACGCTGACCCGGGCCTGGGCGGCGGAGTTCGGGCCGCGGGGCGTCCGGGTGAACGCGATCTCCCCCGGCGTGGTGCAGACCTCGGCGCCGGGCGAGGCCCACCCCGCCGAGGTCATGATGAAGGGCACCCCGGCGGGCCGGATGGGCACCCCCGAGGCCGTCGCGCACGCCGCCGTGTATCTGGCCGGTGACGAGTCCTCGTTCGTGCACGGCATCGTGCTCGACGTCGACGGCGGCCGTACCACCGCCGCCGTCATCGCCGGCTGACGGACACCCGCCGTACGCGGCGTCCGGCGTGGCCGCCGCGGCGGGGGAGCGGGCGTCACCCCGCCGACGCGGAGGCGCGCATGTCACGCCGCCGGCATGGGGCGGCGTACCAAGTAGGCGGCCACCGCGGTCGACAGGACGATCACGCAGGCCACGAAGATCAGCCCCGCGGTGCGCAGGCCCACGGCGACCGCCACCGCGCCGATGCCCACCACCGGCACCGAGATGCCGACGTAGGCGGCGACGAACAGCGCCGAGATGGTGCCGCCGCGCTGCCCCGCGGGGGCGACCCGGCTCACGTTGGCCACCGACGCGCGGAAGGCCAGCCCTTGGCCGAGGCCGCTGACCACCCCGCCCGCGATGAGCACGGCCAGCGACTCGGCGAGCAGCGCGCAGCCGATGAGGACCAGCCCCACCGTCAGGACGGCGCAGCCCAGCGGCAGCGCGCGCACCGCCCCCGTACGGCCCATCAGCATCTGCCCTGCCATCGAGGCGAGGAAGACCGAGAGGACGATCACACCGGAGACAGCGAGATTGTCCACGTCCAAGTAGGTGGCGACGAAGGCCGGCGCCACGGCGGTGAACAGGCCGAGCAGGGAGAAGCCGGCGAAGGCCGACAGAGCCGCCGGGACGAACACGCGGCGCGCCTCGTGTGGCACCACCATGCCCTGCGGGCGCAGCGGCGGTCTCGGGTAGCGGACGGCCACGGTCTCCGGCATCGCCCAGATGACGCCGCTCGCCAGGACGAGCAGCGCCAGGTGGACCAGGAAGGGCAACCGCAGCGGGTGGGGTTCGTACTGCGCCAGCAGCCCGGCGATCAGCGGCCCGCACCCCAGGCCGCCCATGTTGGCGGCCGTCGCGGTGAGCGCCGCCCGCCCCTGCTGCCCCGGGGGCGCCAGTTCGGTGACGGCGGCCGTGGCGCCGCCGCTGAAGAGCCCCGCGGCGAAACCCGAGAGCAGGCGTCCGATGAAGAGCAGCGGCAATCCGCCTTCGAAGACGAAGCAGACCGCACTCAGCATGGAAAGCGCCAGACCGGTCAGGAGCACCGGACGCCGGCCCAGGATGTCGGAGAAATTCCCCGCGACGAGAAGCGCGGTGATAACGCCGCCGGCGTAGACCGCGAATACCACCGTCACGAGGAATTCGGAGAAGCCGATCTCCTCACGGTAGAGCCCGTACAGCGGTGTCGGGAGCGTGGTCCCGGCCATGACCACGGCGAACACCACCGCGGCGACGACGTACCACGGCCGCGCCTGACGCTCTCCCGCACTGCCAGTCGTCATGTGCGCACCCTAAGCGACGCTCGCCCCTGTCCTGGCGCGCGACGGGGGTGTGTCAGTGCACTGCCGAGGCCACGCTCGCGCGCCCGGATCAGCCGCCTACGGATCAGCTGCGTACGGACGGGCCGCGCCCGGATCAGCCGCGTTCGATCAGCGCCAGGATCTCCGTGACCATCTGGAGCGAGGCGTCGACATCGGGCAGCGACATGTACTCGACCATGAAGTGATCGATACCCGTGCGCTCGGCCGTCCGCTTGATGACGTCGGCGGTCTGCTGGAACGGGACTCCGGGGGAGGGGTTGACGCGCATGATCGTGTCGATGTCCGCGGGATCACGTCCGGCCTCGGTGGCGTAGGCGTCGATCTGCGCGCGCTGGGCCAGCACCGTTTCCACGTCGACGAAGTCCGGTACGGCGAACGCCGGCAGCCAGCCGTCGGCGCGCTCTCCGACCCGCTTGAGCGCGGCGCCGGCGAGTCCGCCGATGTAGATGGGCGGGCGCGGCTTGTGAACCGGCTTCAGCGGGGCGTACTGCAGCGGCAGTTCGATGTGCTTGCCGTGGTATTCCACCGGGTCCTGCGTCCACAGCAGCTCCAGCGCGTCCAGCAGTTCGTCCATCCGCGCGCCGCGCCGGCGGAAGTCGAGGTTCGCGCCCTCGAACTCCTCGGGGGACCAGCCGATGCCGAAACCGGGCAGCAGGCGCCCCTTGCTGATCCGGTCGATCGTGGTCAGGCTCCTGGCCAGTTGCGCGGGCGGGTAGACCGGTGCGATCAGGACGTGCGAGCCGAGCTTGACCCGCTCGGTGGCCGCGGCGGCCACACCCAGCACCACGAACGGGTCGGCGGCCGTGCGGTATTCGACCGGGATGGTCGAACCGAAGCCCCCGGCACCGACCTTGGGATTCACTGCGGCGAAGTTGCGGTCGCCGACCCAGAGGCTCGCCGCCCCCGCCTTCTCCGCCTCGCGGGCGAACTCGGCCGTGCGCGAGACCTCATGGGCCACATGGTTCAGATACGGAAGCGCGAATCCGACGTGCATGGTCATCTTCTGCTCCTGTGGGAAAGCGCGGACATGACGTCGCCCCGGTCCGCGGAAGCGGGTAGCACGCCGCATCCCACCGGCCGAAGCAACGCAGCCAGTTTAGAGAGGCCGCTTCAGCCGCCCGCGCCCGCGCCCGCGTCATCGGCCCGGCCGGCAGCGGCCGGCGGCCGGCCATTCCGCCCGGGAGCGGACCCGGCGTGCGGAAACCGCTCTGGTGCGCGGTGAATTGATGAGGCAAGGAATGCGCAGGACGGGGTACACGATGCAGGAGTCTGTTGGCGCATCCACTGAGCCAGGTGGAGCGCGCCGCCGACCTGGAGGCCCTGACCTCGCGGTTCGCCGGGCAACCACTGATGGACACCGCCCGCAAAGACGTCGAAGCCGCGCTCCTGCAGCATCCGAGAGGAGGGAACATGTCCTGCCCCAACCCTGACTGCCGCCGCGGCGGCTGCACCACCAACCCGGAACCCACGACCAGCGGTCGGCCGAAGCGGTGACCGGCGGCGTATGTACAGGCCACCCGGCCAGGCCGCCCGCCCTCGCCGCCGCGCCGGGTGGCCCTCGTCACTGCGATCCCCGCACCCGCACCACCACGGCCGTGTCCACCACCGCCTCCGGCCGCCCGACGGTCTACTGGAGGCTCCACCGGTACGGGTGCGCCGGATCGGCGGGGCAGGCAAAGCCGTTGAGCTCACCGTCCCGGCCCACCCGGATCTTGGTCGGTGTGGCGAAGGAGAACGGGTACGGGTGGGGTTTCCGGTCTTCGAGCGGCTTCCAACTGCCGCTGCCGCCGTCCCACTCGGAGCTGTCGATGGTCAGCAGGACCTCCATCGGGGCCGAGCATGCCGGGCAGTCCATCGGGGCCGGGTCGGTCACATGCCAGGAGGCGAATCCTCCGACGCGCCAGCCGGGCGGGATGGACAGGTCGTACTGGTAGCCGACCGACCCTGCCCCGCCCTCGTCCTCCTCGCACCGCGCGGCTTCTTCTTCCGCCAAGGCCTGCTCCCAGGAATCGATCCGAGCGGACAGCTCCTCGGGGAGCAGACCGGCGAAGGGGTAGGTGGCGACCTGCTCCGGGTGCAAGACGCAGGGCTCGGGCACGTACCCGTCGTAGCCGATCACTTGCGGCTGCGGTGCCGGCGCGAGTACCTCGCCGACCTCCGCGGACCTGCGCCAGCGCAGATGCGGCAGCAACGCGTAGCTGCCCGGGCCGTGGACGTCGAAGGGGCACCAGAACACCTGGAGCAGGTCGCAGCCCTCGGGTCCGGCCGGCAGGTCCGGGATGTCCCGCCGGTACAGCTGTGCGACGCCGACCAGTGGCACCGGGTCCGTACCGGGCTTCCGAAGACTGCACTGCAACTCGTCCACGAGCCGCCGTTCGTCGCTGGTGAGTCCCGCCAGTTCGCGGGTCCAGACACGGGCCAGGACGTCCCGTTCCCGGTGGATGTCCGCAGGCCGCCGCCCGCGCCCGCTGCTGTGGGCTTCGCTGCACACCGGCCACGGCTCGTCCGCCGGCCACAGCATCGGGCCGCCCACGGAACTCTCCGATGCGCCCGGGTCGCCCGGCCGCGGGTGGAGCCGCGTCGTCGTGCCTTTGTACGCGCCCAGTTCCGGGAACAGCGCCTCGACGTCGAGCGGGCGCGGCGGGGTGGTTCTCGTCATGTCGGCGACCTTAGACAGCCGGCCGAGTGACCGGCACACCGTAAAAGCTTCCATGGCGCCGTCGGGCGATACGCGGCGCGCACCCCGGCTTCGAGCGGTACCACGTGCCCTGCGCCGTACGGGGACAGGTGGGGCGGCGGACCGCACGGAGGCCGCCCGTCTGGACCGTGCCCGTCGGCCAGTGTTCACCCGGGCGCGGTGGGCAGCGCCGCCGGGCACTGCTGCAATAGGGGGCGCCAAGGGCAACAGGACTTGTCGTCAATTGACTTGGGGGTTCGGGCCGATGAGGATCCGGTATGCGGGAGGGGCCGCTGCCGTCGCCGCGGCGGCGGTGATGGCGCTGATGGTGCCGCAGGCGGCGTACGCGACGACGTGGACCCGGCTGCCGGGATACTCCACCTGGACCGGCGTCACCGCGCTCGAACGCGGGCAGGGCATCGCGACCGACGGCACCTACTTCTACTACTCGGGCACGTACAGCCTGGCCAAGGCGACGGTCGACGGGAACCACGAGGCGGCCTCCAGCGCCCTCGCGATCCCCGCCGCGCTGAGCGGCCCCTACGGCTCCGACCACATCGGCGACCTCGACGTCCACGGCGGGTACGTGATCGCGCCCATCGAGGACGGCAGCGACTACCGGCACCCGCTGCTGGCGCTGTTCAACACCGGTGACCTGAGCTGGACCGGGCGCTACGTCCAACTGCCGGTGCCGCTGCTGCCCGACGGTGTGCCGTGGGTGGCGGTGGACGCGGCGGCCGGGCTGGTCTACACCGCGGCCTGGAACCAGTCCGCCGCCCAGGGCACCGACGAACTCGTCGCGTACCGGCTGTCGGACCTGCTGTCGCTGCCCGCCGGGGCGGCGCTGCCGGTGGCGAGGACGGTACGGCTGTCGCAGCCGCTCAGCCGCATCCAGGGCGCGGCCATGCTCGGCGGCGTGCTCTACGCCTCGGTGGACGGCGACGCTGACAAGGCCGTGTACACGATCGACCCGGCGACCGGCGCGATCGCCCGCGCCTTCACGCAGGACGTGCAGCCGGACGACGAGGTGGAGGGGATCGCGGCGCTCGACCTCGGTCCGGGCGGGGGCCGGCTGCACATCCTGAACGTGGGATCGGGCTGGAAGTCGATCTTCCTCTACCTCCAGCACTACCATCCGGCCGGCTGACGTACCGCACCCGCCCGAACGCGGTAGCCGGCCGCTTCACACCCGCGTCGACACCCCGGCCGGCGCTGGGAGGCCCGGGTCAGTGGCCGCCCTCGGGCAGAAGCCGTCCCAGGTAGCGGGGGCCGTATCGGCCCGGGGGCAGCGCGGCGGGGGCCGTGACGCACGCCAACGGCACATCAGCCGATTCCACCCCCTGCGCGCCCTGGTCGATGACCGCCTTGCGGGCGATCGGGCGGGGACGGTCGCGGCCCGGTCGCTGCCGCGGGCCTGTCCGGCGGAACGTGCCGGACAGGCCCGCGGCCCCGAGGAGGGCTCAGCGCTTGAGCGTGAAGGTGAAGTCGCCGGAGAGCTTGGCGTTCAGCCGGACCGCCGAGACGAGTCTGCCCTCCGTGATCAGCCGTTCGACCTCGGCCCGCGACAGACCGCACCCTTCAGCGATCAGCCGTACCGGCCGGACGGGGATCCGCGCCGCGAAGCGGACCGAGACGTCGATCACCTCGCTGTCCTGGTCATCCGGCTCATCGGGTTCATCGGGTTCGCCGGTGTCGAGGCGCCACGCGCCGTCCCAGCCGAGGGCGATGTGGTTACGGCGCTGCACGACCGGATCCTGGAGCAACTCCGCTGCCAGGACAGGGTCGTTGCCGTGCAGCCGGTCCAGCAGCTCCGATCGTACGGAGCGCACATTCACCCGCTCCAGGACCGTGAGCTTCGCGGTGTCCCCGCAACCGGTACAGAGCGCGAGGAGCCAGGCGTCGATGAGCTTGTGGTGTGCGTTGAGGCGAAATTTGCCGTTTGCCCGGAAGCTCTCGGACGTGCACGTATGGCAGCGCCGGAGAACGAGCGGCAGGCAGGTGGGCATGACCACCCAGACAGTGAGCACAGAAGTACACCGGTTCCAGTGAGAAGTCCGCAGCAAAAAGCAGCGCGGCGCACATGCGCGACGCGCGACCAATCAGCACTCGGGGGGTCTCACACGGTGTACAACGGGGCGTCCTTGCCTAGACGACTCGGTCCGGCAGCACGGTAACGGCACGCGGCGCCGCTGCTCCACCGGTTTTCGGGCGCCTTACCGCGGGGTTCCGTAGGGCGGTTCACGGGCCATGGACCGGGCCGGAGCCGGACGGGGCGCTGCGCGGATCAGAGTTCCAGCAGCGCCTTGTCCAGTGGGAACCGCGGTGACGCGGTGGAGTCGGCGACGTCGCGGCTCAGGTCCACGGCTCTGCCCAGCGCGCCGATCGCGTCGTCCTCCCGGTCGGGGTACGCGTGGACGCACGCCAGGCGGTGGAAGCGGTCGGCCGGCAGACCCGGGTCGGGGTCGGCGGGCGCGGCTCGCAGCGTCGTCTCGCAGCCACTGGCGGGCGCCATGGGCACGTCGGGCCATCAGCGGTTCCCGAGGCCGGTTAGTACGTCCTGGTGCAGCCTGGACGGCACCCCCCGGAATTTCTCGGTCTCGGCCAGGTGGTCCCGCAGCGCCTCCAACAGGCGGCGGTGCCGGGCCAGGGAGAGCAGGACGGCCCCGGCGAGGAGCGCCGGCAGCCGCACGGCGACCAGGACGGCGAGCAGCGGACCGGCGCCGGCGAACGGCCGCCGCGGCGGCGGAAGCTCTGGCGGGCAGCTGTGATGTCGGCCCGGCGGCCCTTCTCGGAACGGTTCACGGCGATCGCAGCCGGCCGGGCGTACGGCGCCGGGCGCTTTCCGAAGAAGGCGGGCTTGGTGATGCCGCGATGCGCCGTGGGGATCCGCGGTCCCCGCGTGGATACTGGCTGGCATGCGTATCGACTTCGATCCGAACGAGCTGGACCGCAACACCTTCTACCGGCTGCTGACCGCGACGGTCGTGCCGCGGCCGATCGCGTGGGTGTCCACGACCTCGGCGGCCGGGACGGACAATCTGGCGCCGCACAGCTTCTTCTCGGTGTCCTGCGTGAGCCCGCCGGTCGTGCAGTTCACGTCGGTGGGGCGGAAGGACTCGTTGCGGAACGTCGAGGAGACCGGGCAGTTCGTGGTCAACCTGGCGTCCGAGCACCTTTTCGAGGAGATCAACGCGACGGGGACCGATTTCCCGCGCGGGGCGAGCGAGTTCGACGAGGTCGGGATCGCGCGTGAGCCGAGCCTGCGGGTGAAGCCGCCGCGCGTGGCGGCCTCGCCGGTGGCGCTGGAGTGCGAGCTGCACAGCACGGTCAGGCTGGGGGACTCCACCGTGGTCTTCGGGCGGGTCGTGCACGCGGCCGTGTCGGAGGCGGTGCTGACCGACGGGCACCCGGACGTGCACAAGCTGCGCCCGCTGGCCCGGCTCGGCAAGGACGAGTGGAGCACCCTCGGCGAGGTGCTGGAGATCAAGCGGATTTCGTTCCAGCAGTGGCAGGAGGGGCGGCGTCGCTGACCGCCGCACGTCCGTCCGCCGACTCCGGCTCCGTACCCGTGCGGGAACGGGCGCGGACGCCGCGGGCGACGACCGCCGCGGCCACGCCCGTGACGCCCAGGAAGCCCAGGGCGAGCAGGAAGACCGGCGAGGTCGGGGAGGCGGCGCGGCTGCCGGCCACCACATAGGCGGCGGTGTTCGCGGCGCTGCCCACGGCGGTCGCGGTGAGGAAGGGCAGCAGCCGGATACGGGAGACCGCCGCCGCGTAGTTCGCGGCGGCGAAGGGCACTCCGGGGAAGAGCCGCAGCGCCAGAGTGCTGCGGAAGCCGTGCCTGCTGAGCTGCCGGTCGAGGGACAGCGCGACCCGGCCGCGCAGCAGCGGGCGTACGGCGTCCCGCCCGAGGAAGCGCCCGAGCAGGAAGGCCAGCCCCGCGCCGAGCACCGTGCCGCCGATCGCGGCCGGCAGCCCGGCGTGGATGCCGTAGAGCGCGCCGGCGGCGGCGTTGAGCAGCGGGCGGGGCACGAAGGCGACCGTGCACAGGCCGTACGCGAGGGCGAAGAGCAGCACCGCCGTACCGCCCGAGGTGTGCGGCTGCCAGCCGTGCGCGGTGAACAGCCGCTGCGGGTGCCAGGCCAGCACCGCGGCGCCGGCCGCCGCGAGCAGCAGCACGAGCACCGCGAACCTGGCCCACGGCGAGAGCAGTACGCGTGAGCAGCGGGCGGCGAGGCGTACGCGGCGCGGCACTACGAGAGGCACTACGGGAGCGTAACCGCTCAGGGCGCCGATCGGCTCATCAGCGAACCGCCCGAACCGCCCGAAC
Organism: Streptomyces sp. NBC_01477; assembly: GCF_036227245.1. Taxonomy (GTDB): domain Bacteria; phylum Actinomycetota; class Actinomycetes; order Streptomycetales; family Streptomycetaceae; genus Actinacidiphila. The sequence goes on from NZ_CP109445.1 coordinate 8,090,255, forward strand.
CGCCCGCGGGGCCGCCCTCACGGCCCGTCCGCCGCCCCCGACTTCCGGCGCTCGCGCTGCCCCGCGACGGCGACGACCGAGGACGCGGCGGGCGAGCCGCGGTCCAGCACGCCCGCGGTGATCGCGACGGACAGGCCCACCACGGTGAGCACCGCCCCGACGAGCGCGGGCGAGGTCCAGCCCCACCCGGCGGCGATGGCGACACCGCCGAGCCAGGCGCCGCCCGCGTTGGCGAGGTTGAAGGCGGAGTGGTTGGAGGCCGACGCGAGGGTCGGGGCGCGGCGGGCCTTGTTCATCACCAGCATCTGCAGCGGGGTGGTGGTCATGAAGCCGACCGCGCCCAGCACCAGGACCGCGACCGGGGCGGTCGCCTTGGACTGGGCGGCGTAGTGGAAGCCGACGAGGACGACGGCGAGCGCGGCCAGCGAGCCGTACAGGGTCGGGCGCAGGGCGCGGTCGGTGAGCGGGCCCGCGGCGAGCGCGCCGAGCGTCATCCCGATGCCGAACAGCGCGAGGAGCACGGTGACGGTGGCGTCCGCGTAGCCGGTGACCTCGGTCATCATCGAGGCGAGATAGCTGTACACGGCGAAGACCCCGGCGAAGCCGAACACCGCGGTGAGCAGCCCGAGCAGCACCTGAGGATCCCGCAGCGCGCGCAACTCCTGGCCGACTCCGCTGAGTTCCTCGGTGGGCAACTGCGGCACCAGCAGCGCGAGCGCGGCCAGTGAGAGCAGCCCGATCGCGGTCACCACCAGGAAGGTGGCCCGCCAGCCCAGGTTCTGGCCGAGCAGGGTGGCGGCGGGCACACCGACGATGTTCGCGACCGTCAGGCCGAGGAACATCGCGGCCACCGCCCGCGCCCTGCGGTTCTCCGCGACCAGCCGGGACGCCACGACCGCGCCGACCCCGAAGAAGGCGCCGTGCGGCAGCCCGGCGAGGAAGCGCCCGGCGAGCAGCGTGCCGTAGCCGGGGGCGACGGCGGAGGCGGCGTTGCCGACGGTGAACAGCGCCATCAGCAGCAGGAGCATCCGCTTGCGCGGGATCCGCGCGCCGAGGCCGGTGAGCAGCGGGGCGCCGACGACGACGCCGAGCGCGTAGGCCGAGACCAGATACCCGGCGGTCGGCACCGAGGTGCCCAGGCTGTCGGCCACGTCGGGCAGCAGGCCCATCATCATGAATTCCGTGGTGCCGATACCGAAGGCGCTCACCGCGAGGGCGAGGATGGCCAGGGGCATGGAGCTTCCTTCGATCTGGTGGGGACGCGGGCGAGCCGGTCGGGCGGCCTAAGTTCACCCGCGGAACAAATCCTCTCACGTGCTCCCGCCGTAAAATCCTTCGACGCCGGGCGGGCCCGCCCGTCATGCTCGGCGCATGTTCCGGCTCGCCTTCCTCGCAGACGCCACCGCAGCAGCGGTCGCGTCGAAGGCTGCCTGCGCCGCCCCGGCCGCATCCGCCGCCCGGGCCGCCCGGAACGCATCCTTCGACGACGCCCGACGCTGACCCTCCCCGGACCGACGTCCGGTGGGACCCCGCACGGGGAGGGTCGGCCAGGCCAGGGGTCCACGACCGACCGGCGTCCCAGGAGGAGACACCGCCATGTCCAAGCAGGCGTACGTACGCACCAAGCCGCATCTGAACATCGGCACCATGGGCCATGTCGACCACGGCAAGACCACTCTCACCGCGGCCATCACCAAGGTCCTCGCCGACCGCGGCAGCGGCACCTTCGTGCCGTTCGACCGGATCGACCGTGCCCCTGAGGAGGCGGCCCGCGGTATCACCATCACCATCGCGCACGTCGAGTACGAGACCGAGGCCCGGCACTACGCCCACGTGGACATGCCGGGACACGCCGACTACGTCAAGAACATGATCACCGGCGCGGCCCAGCTGGACGGGGCGATCCTGGTCGTCTCGGCGCTCGAAGGCGTGATGCCGCAGACCGCGGAGCACGTGCTGCTGGCCCGGCAGATCGGCGTACGGCACATCGTGGTGGCGCTGAACAAGGCGGACGCCGGCGACCCCGAGCTGACCGACCTGGTGGAGCTGGAGGTACGCGAACTGCTCGGCGCGCACGGCTACCCCGGCGAGGAGCTGCCGGTCGTGCGGGTCTCCGGGCTGCGCGCCCTGGACGGCGACCCGCGCTGGACGGCCGCGATCGGTGAGCTGCTCGACGCGGTCGACGCGTACGTGCCGGTGCCGGTGCGCTACACCGACGCGCCGTTCCTGGTGTCGGTGGAGAACGTCCTCACCATCACCGGGCGCGGCACCGTGGTGACCGGCGCGGTCGAGCGCGGGGCGGTGGCGCCCGGCGACCGGGTGCAGGTGCACACGGCCGCGGGCGAGGTGCTGACCAGCGTGGTCACCGGGCTTGAGACCTTCGGCAGGCCGATGGACTCGGCGCAGGCCGGTGACAACGTGGCGCTGCTGCTGCGCGGTGTGCAGCGCGGCCAGGTACGGTGCGGCGACATCGTCGCGGCGCCGGACAGCGTCACACCGCACCGCCGCTTCACCGCGCGCGTCTACATCGTGCCCGCGGCGGAGGGCGGCCGGCACACCCCGGTCGCCACCGGCTACCGGCCGCAGTTCTACATCCGCACCGCGGACGTGGTCGGCGACGTCGACCTCGGCCCGGCCGGGATGGCGCTGCCCGGTGACACGGCCGACGTCACCATCGACCTCGGCCGGGCGCTGCCGCTGGAGCCGGGGCTCGGCTTCGCCATCCGCGAGGGCGGGCGCACGGTCGGCGCGGGCACGGTGACCGCGCTGATCTGAGCCCTGCCGCTGTCCGGTACGTTGCCACGTACCGGACAGCGGCGGGCGTGCCGCCACGCGGGGCGCGGGACAATGGCCGGGTGGATCAACACGAGGACCGGCCCGCGACGGGATCAGACCAGGCGCCGGACCGGAAGCCCGGGCAGGCTCCGGAACCGGTGCCGGTGGTGCGGGCGGTGGACTTCGGTACGGCCAGGCTGCTGCCCGACATCGACCGGGCGCGGGCCTGGCTGCTCACCGTGGACGGGTCGCCGCAGTCGTACGTGGACCTGGACGACCCGGGGCACCTGGAGTTCGAGTACGTGCGGCGCATCGCGTACGCCGTGCGGGCCGGTTTCGCCGACGGCGAGCCGGTGGACGCGGTGCATCTGGGCGGCGGGGCGATGACGCTGGCCCGCTGGCTCGGCCCCGACCGGCCGGGGTCGCGGCAGCAGGTGGTGGAGGCCGACCGGCGGCTGGCCGCGCTGGTCGCGGAGGTGCTGCCGATGGACGACCCCTCGGTGACCGTGCACACCGCCGACGCGCGGGCCTGGCTGGCGCGGGCCGGCGGCGGGACCGCCGACCTCGTGGTGGCGGACGTCTTCGGCGGCTCGCGGGTGCCCGCCGCGCTGACGTCGGTGGAATTCGTCCGCGACGCGCTGCGGGTGCTGCGCCCGGACGGTGTCTACCTGGCAAATGTGGCCGACGCCGCGCCCTTCGCCTTCCTGCGCTCCCAACTGGCCACGGTACGCAGCGCGTTGGCGGGCGGGGGCGACCTGTGCCTGCTGGCGGAGCCGGGGGTGCTGCGCGGCCGGCGCTTCGGCAACGCCGTCCTCGTCGCGAGCCGCCGCCCGCTGCCGGTCGAGGCGCTGTCCCGGCTGTGCGCCGCCGACGCCTTCCCGGCCCGGGTCGTCCACGGCCGCGCCCTGTCCCGGCTGATCGGCCGCGCGCACCCGGTGGACGACGCCACGGCGACGGCCTCGCCCCGCCCCCCGGAGGGCGCGTTCACGGTCGGCTGACCGCTCGGCGGGCGGGTCGCCGTACGACCGCGGGACCCGGGGGAGCGCCGGGGGCCGTTCACCGTAGGCCCGCGTGCCCGGCGCCCCAGCAGCGCGGGCCCGTTCACCGTACGACCGCCGGGCGGGTGTCCGTGCGCCGGGCCGGCCACCGTAGGCCCGCGAGACCCAGCGCCGCAGTACCGGCCGCCATTGCCGTACGACCCCCCGCTCGGCGTCCGCCCAGCGTCCCGCCGCGGCCCCGGGCTCAGAGCGCCGGGCCGCCCACCGGCCCGTCCGCCGCCGGCGCGCGGACGGGCGCCGCGTCCGGCGGACGGGGCACGCGCTCCACGCGGCGGATGTCCGGCACCAGCAGGACGGCGGCGGTCAGCAGCACGATCAGCCCGGACGAGCCCCAGAGCGCCCGCGTACGGCCGAAGAGCGCGGCGGCCGGGCCCGCCAGGGCCACGGCGAGCGGGGTCAGGGCGACCGAGCCCAGCCAGTCGAAGGCCGACACGCGGGACATCAGGTCCTCGGGGATCTCCTGGTGCAGGGCGAGCATCCAGTTGACCGCGAAGACCTCGATCGCCAGGCCGCCGACGAACATCACCGCGGCCAGTGCCCAGGCCGGCAGCGCCAGCGCGAGCGCGGCGGCGGGCAGGGCCAGCGGGAGGACGCCGAGGGCGCCCGCGACCAGCATCCGGCGCGGTCGCCAGCGCATCATCAGCACCGCGCCGCACGCGGTTCCCACTCCGCCGGCGGCCAGCGCGAGGCCCCAGGGACCGGCGCCGCCGAGGCGTTCCCGCGACACCAGCGGGCCGTAGACCGCCTCGACCGCGTTCACCATTCCGTTGACGACGGAGAACTGGAGCACGGTGGTCCACAGCCAGGACCGGGAGGCCACCATGTGCCAGCCCTCGCGCAGTTCGCGCGCGATGCCGCCGGACCGCGGCGCCCGGTCGGCGCGGGAGACGTCGATACGGGCCCGCATCGCGGCGGCCGCGGTGAAGCCGGCGGCGTCGACCACGAGCACCCAGCCGGCCCCGAAGGCGGCGACCAGCGCGCCGCCCAGCGCGGCGCCGCCGATGCCCGCCGCGTTCGTGGCCAGCCGGTAGACGGAGAAGGCCTGCCCGGCGTTCGCGGTGTCGACGGTGGAGAGCACCAGGCCCTCGGAGGCGGGCGAGAAGAAGGCCACGGCCCCGCCGCCGACCGCGGTCAGGGCCGCCATCTGCCACAGCGTGGCGTGCCCGGTCAGCACCAGGGCGGCGAAAAGGGCCTGCGAGCAGGCGTTGACGAGGTTGGCGACGGCCATCACCCGCTGCCGCGGCAGCCGGTCCGCGACGGCGCCGCCGACCAGCAACAGCAGCACCATCGCCAGGGTGCGGGCGGCGGCCACCAGGCCGACGTCGGTGGCGCTCCCGCCGGACTCGATGACGGCGAAGGCCGCGGCGATCGTGGCCCCGGAATTGCCGGTGCTGGTGATGAACGACGCACCCACCAGCAACCGGAAATTCCGCCCGGCCCAGGGCGGGAAGCTCAGCCGGCGCCCGTCGTCGTGTTCTGCCACCAGGGGACTATCGCCCACCCCCGGTGGACTGCCAACCGATTAATGGGCGGCGGGTACGGCAGCGGCCGAAAGCGTACGGCCGCTGCCGCGTGTCACTGCTTCATCGGCCGGATGGTGCTCATGATCTGGTCGACCATGGCCTGGCTGATCTGGTCGGGCACACCCTGCCGCGCCCACAGCACCCACACCACGGGGGTCGGCTTGTCGGGCTGGGCCGGGTCGAGCCAGGCGACGGTGTAGGCGATGCCGTTCGAGGAGCACTTGTTGGCCTTGGGGACCCCGGTGATGGTGGCCTGCGCCTGCCAGCCGGTGATCCCGTGGGCGTTGTGGAAGGCCTTGCTGTTCTGCGCCGCGGAGACGGTGCCCTTGCCCTTCTCCTGGAAGGCCCACTTCGCCCAGGCCCTGGCCTCGTTCTCGGCGGCGGTCTTGAGGCTCGGCGCCCCGCCGCCGCCCTTGGTGCCGGCGGTTGCGCTGGAGACGGTGTTCTTGCCGTCGGTGCAGATGTCCTTCTTGTAGTACGCGGGCGCGCCGACCGCGACCTGCGGCTTGCCGGTCTCGTCGCCGTAGCCGACGTCCATGGTCTCGCTGTCGAGTGTCCAGTCCGGCGGCACGTCGAAGACCGAGTTGCGCTCCTGGCGCTTGACCGCCTGCCAGCCCGGGACGACCGGCGTGACGTCGGTCGAGCCGGCCGGGCCGCGCGGGTCGTCCCCGCCGCCGCCGCTGGCACCCGGCTCCAGGGTGCCGGTCGGGGTGGGCGTGGGGGCCACCGTGGGGGACGTGGCCGTCACGGGCGGGGTGGTGGTGTCGTGCGCGTCGGAATTCTTCTTGCCGCCGGAGACGAAGACCACCGTGACCACCACCGCGGCGATCACCGCGAGGGCCGCGCCGATGGCGACCCAGACGGTCGCCTTGCTGCGACCGCCGCGCGGCGGGCCGCCCTCAGGACCGCCGGGCACCGGCGGACCCCAGGCCTGCGGGGTGGGGTAGCCGGGCGGCGCCTGATAGCCGGGCTTCGCGTACGGGGACGGCGTGCCGTACGGCTGGGCGGGCGGATACGGCTGCTGCGCCGGCGGTGGCACGGGCGGCGGCTGCTGTCCGGGCGGGGGATAGGCCGGCTGCTGATAACCGGGCTGCGCGTACGGATTGGGCGGCTGACCGTACGGTCCCTGCGGTTGCTGAGGGGGATTGCCCGATGGGTACTGCTGTCCCCCGGATTGTCCACCGGACTGCTCGTCTCCTGGCCACATGGCTGGAAACACTAAGGGAGCGGCCTCGACGGTTCCACGCCGGATCGTCTTACCGACTGGTAACATGCGGTCATGTCCGAGCCCTTGCCCTCGATCGGCGAACTCCTGACGGCCACCGTGCCGATGGTCCGCACCCTCCGCCTCGAATACCTGGAGACCACCGCGGAACGCGCGGTCCTGGCACTGCCAGACGACCCCGACTACCACAACCACGTCGCCGGGCCGCACGCCGGCGCGATGTTCACGCTCGCGGAGTCCGCCAGTGGCGCCGTCGTGCTCGCCGCGTTCGGCGACCAGCTGGGCAGGGCCGTGCCGCTGCCGGTGCGCGCGGAGATCGGCTGGACGAAACTGGCCAGGGGGCCGCTCACGGCCACCGCGGTGCTCGGCCGCCCGGCCGCCGAGGTCGTCGCGGAGCTGGACGCGGGCACCCGGCCGGAATTCCCCGTCGAGGTGTCCGTGCAGCGCGGGGACGGCGCGCAGACCTCGCACATGACGATCGTCTGGACGCTGCGCCCCAACAGCTGAGCGGCGGCCGGAACCCCCGGGCGACAGGACTGTCCGGTCCGGCCGGTCGGTTAGGCTTCCTGAGGGTGCGCCCCGTGCGCACCGTCCGACCGTTGTCGCGGGGAGGGACCGGCTGTGCACGTCCAGGAATGGCTCGACGGCATCCCGCCGGTCGCCGTCTACCTGATGGTGGGTCTGGTGATCGGCCTGGAGAGCCTGGGCATCCCGCTGCCCGGCGAGATCGTGCTGATGACGGCGGCGCTGATGGCCTCGCAGGGGCACGCCAATCCCTGGCTGGTCGGCATGAGCGCCATCATCGGCGCGGTCGGCGGCGACTCCATCGGCTACGCCATCGGTCACAAGGGCGGCAAACCCCTGCTGGAACGGCTCGGCCGAAGATTCCCCTCGCACTTCTCGCCGGGCCACGTGGCCACCGCCGAGCGCTCCTTCCAGCGCTGGGGCATGTGGGCGGTGTTCTTCGGCCGTTTCGTCGCGCTGCTGCGGATCTTCGCCGGGCCGCTGGCCGGCGTGCTGAAGATGCCGTACGGCAGATTCCTCGTCGCCAACGCGCTGGGCGGCATCGTGTGGGCCGGCGGAATAACGGCCGTCATCTACTACGTGGGCCAGGTCGCGGAACCCTGGCTCAAGCGGTTCGGCTACGTCGGGCTCGGCATCGCGGTGCTCTTCGGCATCGGCTCGCTGGTGCTGGTCAAGCGCCGGGCGGCCAAGGTGCAGGCCGAGATGGAAGCGGCGCCCGCTGCCGACGTCGAAGTGGCGGTGGCGCAGCCCGGAGAGTGAGCCGTGCCACACTCCCGTGCCGCGCTCCCGGGTCCCGCCGCGGCGGGCGCTCAGCCCCGCCCGTCCCCGACGGCGTCGCGGTGCACCTCGGCCAGCGCCACGTAGTGCTCCGCGTTGAGCCGAACCACCGCCCGCTCCTCCTCGGTCAGTTCCCGCCGCACCTTGGCCGGGACACCGGCGACCAGCGAGCCGGGCGGCACCTGCATCCCCTGCGGCACCAGCGCCTGCGCGGCCACCAGCGAACCGGTACCGATGCGCGCGCCGTTCAGCACGGTCGCGCCCATCCCGACCAGGACGCCGTCCTCGATCACGCAGCCGTGCAGCACCGCGTTGTGCCCGACCGTGACGCCCTCGCCGACGACCACGGGGAAGCCCGGGTCGGCGTGCACTGAGCAGTTGTCCTGGATGTTCGAGCCCGCCCCGATGGCGATCGACTCGCAGTCGCCGCGCAGCACCGCGTGATACCAGGTGCTCGCGCCGGCGCCGAGCGTCACCCGGCCGAGCACCACCGATGTGGGCGCGACATACGCCGCCGGGTCGATCTCCGGCCGCGTGCCGAGGATGCCCGCGACCAGCGCGTCCGCCGCCGGCCGCCGCTCGCCCGTCCGGTCTGTCATCGGTCCACGTCCTCCATGCCGGTCCGCCACTGTCCTCCGGCACCGTATACGGTGAATCCGTGCCCAGGAATGAGAACGTGTTCTTTTCCGCGACCGCGGGTATCGCGGCCGCGGCCGCCTGGCGGCGGCGGGCGGCCACCCGCCTGGTGCACCGGGCCCGGCGCTGGGCGCAGAACGCCGGCGCGGTCACCGCGGAGCGCCCCGGGCTGCTGCACTTCGCCCGGATCGGCCCCGGCACCCGGCTCGCCCACCCGCAGGGCACCGTCTTCGGCGAGCGCTGGATCCACCTCGGCGACTACTGCATCATCGGCGAGCAGGTCACCCTCACCGTCGGCCTGATGCCCACCGACGCGCGCCCCGACGGCGAACCCGGCACCGGCTTCGGCCCGGAGCCGGTACTGCGGCTGGGCGACGGGGTGGTACTGGGCCGCGGCAGCCATGTGGTGGCGCTCGCCCCGATCGTCCTCGGCGACAAGGTCTACTGCGGCCCCTACGTCTACCTGACCAGCATCAACCACTCCTACGACGACATCGCGCGGCCGATCGGCGAGCAGTGGCCGCGTACCGCGCCGGTCGAGATCGGTGCCGGCAGCTGGCTCGGGGCCGGCTGTGTGATCCTGCCCGGCGCCCGGCTCGGCCGGAACGTGGTGGTCGCGGCCGGCGCCGTCGTGCGCGGCGAGGTCCCGGACTACGCGGTGGTGGCGGGCGCGCCGGCCAGGATCGTACGCCGCTGGGACGCGGGCACCGCCGACTGGCAGCCCCCGCTGCGCACCCCGGCGCCCACCCCTTTCCCGGCCGACGCCGGCCCTGAACGGCTGCTGGACACCGGCGACTTGGAGCAGCAGGCCTGAACCGGCGCCCCTGGCGGGCGGTGCGGTTTGTTAGATTCGCCGCATGCGCGCCCCGATCGGACACTTCGACGACGCCCTGCCCGCCACCGAACGCCGCGAGCTGCTGCCGCCGCCGGTGGCCGCCGCCGTCACCGCCGAGATGATCCATGTGGACACCGACCCGGCGAAGGCCGACACCGCCGTCTTCGTCGCGACCTATGGCGAGGAACTGCTGCGGGAGTCCGCGAACTGCGTGGTCGTCGCGGGCAGGCGCGGCCAGGACGTCACGCTCGCCGCCTGCCTGGTGCTGTCCACCACCCGCGTGGATGTCAACGGCGTGGTGCGCCGCCACCTCGGCGCCCGCAAGGCGTCCTTCGCCTCGATGGACACCGCGGTCGGCGCCACCGGCATGGAATACGGCGGGATCACCGCGGTCGGCCTGCCCGCCGACTGGCCGCTGCTGATCGACGCGGCCGTCGCGGACACCCCGTGGGTGCTGATCGGCAGCGGGGCGCGGCGCGGCAAGCTCATCGTGCCGGGCAAGGTGCTGGCCGCGCTCCCGGGCGCGGTGGTCCTCGAAAACCTCGGGATCTGAGGAAGCGGGCGGGCCGCGTCAGCCCAGCCGGGGGATCTCGATGGCGGGGCAGCGGTCCATCACCATGTCGAGCCCGGCGGCCCGGGTCCGCTCGTACGCCGCCTCGTCGACCACCCCGAGCTGGAACCACACGGCCTTCGCCCCGGCCGCGACCGCCTCGTCGGCCACCGGGCCCGCCAGGTCCGAGTTGACGAAGACGTCCACGACGTCCACCGGGAAGGGGATGTCGGCGAGCGAGGCGTACCCCTGCTCGCCGTGCACCGGCTCGGCCTTCGGGTGGACCGGCACGACCCGTTTGCCGAACCGCTGGAGCACCGCGGCGACGCCGTACGCCGCCCGCGAGGTGTTGTTCGACAGGCCGACCACCGCCCAGGTGCCGCCGGTCTCCGTGAGGATCTTCCGCACTGCTGCCGCGTCGCCGTACACGCCGTCCTCCGCACTCTCGTCCTGCCTGGTCGAACCGGCGGACGCCCGCCGTCATTCCCCGCACGACAGGCCCTACGCTGGAGCGATGGCCGACCGGTATCTGACGGTGGCGCGCGCGGGCGTCCACGAGAGCGAGATCAAGCGCTCCCGCTTCCTGTGCACCCTCGCCCCCGCCGCCGGCGAGGAGGCCGCGCAGGCCGTCATCCGCGACGTCCGCCGGGCGCACCCCGCCGCGACGCACCACTGCTTCGCGTACGTCATCGGCCCCGACGGGCGGCTGCACCGGGCGAGCGACGACGGCGAGCCCGGCGGCACCGCGGGCACCCCGATGCTCCAGGTACTGCTCGGCCGCGAGGTCCGCGACACCGTCGCCGTCGTCACCCGCTACTACGGCGGCATCCAGCTCGGCGCGGGCGGTCTGGTCCGCGCCTACGGCGGCGCCGTGTCCGCCGCGCTGGACGAGATCGGCACGGTCGAGCGCCGCCGGCTGACCCTGCTGACCGTCACCGTCGGCCACGGGCGGGCCGGGCGGCTGGAGAACGATTTGCGGTCCGCGGGCCACACCCTGCGCGATGTCGGCTACGGAGCCGAGGTGACCCTCAGCCTCGGGGTCCCGGAGGACGAGGTGGCCGCGTTCAGGTCGTGGCTGGCCGACGCGACCTCGGGCGCCGCCGTCTGCGAGACCGGGGGCAGCGCCTACGTGGACGTGTGACCGGCGGCGCCCCGGGTCACCGGCGCGGCGACCTCCGCTCGTACGACGGGTCGATCCGCCGTATGCGGCCGGTGCCGTCCGGCTCGCGCAGACCGCGGGTGACGTACTGCTCGTGCAGCCGGGCCAGCGCGTCGCGGTCCAGTTCGACGCCCAGCCCCGGCGCGGTCGGCACCCGTACCGCCCCGTCTGCGAAGGCGAGCGCGCCGGGTACGACGACCTCCTCGGACTTCCACGGCCAGCGGGTGCCGCAGGCGTAGGCCAGGTCGGGAGTGGCGGCGGCCAGATGGGTCATCGCGGCGAGACCGACACCCAGATGGGAGTCGGAGTGCAGGGACAGGCCCAGGCCGAACGTCCGGCAGATGCCGGCGAGCAGCAGGGAGCGCTGCAGGCCGCCCCAGGAGTGGTGGTCGGCCAGCACGATACGCACCGACTCGCGGGCCACCGCGGACGACAGCTCGTCGAAGGCGGCCACGCACATGGTGCTGGCCAGCGGCATCGGCGCCCGGCGTGCGACCTCCGCCATGCCCCGCTGGCCGGGCGTCGGGTCCGCCAGATACTCCAGGACGCCGTCGAGTTCGCGGGCGACCCGGACCGAGGTCTCCACCGTCCAGGCCGCGTTGGGGTCCAGCCGCAGTGGAATTCCGGGGAATGCCTTGTGCAGCGCCCGCACCGCCTCGACCTCCTCCTCGGGCGGCATCACCCCGCCCTTGAGCGTGATCGCGCCGAAGCCGTAGTCCTCGGTCATCCGCCGTGCCTGCGCGACGATGCCGTCCGGGTCGAGCGCCGCGCCCCACTCGTCGGGCTCGCGGCCGGGATGGCCGGCCCGCTTGTAGAAGAGGTGCGCGCCGAACGGCACGCACTCGCGCACCGCGCCGCCGAGCAGGTCGCTGACCGGCAGCCCCGCGGCCTTGCCCTGGATGTCGAGGCAGGCGACCTCGAAGGGCGCGAAGACCCGGTCGGCGGCGCCGCTGCCGGTGGCCGACCCGGTCAGGCCGTGCCCGCCGGCGCCGATGCCGCCGTTCAGCGCCTCGGAGATCCGCCGGTGCATGCCGCCGAGCGTGTGGACGTCCATACCGGTGATCACCTCGACGGCCGCGCGCAGCCGCCGCAGATGCCCCCCGTCGGCGTACGTCTCGCCGAGGCCCGTGATGCCCTGGTCGGTGCGGACCTCGACGATCGCCCGCAGCGCGTACGGCTCGTGGACGCCGACCGCGTTCAGCAGCGCCGGGTCGCGGAAGGCGACCGGGGTGATGTCGGCCCCGGTGATCCGGATCCCGCCGCTCATCGGGCGGCCTCCGCCGCGCCGCACGCGCCGCCGACTTCCTGCCGCATGTTGTCCGAAAGAATCGGAAGATCGGCCGAATCTTCTGAGGTGCGGGAGGTCACCGGGAAGAAGGGTGCGTGGTCGAGCACGGAAGCCTCACCTTGTCCATGAACGTGAACCCTCGCCATGAATGCGAATACCCATGGACTGTAGGCGGCACCTGTGAACCGGTCAATGGCCAGGCCGGATCCGGTCCGCGGGTCCTCGGCGGGCGGGTCGCCCGGTCCGCCGACCACCCCGCTGCGGCCGAGAGCGGACATCGGAGCGACGTGCGCGGAAGGCTACGGTGGATCGGCTGATTCGCGAAGAATGTGCAATGCGTGAGCCGCAATCCTGGGCGGAAGTTTTCGAGACCTCCGACGAAAGGTTCGATCGGTCTCCGGTGGGGGGCCCGGCCCGCCGGGGCACCGCCACCGCCTAGAATCCGGATCACCGCGGACAACGAGGAACGGCGAGGGCGAGCGTGCAGGTCGGGGCGGCCGAGTGAGACTGCTGCACACATCGGACTGGCACCTGGGCCGGTCCTTCCACCGGGTGAGCCTGCTCGACGCCCAACGGGCCTTCCTCGACCACCTCGTCGCCACCGTCCGCGCCGAGCACGTCGACGCGGTGCTCGTCGCGGGCGACGTCTACGACCGGGCGGTGCCGCCGCTGGCCGCGGTCGAGCTGTACGACATCGCGCTGCACGCGCTCGCCGACCTGGACGTGCCCACCGTGATGATCTCCGGCAACCACGACTCGGCGCGCCGGCTCGGCGTCGGCGCCGGCCTCATCGACCGGGCCGGCATCCATCTGCGCACCGACCCGGCGGCCTGCGACCGGCCCGTCGTGCTGCGCGACACCCACGGCGACGTCGCCGTCTACGGGCTGCCGTATCTCGAACCCGCCCTGGTGCGCGACCAGATCGGCGCCGAGAGGGCCGACCACACCGCCGTGCTCGGCGCCGCGGCCGACCGGGTCCGCGCCGACCTCGCGGCCCGCCCCGCCGGCACCCGCAGCGTCGTCCTGGCCCACGCCTTCGTCACCGGCGCGGCGCCCTGCGACAGCGAGCGCGACATCACCGCGGGCGGCGTCGCCTCGGTGCCCGCCGCGCTCTTCGACGGCATCGACTACACCGCGCTCGGCCACCTGCACGGCTGCCAGACCGTCACGGAGCGGATCCGCTACTCGGGTTCGCCGCTGGCCTACTCCTTCTCCGAGGAGCACCACCGCAAGAGCATGTGGCTGGTCGACCTCGGCCCGCGCGGCGAGATCGACGCGGAACGCGTCGACACCCCTGTGCCGCGCCGCCTCGCCCGGCTGCGCGGGCGCCTCGACGACCTGCTCGCCGACCCCGCGCACGAACCGCACGCCGACGCCTGGGTCGAGGCCACCCTCACCGACCCGGTACGCCCGTACGAACCGATGGCCGCGCTCGCCAAGCGCTTCCCGCACATCCTCAGCCTCGGCTTCGACCCCGAGGGCCGCGACGACGACCCCGCCGCCTCCTACGCCCGCCGGCTCGCCGGCCGCAGCGACCAGCAGATCGCCGAGGACTTCGTCGCCCATGTCCGCGGCAGCGCGCCCGACCCGCACGAACGCCTCGTGCTGCGCGAGACCTTCGACGCGGTACGCGCCGCCGCCGCGACGGCGGAGCGCGACTGATGCGGCTGCACCGGCTGCGGCTCACCGCTTTCGGCCCCTTCGCCGCGCGGCAGACCGTCGACTTCGACGAACTGTCCGCCGCCGGCCTCTTCCTGCTGCACGGCCCCACCGGCGGCGGCAAGACCTCCGTCCTCGACGCGGTCTGCTTCGCCCTCTACGGCCAGGTGCCCGGCGCCCGGCCCGCGACCCGGCTGCGCAGCGACCACGCCGCGCCGGGCACGCCGACCGAGGTGGTGCTCGAACTCACCCTCGCCGGACGGCGGCTGGAGATCACCCGGCGGCCCGAGCAGCCGCGCGCCAAGAAGCGCGGCAGCGGGGTGACCACGGAGAAGGCCGTCACGCTGCTGCGCGAGCACCGCGACGGGCAGTGGCACGCCATGTCCAAGTCCCACCAGGAGATCGGCGAGGAGATCAAGCAGCTGGTCGGCATGAGCTGCGAGCAGTTCTGCCAGGTCGTGCTGCTGCCGCAGGGCGAATTCGCGACCTTCCTGCGGGCGAGCGCCACCGAGCGGGCCGCGCTGCTCGGCCGGCTCTTCGACACCCGCCGCTTCAAGTCCGTCGAGCACCGGCTGCGGGACCGCAAGCAGGACGCCGCGCAGCGGCTCGTCGAGGGCGACCGCGAGATCGCCGGGCTCGCCGCCCGGATACGGCAGGCGGCCGGCGACACCGGCACGGACGGCGACCCCGCGCAGGCCGCGGACTTCCTCGGCCATGCCGCGGTCCTGCGCTGCGCCGCCCGCGAGCAGTACGACATCGCGCTCGCCGCCCTCGGCCACGCCGAGCTGTCCCACGCAGCCGCGGCGGAGGCCGCCGCGCAGGCCCGCGAGCTGTACGCGCTCCAGCAGCGCCACGAGCAGGCCAGGCGGCGCGCCGCCGCACTCGCCGAGCACCGCCCGGCCCGTACGGCCGCCCGCACCGCCCTGTCCCGCGCCCAGCGCGCCACGACGGTCGACCCCGCCCTCACCCACCGCGACAAGGCCGCCGCCCACCACGAGGAGACCCGCACCCTCGAACGCGAGGCCGCGACCGCACTGGCCGCGACCCCCGTCCCGGCCGCCCGCCGCGCCGCCCCGGCTGCGGATGCGGCTGAGCGCGGCTCCGGCGGCTGGCCGGTCCCGGCGGTGCATGGGGCCGGTTCGGCGGCCCGTCCGGGTGGCAGTGGACACGCGGCGGAGAAGTCGGCGGCCGACGCGCCGCCGGATGCGGCTGAGCGCTCCGGTGCCTGGCCGGTCCCGGCGGTGCCCGGGGGCGGTTCGGCGGCCCGTCCGGGCGCGCCGGGTGCCGTCCCGGCCCAGGCGGTCGGGGACGCGCGGGGGGCGGCGAGCCCGGGGGAAGCGGCCGGGGACGTCGTGCCCGGCTCGGGCGTCGGGACCGGCGCCGGAACCCGGCTGCGGGTCGAGGAGTTGGCTCGGCGGGCCGGGGAGCTGCGGGAAGTGGTCGGGGGGCTCGCCGCCGCCGGGGAGGCCGAGGCGCGGGCGCGGGAGGTCGCCGCGCGCAGGGCCGGACTGGAGCGCGAGGAACGGGCCGACGAGGAGGCCGTACGGGACGCGCTCGGCTGGCTGGCCGGGTGGCCGCAGGCGCGGGCAGGGCTGCAAGCGCGGCTCGACACCGCGCTGGAGGCCGCGGCACGCGCCGGGGACCTGGCGGCAGGACTGGCGGCAGCCGCCACCCGTCGTGACGCGGCCGTCGAACGGGACACCCTGGCAGGTGAGTTGGCTCGCGCCGAGCAGAAGGCGAGAAACGCGCGGGACCTCGCGGGGGACGCGCGTGAGGCGTGGCAGGACCTCAGGGAGGCCAGGATCTCCGGCATCGCTGCGGAGTTGGCCGGCGAGCTGGCCGACGGCGAGCCGTGCCGGGTCTGCGGGTCCGCCGACCACCCGGCGCCCGCCCGCCCCGCGGGCAACCGCGTCACCCGGGCCGACGAGGACGCCGCCTACGCCGGCTTCCAGGCCAGGTCCGCCGACCACGACCGGGCGCGCGACGCGGTCGCCGGGCTGCGCGCCGGGCTCGACGCGGCCACCGCCACCGCGGGCGGTGCCCCGCAGGCCGAACTCGCCGCCGCCCACGCCGTGCTGGCGGCGGAGTACCGCGACGCGGCACGCGCGGCGGCCACCGTGTCCGAGGCCAGGGCCGCGCTCGCCCGAGCCGAGGAGGAACGCGACCTGCGCACCGCGCAGCAGCAGGACGCGCTGCACCGCACCGCCGCCCGCGCCTCGCGCCGTGAGGAACTGGACGAGCAGTTCGAGCGGTTGAGCGAGGAGTCGGCCAGGGCGCGCGACGGGCATCCCAGCGTCGCCGCCCGCAGGCAGCACCTGACCGCCGCCATCGCCCTGCTGGACCGGGCGGCCCACGCCGTCCGGGAGCGCGCCGACAGTGAACAGCGCCTCGCGGAGGCCGAGTCGGCACTCGCCGCGGCCGCCATCCGCGCCGGGTTCCGCTCCGCCGACGAGGCCGCCGCGGCGCTGCTGCCGCCGTCCCGGCTGTGGGAGGCCGAACGCCAGGCCGAGGCATGGGCCAAGGAGGAGGCCGCGGCCGAGGCGGACCTGGCCGCACCGCAGACCGCCGCGGCAGCGGCCCTGCCCGCGGCGGACCCCGGCGCCGCACAGGCGGCACTCGACGCCGCCAACCTCCGGCTGCGCAAGGCGTCCGCCGACGAGGCCGCCGCCGCCACCCGCCGCGCCGAACTCGACCGGCTGGGCGCGGAGGCGACCGCCGCCGTCGCCGAACTCGCCCCGGCCCGCGCCGCGTACGACCGCATCGCCCGGCTGTCCGACCTGGCCTCCGCGACCTCGGCCGAGAACCAGTACCGCATGGAGCTGGAGACCTACGTGCTGGCCGCCCGGCTGGAAGAGGTCGCCGCGGCGGCCGGCGTACGGCTGCAGCGCATGTCGGCCGGCCGCTACACCCTCGTCCACACCGACGCCCGCGGCGGCGGCAGGACCAAGTCGGGCCTCGGCCTGATGGTGGTCGACGCCTGGACCGGCACCGAGCGCGACACCTCCACCCTGTCGGGCGGCGAGACCTTCTTCGCCTCCCTCTCTCTCGCCCTCGGCCTGGCCGACGTGGTCACCGACGAGGCGGGCGGCATGCGCCTGGACACCCTCTTCATCGACGAGGGCTTCGGCAGCCTGGACGAACAGACCCTGGACGAGGTCCTCGACGTGCTCGACGGCCTGCGCGAACGCGACCGCGCGGTCGGCATCGTCAGCCATGTGGCCGACCTGCGGGACCGTATCCCGGCCCAACTCCACGTCACTAAGGGCCGCGACGGCTCCACCGTACGGCTGCGCACCCGCTGACCCGCCGCGCAAACGTCACAGCACCAGCGGGCGGCGCTCCAGCGGCGAGGAGTAGACGACGCTCGTGGTGACCGCGCCGAGCCCGGAGATCCGGCCGGTGGTCTCCTCCAGGTGCCGCATCGAGCGCGCGGCCACCTTCATCACGAAGCAGTCGTCCCCGGTGACATGGTGCGCCTCCAGCACCTCGGGCGTGCTCGCCAGCAGGTCGTGGAAGGGCTTGTAGTTGCCGGTCGGATAGCGCAGCCTGACCAGCGCCAGGATCGGCAGGCCGATGCGGTCGTGGTCGATCACCGCGGAGTAGCCGGTGATCACCCCGGCCTCCTCCAGCCGCCGCACCCGCTCGGTGACGGCGCTCGGCGACATCGCGACGGTACGCGCCAGCTCGGCGTAGCTGGCCCGTCCGTCGTGCTGGAGGGCTTCCAGCAGCCGCCAGTCGGTGGCGTCCAGTGAATAAGCGGTCATGCCCGAGGGATACCAGGGGAAAGCCCGGCACATCAAGTCCGAGCCCGGGGAATCCCACTTCCGGCCGGGTGCCGCGGACCGTAGATTTCCCGCCATGACAACAGAGCAGCTGACCGACCCGCTGACCAGCACGAACGCGGTCCTCCGGGTGCCGCCCGCCGCCCCCGAGGCCGCCGCCGCCCATTTCGCGGCGAGCCTCGCCTTCCACACCGATGTCTCCGACGTGGCCGCCGCGCTCGGCGGCGCGGCCGACCCCGGCTTCCTCCTGGTGGACACCCGCAGCACCGAGTCCTGGGACCAGGGCCACATCCCCGGCGCGGTCCACCTGCCCACCGCCGACATCCCCCGGCTCGCCGAGGTCCTCCTGCACCGCTCGGTCCCCGTCGTCGTCCACTGCTGGGGCCCCGGCTGCAACGGCGCGACCCGCGCGGCACACGCGCTGGCCGGGCTCGGCTACCAGGTCAAGGAGATGCTCGGCGGGTTCGAATACTGGATCCGCGAGGGCTTCGGCTACGAGACGGCCGCGGGCCCGGCCCGCCGCGACCCCGACGCCCTGACGGCGCCGCTGTCCTCCGGCGCGTGCGGCTGCTGAGCCCCGGCCGCGCGTGCGGTTGCCGCGCGGCCCGTCAGGCCGGCAGGTGACGCAGCTCGTACGCCCACAGCTCGCCGCGGTCGGCGACACGGAGGAAGCCGACGCGGGCCAGCACCGCCTGGGACGCGCTGTTCGCCGGCTCGGTCGTGGCCAGGACGAGGTCGACCTCGGGCTGGCCCAGGGCCCACTGGCACAAGGCGCGCGCCGCGTCCGTCGCCCAGCCGGCGCCGCGGCCGGACGCGGACAGGTCGTAGCCGATCTCGACCGCCCCGCCGTCCGGCGGCCCGTGGAAGCCGGCGCCGCCCAGCGCCGTACCGTCGATGGTGCGCTGGATCGCGAAGACGCCCCAGCCGGGCCGGTACATCCCGGCCACGGCCGCGGCGACCGTCATCGAGGCCGCGCCGATCGTGCCCTCGCCCGGCACCCCGTCGATCCACGTCAGCCCGGCGGGTTCGCCGTCGGCCAGCTGCGCGGCGTCCTTCGGCAGCTGCTCGCGCAGTGTCAGCCGGCCCTGGGTCAGGACCAGCCGGCCGCCGTCGAGGGAAGCGTGCAGGGTCATCTGGCCGTACCGCCTTGTCGGAACTCACGGGACCTACGGGATGCGGCGCGCCCCGGGCGGGGCGCGGCGCGAACTACAGCGCGGAGATCTCCGCGACCAGGTCGTCCAGGCCCAGCGAGCCCTGCGACAGCGCCGCCATGTGCCACGCCTTCGCGTCGAAGGCGTCACCGTGGGCGGCGCGGGCGGCCTCCCGGCCGAGCAGCCAGGCGCGCTCGCCGAGCTTGTAGCCGATCGCCTGGGCCGGCATGCCCAGATAGCGGATGATCTCGCTGTCGATGAACTCCGGCTGCCGCCCGCTGTGCCGGCCGAAGAACTCCCTGGCCAGCTCGGGCGTCCAGGTCTCACCGGGGTGGAAGGGGGAGTCCGCCGGGACGGCGAACCCCGTGTGCAGGCCGATGTCGACGATGACCCGCACCGCCCGCATCATCTGCGCGTCCAGATAGCCGAGCCGCCGCTCCGGGTCGGTGAGGAAGCCCAGCTCGTCCATCAGCCGCTCGGCGTACAGCGCCCAGCCCTCGACATTGGCGCTGACCAGGCCGACGCTCGCCTGGTAGCGGGACAGGTCGCCCGCCACGTGCGCCCACTGGGCGAGTTGCAGGTGATGCCCGGGCACGCCCTCGTGATACCAGGTCGAGACCAGGTCGAAGACGGGGAAGCGGGTGCGGCCCATCGTCGGCAGCCAGGTGCGGCCGGGCCGGGTGAAGTCCTCGGAGGGCGCGGTGTAATACGGCGCCGCCGCGCCGCCGGGGGGCGCGATCCGCGCCTCGACCTTCTTGACCCGGTCGGCCAGGTCGAAGTGCGTGCCGTCGAGCGCGTCGATGGCCTCGTCCATGATGCCCTGCAGCCACTCCCGCACCTCCTCGACGCCCTCGATGGCCTGCCCGTGCCCGTCGAGGTGCGCCAGCACCTCCCAGGGGTCCTTGCCCGGCAGGATCTTCGCCGCCTCGCCGACCATCTCGGCGTGCAGCCGGTGGTACTCGGACCAGCCGTACGCGTACGCCTCGTCGAGGTCGAGGTCGGTGCCGTTCCACATCCGCGACCAGGTCGCGTACCGCTCGCGGCCCACCGTGTCGGGCGCGCCCTCGACCGCGGGGGCGTAGCTGTCGCGCAGCCAGTCGCGCAGCCCGGTGAAGGCGGTGGTGGCCTCGGCGGCGGCCGCGTCCAGCTCGTCGCGCAGCTCCTGCGGGCCGTCCGCGACCAGGCCCGCGAACCAGCTGCCGGAGCCGCCGTCGCCGGTCCACTCGCCGAACTGCTCCACCATCGTGGCGACCTGCCGCGGCCCGCCGGGCAGCTTGCGCGCCAGGCCCTCGGTGAGCGAGGCCCGGTAGCCGGCCAGCGCGGCCGGCAGGGCGCGCATCCGGGCGGCGATGTCGGCGTAGTTCTCCGGGGTGTCGGTCGGCATCAGCGCGAACGCCTCACGGACGTGGTGCGCGGGGGAGTTGAGGTTGCTCACCGACCGCAGGTGCTCGTCCGCCGCGTGCACCGCCAGCTCCGCGGTCAGCCGCTCGCGCAGCAGCCGCCCGCAGCGCCGCTCGACATCGCTGTCCGCCCCGGGCAGTGTCTCGGCCTCGGCCAGCCGGTCCAGGGTGTCGCGGGCCAGCGCGGCCAGCGCCTCGGCTCCGGCGGGGGAGAGGTCGGGCAGCCGCCGGGCCGCGCCGGGCACACCGAGGTACGTGCCGAGCAGCGGGTCGAGTTCGATCAGCGCGTCGACGTAGGCGTCGGCGACCTGGCGGGGGAGAGAGGAGCTGGTGAGATTGGACATGCCGCCATCCTCATACGAGACCGGGTGCCGCGTCACCATCATTGTGACGTTCGGGCCTGACACCGGCGTGTCGCACGGGCGGCCGGCCCGCCGCCGCCCTCATCCGGGCGGCAGCAGCGGACCGCAGTCCCACTGCTGGAAGATCAGCCGGGTCTCCACCCGCGCGACCTCGGGCCGCGCGGTGAACTCGTCCACCACCAGCCGCTGCAGGTCGGCGGTGCCGGTCACGGCGACCTGCGCCAGGAAGTCGTCGGGGCCGGTCAGATGGAACAGCGCGCGGGTCTCGGGCAGCCCGCGGATCCGCTCCACGAAGGGGTCGATGAGGTCCCTGCGGTGCGGTCGCACCTGCACCAGCAGCAGCGCCTCAAGGCCGCGGCCCAGCTTCGCCGGGTCCAGCCGCAGCTCCTGTCCCAGGATGACCCCGCTGCGCCGCAGCCTGGCCACCCGGTCAAGACACGTCGAGGGCGCCACGCCGACCGCCGCAGCCAGGTCCCGGTAGGTGGTCCGGGCATCGTTCTGCAGCAGCCGGAGTATGTGCAGGTCCACCGGATCGAGTGCGACGGAATCGGACACCGGCCGAACGTAGCACGGCATTTCATCCCCGCGGACCGGCGGCCGTTCAGTCTGGGCGGCATGGAGACCACACGGGAAGCGACCCCGGCGCGGGCGCTGGCCACCGAGGCGGTGCACGCCGGCCGCGACGATCTCGCGGCGCTCGGGCTGCACGCCGCGCCGCTCGACCTGTCCACCACCTATCCCTCGTACGACAGCCGCGGCGAGGCCGAGCGCATCGACGCCTTCGCCGCGACCGGCGCCCGCCCGCAGGGGCCGCCGGTCTACGCCCGGCTCGACAACCCGACCACCGCCCGCTTCGAGACGGCGCTCGCCCGCCTCGAAGGCACCCGGACGGCGGTCGCCTTCGCCAGCGGCATGGCCGCGCTCAGCGCCTGCCTGCTGGCCAGGTCGGCGGCCGGGCTGCGGCACGTCGTCGCGGTACGCCCGCTGTACGGCTCCAGCGACCACCTGCTGAGCAGCGGACTGCTCGGCACCGAGGTCACCTGGACCGACCCGGCGGGCATCGCGGCGGCGATCCGCCCGGACACCGGCCTGGTCCTGGTCGAGACCCCGGCCAATCCGACGCTCGCCGAGATCGACCTGCGGGCGGTCGCCCACGACTGCGGCTCGGTGCCGCTGCTGGCCGACAACACCTTCGCCACGCCGGTCCTCCAGCGGCCCGCCGAGTCCGGCGCCCGGATCGTGCTGCACAGCGCCACCAAATACCTCGGCGGCCACGGGGACGTGCTCGGCGGGGCCGTGGCCTGCGACGAGGAATTCGCCGGGGTGCTGCGGCAGGTGCGGTTCGCCACCGGCGCCGTCCTGCACCCGCTGGCCGGCTATCTGCTGCTGCGCGGTCTGGCCACGCTGCCGGTACGGGTACGCGCCGCGTCCGCGACCGCCGCGCTGCTCGCCGCCCGGCTGGCCGCCGACCCGCGGGTGAGCGCGGTGCACTACCCGCGGATCGGCGGCGCGATGGTGGCCTTCGAGGTACGCGGCGACCCGCACGCGGTGATCGCCGCCGTACGCCTGATCACCCCGGCGGTCAGCCTCGGCAGCGTCGACACCCTCATCCAGCACCCCGCCTCCATCAGCCACCGGGTGGTCACCGCGCGGGACCGGGCGAGCGGCGGCGTCGGCGAACGGCTGCTGCGGATGTCGGTCGGCCTGGAGGACGCGGAGGATCTGTGGCGCGACCTCGACGCGGCCCTGACCGCGTCGGCCGCCGCACCTGCCCCCGCTCCTGTTCGCAGCGCCCGCTGACCCCAGCCGCCGCCGCACCCGCATCCGCCGCACCGGCACCTGCCCGCGGACCCGCCCCGGCGCCTGCCGCCGCTCGCCGGCCCCTGCCGGCCGCCGCCTGACCTCCCGTCCGGGGCCGGGTCCGCGGGCGCGGCTCCGGGGGGCCGGGAGACGGCCCGCGGCGCACGCGGACGCGGGCAGCGCCCAAACCGGGCACCGCTGCGGGCCGTCTGGGCGCCGGTTTCGCCCACTCCCCGGCATGGCACCGCGTGACCTGCGGCGACGCATTCCCGCTTCGGGCACAACCGGGCCTTTGTTCATCCGTTATGGGCCAGTGGCGGGCGTGAGCGCGTTGGTATAACTCTTCCACGGGCAAAACCGGGCACGCCGTGCCCGGATCGGCGAAGAGACGAGGTGGGATCGATGCGGGCCGAGGAGCGCCAGCACCGCATACTCACCCTCGCGCGCCACCAGGGCCAGGTCGAGGTCACCGTGGTCGCCTCCGACCTGAAGGTCGCGCCGGAAACCATCCGCCGCGACCTCGGCGTCCTGGAGCGCCGAGGCCTGGTCCGCCGCACCTACGGCGGGGCCTACCCCGTCGAAGGCGCGGGCTTCGAGACGAACATGGCGCAACGGCTCACCCTGCACGTCGCCGACAAGCGCCGTATCGCCGCCGAGGCGGTCAAGCTGGTCGGCGAGGCGGAGACCGTGTTCGTGGACGAGGGCTACACCCCCCAGCTCCTCGCCATGCTGCTGCCGACCGACCGGCCGCTGACCGTGGTCACCGCGTCGCTGTCGACCGCGGCGGCGGTCGCGGACTCCGCCGACACCACTGTTCTGCTGCTCGGCGGCCGGGTCCGGGCCCGGACACTGGCCACGGTCGGCTCCTGGGCCACCGCGATGCTCGCGGGCTTCGTCATCGACCTGGCCTTCGTCGGGTCCAACGGCATCTCCCGCGAACTCGGCCTGACCACCCCCGACCCGGTCGTCGCCGACGTCAAGGCCAAGGCGCTGGAAGTCTCCCGGCGGCGGGTGTTCATGGGCCATCACAGCAAGTTCGGCGCCAGCAGTTTCTGCCGCTTCGCCGAGGTCGCCGACTTCGAGGCGATCGTCACCGACACCGGTCTGTCCAGCGCCGAGGCGCACCGCTACGCACTGCTGGGACCACGCGTCTTCAGGGTCTGACGCGGGGCCACCGCTTCCCTCTTCCCCCTCCACGCACGCCGCTCCGGGCTCCCCCCTGCCCGCGGACGGCCGACCCTCCACCTCCCCGACCGCCACCCTCCCCCCTGGTCATGAAAGGCACATCATGACGCCCACGTCGCGATCCTCCAGAACCCTGCCCCGCGTGCTGCCGCCCCTGGCGCTCGCCGTGTGCGGCGCCCTGCTCGCCGCCTGCTCAGGAGCGGGCGGCTCCGGCGGCGGCTCCGGCTCCCACTCCATCAACGTGCTGATGGTCAACAACCCGCAGATGATGGACCTCCAGAAGCTCACCGCGGCGAACTTCACCAAGACCACCGGCATCAAGGTGAACTTCACCGTGCTGCCCGAGGACGACGTCCGCGACAAGATCACCCAGGACTTCTCCAGCCAGGCCGGGCAGTACGACGTGGCCACCATCAGCAACTACGAGACGCCGATCTACGCCGAGAACAACTGGCTCGCCCCGCTCACCGCCAAGGCCAAGGCCGACACCGCCTTCGAGCAGAGCGACATCCTGCCCGCCCTCCAGCAGTCGCTGACCTACAACGGGCAGATCTACGCGGAGCCCTTCTACGGCGAGTCCTCCTTCCTGATGTACCGCAAGGACGTCTTCCAGGCGAAGAACCTGGCGATGCCCGCCAACCCGACCTGGCAGCAGGTCGCCGACCTCGCGGCCAAGACCGACGGCGCCCAGTCCGGCATGAAGGGCATCTGCCTGCGCGGCCAGCCCGGCTGGGGCGAGCTGATCGCCCCGCTCACCACCATGGTGAACACCATGGGCGGCACCTGGTTCGACAAGGACTGGGCCGCGCAGGTCGACAGCCCCGCCTTCACCAAGGCCACCAGGTTCTACGTCGACCTGGTGCGCGCGCACGGCGAGCCCGGCGCCCCGCAGGCCGGCTTCACCGAGTGCCTCAACGACATGGAGCAGGGCAAGGTCGCCATGTGGTACGACGCCACGTCGGCGGCCGGCTCCCTGGAGGCCAAGGACTCCCCGGTCGCGGGCAAGGTCGGCTACGTGCCGGCGCCCGTGGAGCAGACCAAGAGCTCGGGCTGGCTGTACACCTGGGCCTGGGGCGTGCAGAAGGCGAGCAAGCAGCAGGACGACGCGTGGAAGTTCATCTCGTGGGCGTCGGGCAAGGGCTACGAGAACCTGGTCGGCAAGCAGCTCGGCTGGTCCAAGGTCCCGGCGGGCAAGCGCACCTCCACCTACGCCAACCCCGCCTACGTCGCGGAGTCCTCGGCCTTCGCCAAGCCCACCCTGACCGCGCTGGACGCCGCCGACCCGGCCAACCCAGGCGTGCAGCCGCGGCCGGCGCCGGGCATCCAATTCGTCGGCATACCGGAGTTCACCAACCTCGGCACCCAGGTCTCGCAGGAGATCAGCTCCGCCATCGCCGGCCGGACCAGCGTCGACAGCGCTCTGAAGTCGAGCCAGTCCCTGGCGTCCAAGGTCGCGTCCAAGTACGCCAAGTGACCCTGCCCACCGACCATTCGACGGCCTCCCGGTCCACCGGGCCGGGGGCCGGGCGCGAAGCGGAGTCGCCATGACCACCCCCTCGATCACCCGCCGGATCCGGGCACCGCAGGCCGGGCGCCGGACTGCCTCCCCGACGGCCCCGCTGCCGCCCCGCGGTGCCTGGGCCCGGCGGGCCCCCCTGCTCCCCGCCCTGCTGTTCATGATCGTCGTCACCCAGCTCCCTTTCGTCGGGACCCTGGTGATCTCCTTCATGCGGTGGAACGCCCTCGACCCCGGGGACCGCGGTCTCGCCGGATTCCAGAACTACAAGACCGCGTTCACCGATCCCGACCTGCGCTCCTCGATGACCACCACGGTCGTGCTGACCGTGGCCGTGGTCATGGTCAGCCTGGTGCTGGGGCTCGGTCTTGCGCTGCTGATGGACCGGAAGTTCCTCGGCCGCGGAGTCGTGCGCACCATGCTGATCACCCCGTTCCTGGTGGTGCCAGTGGCGTCCGCGCTGCTGTGGAAGCACGCCCTCTACAACACCTCGTACGGGCTCATCAACGGCTCCCTGACCTGGCTGTGGAGCCTGTTCGGCAGCCATGACGCACCGCAGCCCGACTGGCTGTCGGTGGCGCCGCTGCTGTCGGTGGAGGCGTCCTTGGTGTGGCAGTGGACGCCGTTCATGATGCTGATCCTGCTCGCAGGACTGCAGAGCCGGCCCGCCGACATCACCGAGGCGGCCCGGGTCGACGGCGCGGGCGCCTGGC
The DNA here is from genome assembly GCF_036227245.1 of Streptomyces sp. NBC_01477. Classification (GTDB taxonomy): domain Bacteria; phylum Actinomycetota; class Actinomycetes; order Streptomycetales; family Streptomycetaceae; genus Actinacidiphila. The sequence continues at coordinate 8,116,174 of NZ_CP109445.1, forward strand.
AGATCTTCCGCTACCTCACCTTCCCGCACCTGCGCCGCTACCTGGAACTGGCCGCGCTGCTCGGCACGGTCTACGTGGTGCAGAACTTCGACGCCGTCTTCACCCTCACCTCCGGCGGGCTCGGCACCGCGAACCTGCCCTACACCGTCTACACGACCTTCTACCAGGCGCACGACTACGGACAGGCGTCCGCGCAGGGCGTGATCGTGGTGGCGCTGTCCATCATCGTGGCGACCTTCGCGCTGCGGACCGTCTCGTCACTCTTCCGAGAGGAGACACGGTGACGGCCGCCGCCGCTCCGACGCTTCGTACCGCCAGGACCGCCAGGACAGCCGGGGGCACCCGCGCCCGGCGCGGCAGCGCGCTGCTGGGACTGCTCGCCTGGCTGTGCGGGGTGGCCTTCTTCCTGCCGTTCGCCTGGATGCTGCTGACCTCGCTGCACAGCGAGCAGGACGCGGCGGCCAACCCGCCGCACCTGGGCGCCGCGCTCACCCTGCACGGATACCGCGAGTTCTTCGGCTCGGGCACCGGGGTGAGCCCGTGGCCGCCGCTGGTCAACTCCCTGACCGCCAGCCTCGCCGCGACCCTGCTGGTCCTGGTGCTGGCGACCCCGGCGGCCTACGCGCTGTCGATCAAGCCGGTGCGCAAGTGGACCGACGTGATGTTCTTCTTCCTGTCCACCAAGATGCTGCCCGCGGTCGCCGGACTGCTGCCGGTGTACCTGATCGCCAAGAACGCCGGGCTGCTGGACAACATCTGGCTGCTGGTCATCCTCTACACCTCGATGAACCTGCCGATCGCGGTGTGGATGATGCGCTCCTTCCTCGCCGACGTGCCGGTGGCGATCATCGAGGCCGCGTCGATCGACGGCGCGGGACTGCCCACCGTCCTGGTGCGGATCGTCGCGCCCGTCGTGATGCCCGGAATCGCCGCGACGGCGCTGATTTCGTTCATCTTCAGCTGGAACGAGCTGCTGTTCGCCCGGGTCCTCACCGGTGTGGTGGCGGGCACCGCGCCGGTCTTCCTCACCGGCTTCGTCACCAGCCAGGGCCTGTTCCTGGCCAAGGTCTGCGCCGCCGCCGTCTGCATCTCCCTGCCGGTGCTCGCCGCCGGGTTCGCCGCCCAGGACAAGCTCGTCCAGGGCCTCTCCCTTGGAGCCGTCAAGTGAAGGCAGCCGTCATCAGCTCTCCCGGTGTCGTCGGCATCGAGACGGTCGACGACCCCGCCCCCGCAGCCGGCGCGGTGGTGGTGCAGATCGCGGCATGCGGACTGTGCGGCACCGACCTGCACATCCTGCAGGGCGAGTTCGCGCCGACCCTGCCCATCGTGCCGGGGCACGAGTTCGCCGGCACGATCGTCGCAGTGGGCGCGCGTGTCGAGGGGCTCGCGGTCGGCGACCGGGTCGCCGTGGACCCCTCGATCTACTGCAACGAGTGCCACTACTGCCGTATCGGCCGCAACAACCTGTGCGAGCGCTGGGCCGCGATCGGCGTCACCGTGCCCGGCGGCGCGGCCGAATACGCCGCCGCGCCCGCCGCGAACTGCGTCAAGCTCCCCGACCACGTCCGCACCGAGGACGCGGCCCTCATCGAACCGCTGTCCTGCGCGGTACGCGGCTACGACATCCTGCGCGCGAACCTCGCCAGCCACATCCTGATCTACGGCTCCGGAACGATGGGCCTGATGATGCTGGAACTGGCCAAGCGCACCGGCGCGGCAAGCGTCGACATGGTGGACATCAACGAGGAGCGGCTCACCACCGCCCGCGCTCTGGGCTGTTCCTCTGCCGCCACCAATGCCGAGGAGATCAGCCGGCCGCGCGGCTGGGACGTCGTCATCGACGCCACCGGCAATGTCGCGGCCATCCAGGACGCGCTCGGCCGGGTCGGCAAGGGCGGCACCTTCCTCCAGTTCGGGGTCGCCGACTACGCCGCGCGCGCGACCATCGAGCCGTACAAGATCTACAACCAGGAGATCACCATCACCGGCTCGATGGCGGTCCTGCACAGCTACGAGCGGGCCGCCGAGCTGTTCGCGGCGGGCGTGCTCGACCCCGAGGTCTTCATCAGCGACCGGCTCCCGCTGACGGACTACGAGGCGGCGCTCCAGCGCTTCCAGGCGGGCCAGGGCCGCAAGATCCAGGTCCTTCCGTGAGCGACGGCCCGGGGGCCGCGCCGCCGGCGGTCGTCATCGGCGAGGCGCTGACCGATGTGCTGGTGGACTCCGGCGGGCGGCGGCGCGGCCTTCCCGGCGGATCACCGGCCAACGTCGCCCTGGGCCTGGGCCGGCTGGGCCACCCGGTGCGGTTCGCGACCCGGATCGGCCGCGACACCAACGGCGACCAGCTGCGCAGGCGGCTGCGCGACGGCGGGGTGCTGCTGGCGCCGGGCTCGGTCACCGAGCGGCCCACCTCCACAGCGACGGCGCTGCTGGACGGATCGGGCTCGGCCGACTACGACTTCGACATCGCCTGGGCGCCGTCCCGGCAGGCCGTCGAGACGGTACGCACCGGGCCGCCGGCCCATCTGCACACCGGGTCGATCGCCACGGCGCTGCCGCCGGGCGCCGACGCGGTCTTCGACGCCGTGGGCCGGGCGCAGGAGTCGGCGACGACCTCGTACGACCCCAACCTGCGGCCGGCGCTGCTGGGCCCGCCCGGCAGGGAAAGGGCGCGGGTCGAGCAGCTGGTCGAGGTCAGCGATGTCGTCAAGGCCAGCGCGGAGGACCTGGACTGGCTGTACCCCGGCCAGGGCGCGGAGCGGGCGGCGCAGCGATGGGCGACCGCCGGGCCCGCGATGGTCGTGCTGACCCTCGGCGACCGCGGCGCCCGCGCCTGGTGGCGGCACGGCTCCTACCGGGTGCCGCCCGTACCGGTCCGGGTGGCGGACACCGTCGGTGCGGGGGACGCCTTCATGTCGTGCCTGGTCAGCTCCCTGCTGCGGGCGGGGCTGCTGGGCGGCTCCCCGGCCTGCCGCGAGGCGCTGGCGGCGGCCACCGACGCGGCCCTCCTGCCGCCGCCGATCGTCGCCGCCCTCTCCCTGGCCTCCCGCGCGGCGGCGCTCACCTGCGGCCGCGAGGGCGCCGACCCGCCGACCCGCAAGGAACTGACCAGCCTGTTCTGACCCGGCCACGCCCTAGCCGCGGCGGCCGGCCACCCACGGGAGGGTCGCCACCGACGGCGCGGGCGGCAGGGTCGCGGTGATCACCAGGGTGCCGTCCTCGACCTGGTAGTCCAGCGGGAGCCCCAGCTCCCGCATCACCGCCACCATGCCGGTGTTGGTCGCGCGGGTGACCGCGTAGACGCTCTCGCGCCCGGCCTCGGCCGCCAGCTCGACCAGCTTGCGCAGCAGCACCGCGCCGATGCCGCGGCGCTGCCACTCGTCCTCGACCAGTATCGCGACCTCGTTCTCGTCCCCGTCCCACAGCAGGTGGCCCAGCGCCACCAGCCGGCCCGACGCGGTCTCGACGGCCAGCGACCGGCCGAACCGCGGGCTGAGCAGATGGCCGAGGTAGCCGTCGGCGTCCTCGACAGGCCCGTGGTAGCGCAGCGCCAGCGTCCCGGCGGTGCAGCGCTCGTGCATCGCCAGCGCCGCCTCCTGGTCCTCGGGGCCGACCCGCCGCACCGTCAGCTCGTTGCCCTCGGGGAGGGTCACCACGTGCCGGCTGCCGGGCATCCGCACCCCGAGCCTGGCGTCCAGCTCCACCAGCGCGCGGGCCCTGGCGAATTCGGTCGGGGTGAAGGGCAGATGGTCGCGCTGCACGGTGATCGTGCCGCCCGACGGGTCCCGCAGCCGCATCACCGTGTCCAGCAGCGCGTCCTGCGGCACTTCGCCGCCCCGATCGGCCGCGGTCGGCGCCGGGGTGGACCTGATCGTGCAGCGGCCGAACAACTGCCGCAGCGCCAGCGGCAGTTCGGCCGCGTCCAGCGCGGTGCGGGTGGCGAGGGTGAGCATCCGGGTCGGGGTGTCGACCAGGTCGTGCGCGTCGGCCCGCTCCAGCCAGGTGTCGGTGCCGCCCGCGTCCGCGACGGTCAGCACCAGGGACGCGGCGGTCAGCGCCGCGGGCGCCCGCAGCAGGAATTCGTCGACCGTGCCCTCGGCGAGCGGGTGGGTCTGCAGCGTGACGATGTCCACCTGGCTGCCGGCCAGCGCGGTGCACACCGCTCCGAGGCTGCCCGGGGTGTCCCGCACGGTGGTGCGCAGCCGCCACAGCGCCGGTTCGGCGGCCGTTCGCGGCTCGGCGGCCCGGTCGTCTGCCGCAGGAGCGGCGGCGGCCCGGCCGCGGCGGCGGGTCCACCACAGGTGCGCGACGGCCGCCGCGAGCAGTGCCGCCGCCGACGTCATCAGCAGCGTTCCGCCGTCCGGGCCGTGGTTGACCAGGTCGGCGATGAGGTCGGCGGTGGCCATCGCGGCGAAGAGCGCGGCCACTTCGGTGAGGTCGCGGCCCCAGTGTCGGTGCCGGGTTGCGGCCCGAGCTGGAGGCACAGGAGTCGTGTGAGGCATACGCCTACAATGGCGAAGCCGTGTTGCGCGATCACGAACATGCCGTGACCAGACGGTAAAGGGCGGATCTTCTCGGTTAACTTACCTTTTCAACGTCTTTGCCGTCCGCAGCCGGGACGAAACCGACCAGACTCTTGCGATCGCGCGCCACGGGCCGGCGCGGCGCCGCCTCTCCTGTGCCGTCGAGGGCCGTCAGCCGGCGGCCTGCCGCGCCCCGCCCGGTCCAGGGGGCACCGCGATCCGGCCCCCGTGCCCCGCCCGGCAGGTTACGTGCGGCGGCCCGCGGCCGGCCGGTGGACCAGCAGGCGTACCGCGCGGGCGATCGCCTCGGGGGTCAGGTGGGCGTACCCCACCACCAGCCTGACCCGGCCGCCGTCGTCGCCCCCGCGGGACGGCCCCGCGAGGTAGTCCGACAGCGGCCGGACCGCGACGCCCGCCCGGGCCGCGGCAGCGAGGAAGCGCGGCTCGGGCCCGTAGCGGTCGGGAAGGCTGACGATCGCGTGCAGTCCGGCGGCGATGCCGCTGACCTCGGCGCCGGGCGCGTGCTCCGCCAGCGCGGCGACCAGCGCGTCCCTGCGCGCCCGGTACAGCCGCTGGCAGCGCCGCAGTTGGCGGTCGTACGCGCCGGAGGCGAGGAAGTCGGCGAGTACGGCCTGTTCGATGACGGAGTGCCCGAGGTCCATCGTCCGCTTGCGTTCCGCCGCCTCCGCGACGAGGTCCGGCGGCCCGACCAGCCACCCCAGCCGCAGGCCCGGCGCCAGGGACTTGCTCGCGGAGCCGGTGTAGACGACATGTCCTGGCGCGAGACCCTGGAGCGCGCCCACCGGCTGCCGGTCATAGCGGAAGTCGCCGTCGTAGTCGTCCTCGACGACCACACCGCCGCAGTCCCGCGCCCAGCCGGCGAGCGCGGCCCGCCGCGCGGCGGAGTAGGCCACGCCCGACGGGAACTGATGGCACGGCGTGACCACCGCGGACCGTACGCCGGTGGCGGCCAGCGCCGTCACGGACAGGCCCTCCGCGTCCACCGGGACCGGCACCGCGGTCAGGCCGGTCGCGGCGAGCAGCGCGGTGTGCTCGGGGCTGCCGGGGTCCTCGACGGCGGTCGCCCGCTGCCCGCGGGCGTGCAGCACCAGGCCGATGAGGGTGTGAGCCTGGGCCACCCCGGCGGTGACCATCACCTGGTCCGGGTCGGCGGCCACGCCCCGCCGCCTGCCGAGCAGCGCCGCGAGCGCCGCCCGCAGCTCCGGAAGGCCGCGCGGATCGGGGTAGCCGAAGGCGCGGTGGGGGAGCGAGGTCATCACCCGGCGGTGCGCCGCCGACCACGCGGCCCGCGGGAAGAGCGCCAGGTCGGGCAGGCCGGGACGCAGGTCGTCCGGCCCGCCGCGATCGTCGGCGGCGAATACGGCGGCGGGCCGCTGCCCGGCCTCCTGCCGCGTGTGGGCCACCCAGGTCCCCGCGCCCTGCCGGCTGGTCAGATAACCCTCGGCGGTGAGCTGCGCGTACGCGTCGGTGACCAGGCCCCGGGACACCCCGAGGTCGGCGGCCAGTTCCCGGCTCGACGGCAACTGCGTCCCGGCGCCGAGCCGCCCCGCCCGCACGGCCTCCCGCAACGCCCCCTGCAACGCCCGCCCTCGCCCCCGGCCGCCCCCACCCACCACCAGCACTTCCCACGCCGCCCCCCGCCATCCGCCACCGCTCTCCCCCCGCCACCCGCCGCCACCTTCCCTGACCTCGCCGCGAGTCGGCCCCACGTCCACGCGTACCGCGCCGCTGCGCGGTGACGCGGCGTCCGCTTCGGCGCGGGTGGGCGGCTGGGTTCCGGCGTTCCCGGGGCCGGGCGCGGGTGGGTCGTCGTGTGTGCCGGGTGTGTTGGCTGCGTTTGCGCCTGCCTGTGCGCGTTCGGCGTTGGTGTCCGGGTGGGCCTGGGTGGGCGGCTGGGCTGCCGGGTTGCCGGGGCTGGGCGGCCCGCTGCGGGCACCCGCGTCGGCGCCCGCGGGTCGCGGCGCGCCCGCCGGCGTCGTCTCGCCGTCGGCGCCCGGCGTCGCACTGGTCCTCTTGACTCCCATGAGATTGGACCTTAAACCGGACCACTCCCGCTCCCTAGCGTGGCCGCATGACGTCCTCCCACCGTGCCGGAATGCTGCTCGCCGCTCTCGCCTGCGTCCTCGTGGGCGCGTCCTTCACCGCGGGGGGCGCGCTGGTCGACTACCCGAATGCCGGCGGGCAGGCCGTGCGTTACGCCGCCGCCTGCGCGCTGCTGGCGTGGCCCGCGCTGCGGGGCGGGGCGGGGGCGCGGCTCGCGGCGCTGGGGGCGCGGCGGTGGGCGCTGGCGGCGGCGGTCGCCGGGGTCGGCATGGTCGGCTTCAACCTGTCGGTGCTCGCCGCCGAGCGCACCGCGCAACCCGCCGTGCCCGGCGTGCTCGTCGGCTGCGCGCCGGTCGTGGTGGCGGTGCTGGTGCCGCTCGCGGCGGGACGCCGGCCGACTCCGGCCGGTACGGCGGGCGCCGTGATGGTGGCGGCCGGCGCCTTCGTCGTTCAGGGCTGGGGCGGCACGGACGCGCCCGGGCTGCTCTGGTCGGTGATGGCACTCGGCGGCGAGGTCGGCTTCGCACTGCTCGCCGCGCCCCTGGTGGCCCCGCTCGGGCCGATGCTGCTGTCCGCGTGCGTGTGCGGACTGGCCGCCGTCGAGGCCGCCGTGCTCGCCGTGGCCCTGGACGGCCGGGCGGCGCTGCGCGTGCCGACCGGGCCGGAGACGGCCGCTCTCGGCTGGCAGGCGGTCGTGGCCACCGTCATCGGCTTCGTGTGCTGGTACGCCGGCATGCAGCGGCTCGGCGCGGAACGCGCCACGCTCTTCTCCGGCCTGATCCCGGTGTCGGCCGCGCTCACCGCGCCGCTCGTCGCGCTCGGCACCTTCGGTGCGGCCCAACTCACCGGCAGCGCACTGGTCGCCGCGGGCGTGGCGGTCGGCGCGAGCCGCCGCTCCGGCCGGGCGCGGCTGCGGGCCGGGCACGGCCCGCAGGCCGCCCCGCGCCCGGCAGGACCGGAGCCGGCGGCCGTCCGCCGGGGCTGAACGGACCCGCCCCGGCGGGCCGTTCCGAACGGCCCGGGGGGAATTGTCCGGGGGCGGGAACTCCGGCGGGATGGGAGGAGTTGTCTCAGTACGGGCCGGTGCGCGGCACCGGCCCGGCCAACTGCCCCGACCGGGCGCCCCCGTCCCGGTCGGGGCGCCGCAGCCGCGCCGCGCCCGCCTGTCCCTCCTCGGGCGGGCACGGCGCGGACGGACCCGCACGTGCACAGGCACGGACGGGCGTACGTACGCGGCGCGGCGGCGCGGACGTCCCTACTTCACGCCCAGCAGCTGCTGGAGCGGGTCGATGGCGAAGTAGGCCAGGAAGCACACCGACACGCCCCACACCAGCGGGTGGATGTCCCGTACCTTCCCGAGCGCCAGCTTGATGACGACGAAGGACAGGAAGCCCGCCCCGATGCCGTTGGTGATGCTGTAGGTGAAGGGCATCGCGGCGATGGTCAGGAAGGCCGGGATCGCGATGTCGTACTGCGTCCAGTCGATGTGCCGCACCTGCCCCATCAGCAGGAAGCCCACCGCGACCAGCGCCGGCGCTGCCGCCTGCGACGGCACGACCGCCGCGAGCGGCGACAGGAAGAGCGCCACCGCGAAGAGCGCCCCGGTCACGACGCTGGCAAGCCCGGTGCGCGCGCCCTCGCCGACGCCCGCCGCGGACTCGACGTAGGCGGTGTTGGAGGACGCGGAGGCCGCGCCGCCCGCGACGGCCGCGGCGCCGTCGATGAAGAGCACCCGGCCGATGTTCGGCACCCTGCCCTCGTCGTCCAGCAGCCCGGCCTCGCTGGAGATGCCGACGATCGTGCCCATGGCGTCGAAGAAGTCGGACAGCACGAGCGTGAAGACGAACAGCGACGCGGTCACCACCCCCGCCTCGGAGAAGCCGCCGAAGAGGCTGAAGTGGCCGATCAGCCCGAAGTCCGGGGTGGCGACGACGTCGTGCGGCATCTTGGGGGCGGTCAGCCCCCACGCGGCGGCCGGCAGGTCGGCGACCTTGTTGATGATGACCGCCACGATCGTCATCGTCACGATGCTGATCAGGATCGCGCCCTTGACCCGGCGCGCGACCAGCGCCACCGTCAGCAGCACCCCGAGGCAGAACACCAGCACCGGCCAGCCCGTGAGCGTGCCGGTGCCGCCGAGCTGGACCGGCACGGTGGTCTTGGCAGCGTCGGGGATACGGCTGGCGAAACCGGCGTCGATGAAGCCGATGAAGGCGATGAACAGCCCGATGCCGACGCTGATCGCCTGCTTGATCGGCAGCGGGACGGCGTTCATGATCGCCTCGCGCAGCCCGGTGGCGACCAGGACGCAGATGAGCAGGCCTTCGAGCACCACCAGGCCCATGGCGTCCGGCCAGCTCATCTTCGGCGCGAGCTGGAAGGCGACCACGGCGTTCAGCCCGAGCCCGGCCGCCACCGCGAGCGGCAGATTGCCGCCGACCCCCATGATCGCGGTCATCACCGCGGCCACCAGCGCGGTCGCGGTGACCAGTTGGGTGGTCGACAGGTGGTGCCCGAACTTGTCCGTCGCCCCGGACAGGATGATCGGGTTGAGCACGAGGATGTACGCCATCGTGAAGAAGGTGGCGAACCCTCCCCGTATCTCCCGTCCCGGCGTCGAACCGCGCTCCGATATACGGAAGTAGCGGTCCAGCGAGTTGCCTGGGGGCGGCGGTGCGGACACCGGCTTCTCGGTGTCCACGACGGGTCCTGGCATGGTGCTCCTTCGGGTGTGCGAACCGGTGCCGCTGCGGGGCCGTGTACGTGCTCCGCGGGCGGGGCACACGGATTGTCCTCGCATGCGGCCCCGGGCGGGTTTCCACGGCGTTACCTGCTATCACCGTCAGGTTTCGGGCATGCCCAGGTCAACACTCGCGTCCCGACCCGCCGCGGCGTCCCACGTGCCGGCACCCCGACTCCCCGCGCGCCTGCCCGACTTCGGCTGGACAGCGCCCCCGGCCTCCGGGTGGGATGGGCCGGTGAGCGACGACACACTGGCCGGGGCCGGGACGGATCCCGCCGACTTCGCGGCCGCCGAGGACTTCGAGCGGCACCGCCCGGTGCTGACCGGCGTCGCCTACCGCATGCTGGGCCGCTTCGCCGACGCCGAGGACGTGGTCCAGGAGGCGTGGCTGCGCTGGGCCGACACCGACCACGCCCGGGTGCGCGAACCGCGGGCCTTCCTGGTCCGCACCACCACCCGGCTGGCCATCGACCGGCTGCGGCACGTGCAGTCCCGCCGCGAGTCCTACATCGGCGCCTGGCTGCCGGAACCGCTGACCACCGACGGCGGCGCGGGGGCGGAGGCGCGCGTCCTGCACGCGGAGACGGTGTCGCTCGCGATGCTCGTCCTGCTCGAATCGCTCTCACCGCTGGAGCGCGCGGTCTTCGTGCTGCGCGAGGCCTTCGGCTACCGCTACGCCGAGATCACCGCGGTCCTCGACCGGGCGGAACCCGCGGTCCGGCAGCTGGCCGCGCGCGCCAGACGCCACATGGAGGCCCGCGAACAGCGCTTCGACGCCGATCCCGCGGTCGGCGCCGAGGTCACAGAACGCTTCCTGGCCGCCTGCGCCGGCGGCGACCTGGACGGTTTGCTGGCGCTGCTCGCCCCCGACGTCCGGCTGATCGGCGACGGCGGGGGAGCGCAGAAGGCGCCGCTGCGGATCCTGTCGACCGCGCCCGCCGTCGGCCGCTTCCTGCACGCCGTCTCCAGCGACGCCCCGCCCGCCATGGCCGTCGCCTTCCGCGAGGTCAACGGGGCGCCCGCGGTCGTCATCACCTCGTACGGCAGGCCGCACACCGTGATTTCGCTGGAGACCAGGGACGGCCGGATCGCCTGTGTCTACCTGCTGACCAACCCCGGCAAGCTCACCGGTATCAGATGACCCGGCGCGGACCGGCGGCGGGCGGCCTTACAGCCCGCCGGCGATCCGCAGCACCGCACCCGTGGTGTACGACGCCTCCGCCGACAGCAGCCAGGCCACCGCGCCGGCGATCTCCTCGGGCTGGCCCGGGCGCCGCATCGGCACCCGCTCGGGATTGCGCCAGGGCCGCTGCGGGTCGCCCATCGAGGCGTGGATGTCGGTGACGACCATCCCCGGCTGCACCGAGTTGACCCGCACCCCGTCGGGACCCAGCTCCTTGGACAGCCCCACGGTCAGCGCGTCCACCGCCGACTTGCTGGCCGCGTAGTGCACGTACTCGCCGGGGCTGCCCAGCGTGGCGCCGCCCGAGGAGATGTTCACGATCGCGCCGCCGTCGCCGCCGTAGCGGGTGGACATCTCAAGCGCCGCCCGTCTGGCGCACAGCAGAGCGCCCATCAGGTTGACGTCCACCACCCGGCGCATCACCTCGACCGGCGTCTCGGTGAAGCGGCCGAGCGGCCCGGTGATCCCGGCGTTGTTCACCAGCCCGGTGACCGGGCCCAGCTGCTCCTTGACGGCGTCGAAGAAGGCGTCGACCTGGACCGCGTCGCTGGTGTCGACCTGGAAGAGCAGGCACTCGCCGCCCTGCTCGCGGATCCGCCGGGCGACGTCCTCGGCCGCGTCCTTGGCGCGCTCGTAGCCGATGCCGACCCGGTGCCCTGCGCCGGCCAGCCGCAGCGACACCGCCGCACCGATCCCGCGGCTGCCGCCGGTGACCACCGTGACCTCGCCCATCAGCCATCCGCTCCTTCGTGCCGTGCCGCTGTCGCCGCCGCTGTACGCCGCGCCCCTCGATGATCACGAACGCTATCCCAGCACTCCGTCAACATCGCGTGAACGGCACACGTAACCGCTTCCTGTGGGCCTGTGCCGGTTCGAGGATTGGTCTTGACCAAGTTCGGCGCCCGGCTCTATCGTCCGTAGTAGTGCAAGGACCTTTAATAAAGACTGGTTAGGAAACAAGGCTGAACAAGCCTTGAGCTGATTGTGAGGACAGGGTGGGGACCACGCAGCTCGAATCGGTGCCTGAGCCGAAGTACTGGCACCTCAAGACCGTGCTGAACGACGCCCTCGACTCGGAGTTCGAGGTCGGTGAGATCCTGCCGAACGAGCGCGATCTCGCCGCCCGCTTCGGTGTCGCGCGTGCGACGCTCCGCCAGGCGCTGGAACAGCTGGAGCTGGAAGGCCGGCTCCAGCGCCGCCGCGGTGTCGGCACCACCGTGGCGCCGCCGCGGATGGGCGTGTCCGTCGGCCCCTCGGCCAACGCGTGGCCCGGTGCGGGCCCCGACGCCTGGGACACCGTCGGCTGCGTCGAGGCCGTCGCGCCCGCCGCGATAGCCGCCCTGCTCGGCACCGGTCCCGACCAGGCCGTGCACACCATCCGCAGGGCCCGCGTGATGCGCGGCCAGCCGGTCGCCGCCGAGCTGCTGTACGTACCGCCGGCGTCGGTGCCCGGGCTGTCCGCCGACCTGTCGCCCGCCGCGCACGCGCCCGCCGTCCTGCGCGAGCTGCACGCCCTGGAGCTGGAGGGCGAGGACCGGGCCGTGGAGCTGGGCTCGGCCCGCGCGGACGACGCCAAGCAGCTCGACCGGCTGCCGGGCGCGCCCGTCCTGGTCGTCACCTCGCGCTACTACGCCGGCGGGCGGGTTGCCGCCGCGTCGGTCTCCACCTACCGTGCCGACACCTGCCGGCTGACCTTCGGCGACGCGGGCGCCTTCGAGGTCACCCACCACCAGCAGGAGTCCCGCCGGGCCTCCTGACCCGGCACGCGCGCGCCAAAGGCCCGTCACCTTCCGGGGCGGGCCTTTCCCGTACCGTGGCTCAGCGGCGCGCCATCGACGTCTGCTCCACCGCGAAGAGCTGCTCCTCGACATGGTCCAGCGCCAGCCGCAGCGCGCCCGTGGCGATGGCCTCCTGGCCCAGCGCCGACAGCGTCACCGTCGGCGGCCGCAGGCAGTAGCGGGTCAGCTCGGCCCGCAGCGGTTCCAGGACCCCGTCGAGGCCCGCCGCCCAGCCGCCGATCACCACCAGTTCCGGGTCGATCGCCAGCACCAGCGCCGCCACGTCGTGCACCAGCCGGCCCAGGAACCGCTCGACCGCGTCCTTGGCCTGCGCGTCGCCCCGCTTGGCCAGCGCGAAGACCCGTTCGACGGCGGGCTCGTCCAGCGGGTGCAGCGGCTCGTCGGTGGTGGACAGCAGATGTTCCGGGGTGACGTCGCGGCCCAGCAGGTGCAGCGCGCCGATCTCGCCCGCGGCGCCCCCGAAGCCGCGGTGCAGCCGCCCGCCGATCAGCGAGCCGGCGCCGGGACTGAGCCCGGCCAGTACGAAGACCACGTCGTCCGTTCCGACGGCCACGCCCTTCCAGTGCTCGGCCACCGCGGCGACATTCGCGTCGTTCTCCACGAGAACCGGACATCGGAACGAGCGCTGCAAGCGCTCGCCGAGCGGCAGCCCGGTCCAGCCGGGCAGCGCCGTGCTCAGCCGGACCTCGCCGTGCGCCTCCACGATGCCGGGGCTGCCCACCCCGACCGCCCACAGGGTGCTGCGCGCCACCCCGGCCTTGCGCAGCAGCTCCGCGACGGTGCCGCGGACCCGGTCGAGCCGGTCGTCGGCGGACGCCGTCTCGTCGACGTCGCGGCCGTGCGAGCCCAGCAGCTGGCCGCTCAGGTCGGACAGCACCACCCGCACCTGGTGCGCGCCGATCTCGATGCCCAGCAGATGCCCCGCCTCCGCGTGGAAGCGGAACCGGCGGGCCGGCCTGCCCTGCTTGCGCGCGTCACCGGCCTCCGGGCCGACCTCCACCACCAGGTCGGACTCGGTCAGACCCTCGATGACGCCCTCGACGGTGGGCCGCGACAGGCCGGTGCTCTGGACCAGCTCGGTCAGGGTGGGGGTCTGCGCCCCGCGCAGGGCATCGAGGACGACCGCGGAGTTGATCCGCCTGAGCAGGGACGGGTCCCCGCCGGTGAGTCGCCCCACGTATGTCCTCCCAGACTGTGCCTGTGTGTGGCGGATCGTACCCGGCCGGGAGCCGCGCGGCGAGTGCGGTTCCGTTACGTTTGGGCACCGCCGTCACGGCCCCCGCCGCGCCGCCCCCGCGAGGACTTCTGACGTACCGTCAGCCGCTCTGCCGCGGCAGGCCGAACGCGGCGGACCGCAGCCTGCCGAATTCCTCGGCGAGCGCCGCGGGCGACCAGTGCGCGTTGAGCCCGCTGGGGCTGGGCAGGGCCCAGATCCTGGTCCGGCCGAGGGTTCGCTCCTGCGGGCCGACCTGCGCGTGCTTGTCCGCGAAGGCCACCCGGTAGGCGGTCACGCCGAGCACCGCGAGCCACGCCGGACGGTGTGCGGCGACCTTCGCGGCGAGCAGCCGGCCGCCCTCGACCAGTTCCTCGGTGCTCAGCTCGTCGGCCCGGGCGGTGGCCCGCGCGGCCACGTTGGTCACGCCGAGCCCCAGGCCCAGCAGTTGCTCCTGCTCGGCCGGCGCGAAGCGCCGCGGGGTGAAGCCCGCGGCGTGCAGCGCCGGCCAGAACCGGTTGCCCGGCCGGGCGAAGTGGTGGCCGGTACAGGCCGACATGAGTCCCGGGTTGATGCCGCAGAAGAGCACCCGCAGGCCGTCCGCCAGCAGATCGTCGAGCGTACGGTCGCGGGCCGCCGCCAGCTGGTCCGGCGTCAGAGGATCGCCCCTGGACGGTAGGCCGCCGCCTGCGGGTGCGCCTTGACGACGTCCTCGATCCGCCGCACCACCTCGGCGACCTGCCCGGCCGCAGCGCCGGTGAAGGACAGCCGGTCGGCCATCAGCGCGTCCAGCCCCGTACGGTCCAGCGGGATCCGCTCGTCGGCCGCGAGCCGGTCGAGCAGCTCGTTGCGCTCGGTGCCCTGCTCGCGCATCGCCAGCGCGGACGCCACCGCGTTCTCCTTGATCGCCTCATGGGCGATCTCCCGGCCGACGCCGGCGCGCACCGCGCCCATCAGCACCTTGGTGGTCGCCAGGAACGGCAGGTAGCGGTCCAGCTCGCGGGCGACGACCGCGGGGAAGGCACCGAATTCGTCCAGCACCGTCAGGAACGTCTCCAGCAGGCCGTCGAAGGCGAAGAAGGCGTCGGGAAGCGCGACCCTGCGCACCACCGAGCACGACACGTCGCCCTCGTTCCACTGGTCGCCGGCCAGCTCGCCGGTCATCGAGGCGTAGCCGCGCAGGATCACCATCAGCCCGTTGACCCGCTCGCACGAGCGGGTGTTCATCTTGTGCGGCATCGCGGACGAGCCGACCTGGCCGGGCTTGAAGCCCTCGGTGACCAGCTCGTGCCCGGCCATCAGCCGAATGGTCCTGGCCAGCGACGACGGGGCCGCGGCCAACTGCACCAGCGCGGTCACCACGTCGTAGTCCAGCGAGCGCGGGTAGACCTGGCCGACGGAGGTGAAGGCCCGCGAGAAGCCCAGGTGCGCGGCGATCCGCTGCTCCAGCTCCGCGAGCTTGCCGCTGTCGCCGCCCAGCAGGTCCAGCATGTCCTGCGCGGTGCCGACCGGGCCCTTGATGCCGCGCAGCGGATAGCGGCCGAGCAGGTCCTCGACCCGTTCGAAGGCCACCAGCAGCTCGTCGGCCGCCGTCGCGAAGCGCTTGCCCAGCGTGGTGGCCTGCGCCGCCACATTGTGCGAGCGGCCCGCCATCACCAGCTCCGCGTACTGCGCCGCCAGCTGCCCGAGGCGGGCCAGCACCGCGACGGTGCGGTCCCGCACATGGTCCAGCGACAGCCGGATCTGGAGCTGCTCGACGTTCTCGGTCAGATCGCGGGACGTCATGCCCTTGTGGATCTGCTCGTGCCCGGCGAGGGCGTTGAACTCCTCGATCCTGGCCTTCACATCGTGCCGGGTGACCTTCTCACGCTCCGCGATCGACCCCAGGTCGACCTGTTCGAGCACCCGCTCGTAGTCGGCGACGGCCTGCTCGGGCACCTCGATGCCGAGGTCCTTCTGCGCCCGCAGCACCGCGAGCCACAGCCGGCGTTCCAGCACCACCTTCTGCTCGGGGGACCACAGGGCGGCCAGCTCCGTGGAGGCATAGCGGCCGGCGAGGACGTTCGGGATACGCGGCTTTGCTGTCACGTGTGCAGATTCTACTGGTCGCGGCGGTGTCGCCGTCCCGGCCGGCCGCGCCCGGTCAGCCGCCCGGCCCGGACGGCACAGGACCCGGCTCGTACGGCTCGGGCAGCGGCTCCGGTACGTACGCCAGCAGCTCCGGGCGCTTGGCCGGGCGGCCGTCGCCGGAGGAGCGGCCGGTCAGCCGGCGGCCGATCCACGGCAGCAGGTGCCGGCCGGTGAAGCGCAGGTCGGCGGTGCGGCGGGCGGCCCAGCCGAGGCGTACCGCGGGCGGCAGGGCGAGCGTCCAGTCGGCCCGCGCGGGCAGGCCGAGCGCCTGCCAGACCGCCTCGGCGACCCGCTCGTGGCCCTCCGCGGTCAGGTGCAGCCGGTCGTCGGCCCACATCCGCTGGTCGCCCAGCACCTCGGCGCCGTAGAGGTCCACCACGACCGCGCCGTGCCGGGCGGCCAGGTCGTCGACGAAGGCGAACAGCTGCTCCATCCGCGGCAGGAACCGGGTGGCGACAGGACCGCGGCGGGCCGGGCTGCGCATCAGCACCAGCTGCCGGCAGGACGGCGCGAGCCGCGCGACCGCGCTCTCCAGGTGCCCGCACACCGCGTCCACGTCGCACCCGGGCCGCAGCACGTCGTTGAGCCCGCCGACCAGGGTGACCAGGTCCGCGCCCATGGCGGCGGCGGTGTCCACCTGGTCCTCGGCGATCTGCCGGATCAGCTTGCCGCGTACCGCGAGATTCGCGTACCGGAAGCCTCCGGCGTCCGCGGAGCGGGGCAGCGCGGCCAGCCGCGCCGCCAGCAGATCGGCCCACCCCCGGTAGCTGCCGTCGGGCAGCAGGTCCGACATGCCCTCGGTGAAGGAGTCGCCGACGGCGACAAAACTGGTGTATTCGACATCGTTCTCCATCGCACCCGGGATCCTATCGACAGCCCCGGCCCGGCCGCCCGGAGGAGCCCTGGCGGGCTATCCGACGAGGGTCTGGGTGCCGAGCACCGCCAGCAGCGCGAGCCGCTCGGCGTCCTCGGTGCCGGGCTCGGCCGTGTAGACCATGATCCGCAGATCGCTGCCGGCCACGCTGAGCAGGTCGCAGTCCAGCGTCAGGATGCCCACCCGCGGGTGGTCGATGGTCTTCCGGGCCGCGTCGTGCCGGTCCAGGACCCCGGATTCCCACAGCTCGGCGAAGCGGTCGCTGCCCGCGCGCAGCTCCGCGATCAGCCGGCGCAGCCGCTGGTCGGCCGGATACCGGTTCGCGGTCGCGCGCAGCCCGGCGACCTGGGCGGCCTCCAGCTTGCGCACCGACTGCGGTGTGTGGCGCACCCGGGTGCCCGAGCCGAGGAAGTTGCGCCACACCGCGTTGCGCTCCCTGCCGTGGTGCTCGCCCATCAGCGCCGTGTACATCGGGTTGGCGAGCAGCAGCGTCCAGCTCGCGTCGGAGACCGCGACGGGCGTCCCGGTCAGCCGGTCCAGCATCCGCTGGACGCTCGGCGGGATGTACGCGGGCACCGTGCCCTGCCCCGGCGGCACCAGCCCGGCGACGTGGAAGAGATGCTCGCGCTCGTCGGCCGACACCCGCAGCGCCCGGCCCAGGGCCTCCACGACCTGCTCCGACGGATTGGCCGCCCTGCCCTGTTCGAGACGGGTGACGTAGTCGACCGATATCCCGGCCAGCAGCGCCAGTTCCTCCCGGCGCAGCCCGGCCGCGCGCCGCCGCCCGCCCGTGGGCAGCCCCGCCGTCTCCGGGGACACCCGGTCCCGCCAGCGCCGCAGGGTGTGCCCGAACTCCGTGGTCGCCATGACACCACTGTGCACCCGCCGCGCGGACAACGTCCTGGTACTGGCAGTCCCAGGAAGACCGGACGCCTGGCAGCGCGGCGGGCGCCGCAGCACGGTGGAGGCATGACAACGACACTGATCACCGGAGCGAACAAGGGCCTCGGCTACGAGACCGCCCGCCGTCTCATCGCCGCGGGCCACACCGTCCACCTCGGCAGCCGCGACGCGGAACGCGGCCGGCTCGCCGCCGAGCGGCTGGGCGCACGGGCGGTCCAGCTCGACATCACCGACGACGCGTCCGTCGCGGCCGCGGTCGAGGCCGTCGAGGCGGACGGCGGCCTCGACGTACTGATCAACAACGCCGGCGTCCAGCACGAGATGACGAAGGACGGCGCCGTGACCGGCGCGGCGGACCTCACCGCGGACATCATGCGCGCCACGTTCGAGACGAACGTCTTCGGCACGGTACGCGTCACCCGCGCCTTCCTCCCGCTGCTCCAGCGGTCCGCGGCCCCCGTCGTGGTCAACGTCAGCAGCGCACTGGGCTCGCTGGCACGGGTCAGCGAGCCCGGAAGTCCGGCGTACGCCTACCCGGGGGTCGCCTACCCGGCGTCGAAGACCGCGGTCAACATGCTCACCGTGCAGTACGCGAAGGCGTTCCCCGCGCTGCGGATCAACGCGGTGGAGCCCGGCCACACCGCGACCGACCTGAACGGCAGCACCGGCCACCAGAGCGTCGAGGAGGGCGCTGAGATCATCGTCAGGATGGCGCAGCTGGGCCCCGAAGGCCCCACCGGCGGCTACTTCGCCGCCGACGGAGCCCTGCCCTGGTGACGCGGGCCCGGCCGGCGGGGATCACCGGCCGACGGCGTAGCCCTGCATGGCGCGGGGATCGGCGGCGCCGGACAGGATGCCGGTCTCCGGGTCACGGGCGACCGCGGACAGCCGGCCCTCGATCCAGGGGGCGATCAGCGTCACCTCGTGGCCGCGGCGGCGCAGTTCGGCCACCGCCGTCTCGCTGAGCCGGGACTCGGCGATGATGCTGGCGGGCTTCATGCCGCGCGGGTAGAAGGAGCTGGGGAAGGCGTCGGTGTGCCAGCCCGGCGCGTCGATCGCGCCCTGGAGGTCGTAGCCGCCGCGGACCCGGTCGCGAAGCGCCACCCCGAGGAAGAGGTTCAGCTGCCACTGGTCCTGCTGGTCGCCGCCGGGCGTGCCGAAGGCGAGCACCGGCTCGCCGCCCCGGAGCGCGAGCGACGGCGTCAGGGTGGTGCGCGGGCGGCGGCCCGGCGTCAGGGAATTGGGCAGGCCCTGCTCCAGCCAGGCCATCTGCAGCCTGGTGCCGAGGGCGAAGCCCAGCTCGGGAATCACCGGGTTGGACTGGAGCCAGCCGCCCGAGGGGGTGGCGCTGACCATGTTCCCCCAGCGGTCCACGACATCGAGGTGGCAGGTGTCGCCGCGGGTGGCGCCGTTGCGGCCGACGGTGGGCTCGTAGGCGCCCACCGCCTGTCCGTTCGGCACGGTCGCCTCGGTGCGGCCGGCCAGGCCCGGAAGCCGCGGGGTGCGCCCGCCGGGGCTGCCGGGCCGCAGCTCCCGGGAGGCCTCGGGGCCGACGAGGGCGCGGCGGCCCTCGTTGTAGGTGTCCGAGAGCAGGTCCTTGAGGGGTACGTCGGCCGCGTCCCCGTACCACGCCTCGCGGTCGGCCATGGCGAGCTTGGTGCCCTCCACGAGGGTGTGCACGTACTCCGGGGTGCCGTACTCCAGGTCGTCCGGCAGCAGGGCCAGCTGCTGGAGGAAGGCCGGCCCCTGCGACCACGGCCCCACCTTGCAGACGGTCCAGCCGTTCCACTCGTACGTGACCGGGTCCTCGTACGTCGCCTCCCAGCCGGCGATGTCGTCGGCGGTCAGGGTGCTGGCGTGCCGTTCCCCGGAGGTGTCCATCGCGGGGCGGGCGGCCTGCGCGGCCATGGCCTCGGCGATGAAGCCCTCACTCCACACCTTGCGGGCGGCCTCGATCTGCGCCTCGCGGCCGGGACCCGCCGCCTCGGCCTCGGCCAGCAGCCGGCGCCAGGTGGCCGCGAGCGGGCGGTTGGTGAACAGCGGGCCGCCGGACTGCCCCAGGTACAGCTCGGCGGAGCTGGTCCACTCGGTGGTGAACAGCTCCTGCACGGACGCGATCGTCTGGGCGATCCCCTCCACCGGCGGGTGGCCGTTCTCGGCATAGCCGATCGCGTACGTCAGCACCTGCGCGAGGGACTTGGTGCCGTGGTCGCGCAGCAGCAGCATCCAGGCGTCGAACGCCCCGGGCACGGCCGCGGCGAGCGGCCCGGTGCCGGGCACCAGGTCGAGGCCGAGCGAGGTGTAGTGCGCGGCGGTCGCGCCGGCGGGCGCGCCGCCCTGGCCGCACAGCACCCGCACCCGGCCGCCCGCCGGGGCGAGCAGGATCGGCACCTCGCCGCCCGGGCCGTTCAGGTGCGGCTCCACCACATGGAGCACGAACCCGGCCGCGACGGCCGCATCGAAGGCGTTCCCGCCGTCCTCCAGGACGGCCATGGCGGACTGCGAGGCCAGCCAGTGGGAGGAGGCGGCCATGCCGAAAGTGCCCTGGAGGGTGGGCCTCGTGGTGAACATCCCTGCACTCTAAAGCGAAGTGCCGTGCTTCGAAGGCCAGTTGGCGGACAAACGCCCGGGGCGGCCGGGGCGGCTCCGCACCGGGCGGCTAACCGTCCCGGCCCGGCCCCACGAGGTCCTTGAGCACGTCCTCCATCGTGACCAGGCCGACCCCGCGGCCTTCCTCGTCCACCACCGCCGCCAGATGGGCGCTGGCGGCCCGCATCGCGGTCAGGACGTCGTCCAGCGGGGTCGCGGCGCCGACCCGGGTGATGCGGCGCAGCGCCGAGCGGGGGAAGGCGGCCTCCCGGGGCTCGGCGTCCAGCGCGTCCTTCACATGGAGGTAGCCCAGCACCCGCCCGTCGCCGTCCGCGACAGGGAACCGCGAGAAGCCGGAGCGCGCCGCCAGCGCCTCAAGGCCGTCGGGAGTGATGCCCAGCGGGGCGCGCACGACCCGGTCGGCCGGCCTGACGATCTCACCGACCGGCCGCCGGCCCAGCACCAGCGCGTCCCGCAGCCGCTCGGCGGCCCGCTCGTCGAGCAGCCCCGCGGCCCCCGCGTCCACCACCATCCGGGACAGCTCGTCGTCGGAGAAGACCGCGGGCACCTCCGAGCGCGGCTCCACCCGCAGCAGCCGCAGCAGCCCGTTCGCCAGCGCGTTGATCCCGAAGATCACCGGCCGCAGCGCCCGGGTGAAGGCCACCAGCGGCGGCCCGAGCAGCAGCGCGGAGCGCACCGGGTCGGCCAGCGCGATGTTCTTCGGCACCATCTCGCCGAACAGCATGTGCAGATACGTCGCCACCGCCAGCGCCACCACGAAGGCGATCGCGTGGATCGCGCCCTCCGGCAGGCCCACCGCGTGCAGCACCGGCTCCAGCACATGCGCGATGGCCGGCTCCGCGACGATGCCGAGCACCAGGGTGCACGCGGTGACCCCGAGCTGGGCGGCGGCCAGCAGCGGCGCCAGGTGCTCCAGGCCCCACAGCACCCGGCCCGCCCGCCGGCCGCCCGCCTCGGCGCCCGACTCCACCTGGCCGCGCCGCACCGAGATCATCGCGAATTCGGCGCCGACGAAGAAGGCGTTCACCACCACGGTGAGCAACCCGACCAGCAACTGGACCACGGTCATACGTACGGCTCCCGCCGCCCGGGCGACGGAGACACCAGCCGCACCCGGGCCGCCCGGTGCCCCGAGGCGTCGCCGACCTCGATCAGCCAGCCCGCGAGCCGCACGGTGTCGCCGCGCACCGGGATCCGGCCGAGCCGCTGCGCGATCAGCCCCGCCAGCGTCTCGTACGGCCCGTCGGGCGCCTGGAGGCCGATCCGGCGCAGCTGGTCCTCGGTACGGGTGGCGCCGTCCGCCTCGTAGATCCGCCGGCCGTCCGCTTCCGCGCGGACGAAGAGCAGATCGGGCAGCTGCTGCGGGTCGTGCTCGTCGGTGACCTCGCCGACCACCTCCTCGACGATGTCCTCCAGGGTGGCGACGCCGGCCGTACCGCCGTATTCGTCGATGACCACCGCCATCGACCGGGACTCCGACAGCCGGTCGAGCAGCCGGTCCACCGCCAGCGTCTCGGGCACCAGCAGCGCGTCCCTGAGCAGTTCCGTCACCGGGGTGCGGGCCCGGCGCGCCGCGGGCACCGCCAGGACGTCCTTGATGTGCACCGTGCCGATCACCGCGTCGAGGGTGCCGCGGTAGACGGGGAAGCGCGAAAGACCGGTGGCCCGGGTGGCGTTCGCGACGTCCGCCGCGCTCGCCAGCGCTTCGAGCGCGGTGACCTGGACCCGGGGCGTCATCACGTTCTCCGCGGTGAGGTCGGCCAGGCTCAGCGTGCGGACGAACAGCTCGGCGGTGTCCGGCTCCAGGGCGCCGGCCCGCGCGGAGTGCCGGGCCAGCGCTTTCAGCTCCTGGGGGCCGCGGGCCGACGCCAGCTCCTCGGCCGGTTCCAGGCCGATGCGCCGCAGCACCCGGTTCGCGGTGTTGTTCAGATGGTGGATCAGCGGCCCGAAGGCCGCGGTGAAGGCGCTCTGCGGCGCCGCGACGGCCTTGACGACCGGCAGCGGCCGGGCGATCGCCCAGTTCTTCGGCACCAGCTCGCCGACCACCATCAGCACCACCGTGGACAGCGCCGTCCCCAGCACCAGGGCCAGCGACGACACCGCCGAGGACGGCACCCCGGCCGAGCGCAGCGGGCCGCGCAGCAGCTCGGCGATCGACCCGCGGGACAGCATGCCGATGACCAGACCGGTCACGGTGATGCCCAGCTGCGCCCCCGACAGCTGCACCGTCAGCGACCGCACCCCGGACAGTGCCGCTGCGGCCCCGCGCTCACCGCGCTGCGCGGCCCGCTCCAGCTCACCGCGGTCGATCGTGGTCAGCGAGAATTCCGCCGCGACGAAGACACCGCAGGCGAGACTGAGGAGCAGGGCCACGAGCAGGAGCAGCGCTTCGGTCATCGGACACCTCGGTCCCATGATCGGCCAGCCGCCGCCCGCCCGCACCCAGGACGCCGCAACAGGGCGGCGGGCGCGTGCCGGTCAGGCGCCGCGCAGCGGCTTCGTCCAGCGCCGCCACTGCGGCTCCGGGGCGTAACCCGCGGCCCGCCAGGCGTGCTGCGCGCGCTCGTTGCGCTCCAGCACCATCGCGTCGCCCCGGCGTCCGCCCAGCGCCGCGAACCGCTCCTCCGCCGCGTCCAGCAGCGCCCGCGCGACCCCCTGGCGGCGGGCGCCGGGGTGCACGGCCAGCCGGTAGAGGTGGCACCGCCAGCCGTCGAAGCCGGCGATCACCGTGCCCACCAGCGTGCCGTCCCGCTCGGCGAGCAGCAGCGCGCCCGGGTCGGTGCCGACCAGCCGGCCGTACCCGGCCTCGTCGTCGCTGATGCTGGCGCCCTCGGCGGCCACCCGCCAGAAGGCCAGGACACCGGCGGCGTCGGCGGGACCCGCGGCCCTGATCAGGAGAGTGCTCATGCCCGCCACCCCACCACCTGCCCACCGCCCCCGGCCCGTAATTCCGCGATACGAGATGGCAACAAGCACCGCCCTTGCCGCTACTAGCGCATCGGCGCTAGCTTGGAAGCATGGCGAAGACCCAGTTGAACGTGCGGGTGGACGAAGCCACCGCGGAGACCGCGCGGGAACGCGCCTCGCAGCGCGGCATCAGCGTGAACCGCTACATCGAGGAACTGGTCCAGCGCGACGAGGGCGAGAACGGCCGGGCCTTCGTCCAGGCAGCGGCCGACTTCATGAAGCAGTACGAGGAGGTCTTCGCGGAGGAGTTCGGCTCCCGGGAGGAAACCCGCGGCGAAGGCACCCGTTGAGCCTGCGTATCGACCTCGCGTGGCTGCTCATGGTCGCCGAGCACAACACCCCGGGCGACCCCCAGGTCACCGACTGGGGCGCGCTCGTGGCCGCGGTCGGCAGGCACGACGCCGAGATCTTCGGGCTGCCCGTCTACCCCGACGACCACACCCGCGCCGCCGCCCTGCTCCAGCTGCTGCTGCACGTCCCCGCCCTTGAGCGCTCCAACGCGCTGTTCGCCACCGCCGTCGCCTACGCCTACCTGGTGGCCGGCGGCCTGCGCATCACCACCACGCCGGACAAGGTCCGCGACCTGGCCCGGCTGGTCAAGGACGGCTCGGTGGGCGTCCAGCGCATCGCCGACGAGCTGCGGACCTGGACCGTCGCCGTCTGACCCGCCGTCCGGCGTTCGGCCGCCGCCCGTTACGGCGTCCGACCCGCCGTCCGGCGGCGTACGGCCGCCACCCGCCCCGGCACCGGCAGCTACCGGCCGTACGCCGCCGGCGCGTACGCCGCAGCGAAGGCCGCCGCGTCCCACGTACCGCCCAGCTGCGGCGCCAGCCAGTCCGGCGCCGCGGACCGGAAGGCCGCGGGGGACAGGCCCGCCACGGCCTGCGGCAGCGCCCCGAGCAGCGGCGCGCCCGCGACCTCCGGGAGGTCGGTGATGTTGCAGCACTCGGCCAGATCGGGGTCGCCGCGCCAGCTGCCGAAGATCACCCCGGCGCAGCTGATCTTCCGGCTGCTCAGCGCCTCCGCGGTCAGCGCCGTCGCATTGAGCGTGCCGAGCCCGGGCGGCGCCACCAGCAGCACCCTGGCCCGCAGCATCCCGGCGGCGTCCGCCAGCGTCGAACCCTGCGCGTCGTAGCGGACCAGCAGCCCGCCCGCGCCCTCGACCAGCACCACGTCGTGGACCGCGGCGAGCTTGGCCGCGGCCTCGGCGATCTCCTCGGGGCCGATGGTGGGCAGCCCGGACCGGGCGGCGGCGGTGGCCGGCGCCAGCGGCTCGGGGTAGCGGGCCAGCTCCACCGCCGTCACCGCGCCGGCCAGCCGGGCCACCTCCGCCGCGTCACCCGGCTCGCCCTCGGCGACCCCGGTCTGCGCGGGTTTGAGCACGGCCACGCTCAGCCCCTGGGCCAGGGACGCGGCGGCCACCGCGGCAGTCGCCATCGTCTTGCCGACCTCGGTGCCCGTACCGGTGATGACCACGATGGCCATGGGTGTCGCTCCGTTCCTCGTCGTCGTGCCTGCCCGCCGCCCGGGTCCCGGGCGCCCCGGGGACCCTGCCCAAACCCGCCGCGCTCACGCTGCCAGGGCGGCGTCCCTGACGCCCGCGCAGATCCGCGCCACGTCCTCGTCCACGGTCACGTACGGCGGCATCGTGTAGACCAGGTCGCGGAAGGGCCGCAGCCACACCCCGGCCCGCACCGCGGCCCTGGTCGCCGCCGCCATGTCCACCGGGTGGTCCAGCTGCACCACCCCGATCGCGCCCAGCACCCGCACATCGCGGACCCCGGGCAGCGCAGCGACCTCCGCCAGGCCGTCGCGCAGCCCGGCCTCGATCCGCTTGACCTGCACCGCCCAGTCCTGGCCGAGCAGGACGTCGAGCGAGGCGTTCGCGACGGCCGCGGCCAGCGGGTTGCCCATGAAGGTCGGCCCGTGCGCGAGCACCGGCACCTCGCCCCGCGAGATCCCCTCCGCGACCCTGCCGGTGCACAGCGCCGCCGCCATCGTCAGATAGCCGCCGGTCAGCGCCTTGCCGACGCACATCACATCGGGGCTGACCCCGGCGTGCCCGGCCGCGAACAGCTCACCCGTACGCCCGAAGCCGGTGGCGATCTCGTCGAAGACCAGCAGCACGCCGTGCTCGTCGCACGCCTCCCGCAGCACCCGCAGATACCCGGGGGAGTGGAAGCTCATACCGCCCGCGCCCTGCACCACCGGTTCGACGATCACCGCGGCCAGCTCCGCGGCATGGCGGCCGATCAGCTCGCGCAGATGCGCCGCGTACCGCGGATCGGGTTCGGCGTCGAAACCGGGCGGCGGCGCGTCCGCGAAGACCTGCTCGGGCAGCACCCCCGACCACAGTTCGTGCATACCGCCGTCCGGGTCGCACACCGACATCGGCTGCCAGGTGTCGCCGTGGTAGCCGCCGCGCCAGGTCAGCAGCCGCCGCTTGGCCGGCCGGCCCAGCGAACGCCAGAACTGCAGGCACATCTTCACCGCGACCTCGACCGACACCGAACCGGAGTCGGCGAGGAAGACATGCCGCAGCGGCTCCGGGGTGATCTCCACCAGCCGCGCGGCCAGGCGTACGGCGGGCTCGTGCGTCAGGCCGCCGAACATCACATGGCTCATCCGGCCCAGCTGGTCGTGCGCCGCCGCGTCCAGCACCGGGTGCCGGTAGCCGTGGATCGCCGACCACCACGACGACATGCCGTCGACCAGTTCGCTACGCCCCTCGGCCGGCGCCGTCAGCCGCAGCCGCACCCCCGACGCCGACTCGACCACCAGCGGCTCCTGGCGGCCGGGCATCGGGCCGTAGGGGTGCCAGACGTGCTGCCGGTCGAGGCCGAGCAGCACCTCGGGCGGCAGCGGCCCGGCCGCCGGGTACACCTCAGGCATTGGGCGGCAGATCCGTCCCCGCGCCGCGGCGGCGCACGGCGACCAGGTCCGTCCGCGCGGCCGGCACGGCCGTGGCCGCCGCCTCGCCGTGGGCGCCGCCGCAACCGCCGTCGTGGCCCTCGCCGCAGCCGCCCCCGCAGCCGCCCTCGTGCGTACCGCACACCCCGCCCGTCCGGTGCGACGGCAGCGTCACGGTGTCCGCGCCCTCCACCTCGAAGCCCGCGTCCGCGATCATGTCGAGGTCGGTCTGACCCGCCTGGCCCTCACTGGTCAGGTAGTCGCCCAGGAAGATCGAGTTCACCAGATGCAGCGCCAGCGGCTGCATCGTCCGCAGATGCACCTCGCGCCCGCCCGCGAGCCGCACCTCCACGTCCGGGCAGACGAACCTGACCATCGCCAGGATCCGCAGGCAGCGCTGCGGGGTGAGATTCCACTCCTTGGCCAGCGGGGTGCCCTCGAAGGGGATCAGGAAATTCACCGGCACCGAGTCCGGGTCCAGTTCACGCAGCCCGAAGACCACGTCCACCAGGTCCGCGTCGCTCTCGCCCATGCCCGCGATCAGCCCGGAGCACGCGGAAAGACCGGCCGCCTGCGCCCGCTGCACCGTGTCCACCCGGTCGGCGTAGGTGTGGGTGGTGGTGATCGACCCGTACGTGCCCTCGGAGGTGTTGAGGTTGTGGTTGTACGCGTCCGCGCCCGCCTCCCGCAGCCGGTCGGCCTGGCCGCCGGACAGCAGGCCCAGGCAGGCGCACACCTCGACGCCCTCGTTCTGCTCCTTGATCGCCGCGATGGTCTGCGAGACCCGGTCCACGTCCCGGTCGGTCGGGCCGCGCCCGCTCGCCACCAGGCAGACCCGCTTCGCGCCGCCCGCCACCCCGGCGCCCGCCGCGGCGGCGGCCTCGTCGGGCTTGAGCCAGGTGTACTTCAGCACGTCCGCCTGCGACCCGAGCCGCTGCGAACAGTACGAGCAGTCCTCGGGGCACAGCCCGGACTTGAGGTTGACCAGGTAGTTCAGCTTCACCCTGCGGCCGAACCACTGGCGGCGCACCCGCCCCGCCGCGGCCACCACATCCAGCAGGTCATCGTCGGAGGTCGCCAGGACGGCCAGCGCCTCGTCCCGGCTGGGCAGCTCGCGTCGCAGCCCCTTGTCCACCAGTGTGGTCAGCAGATCCATGAAGGGATCCTCGCGTACCGGACCGCCCGCGGCCAATGACGGACCGCACAACAGCGGTGGCCCGGGGTGTGTGCATCACCACACCCTGTGCGTGATCGCAGGCCAGTACGTTGCAGGTGGGCGCCGTCCGTCAGCCGGCCGCCGTGCCCGACCGCTTACCGCGCCGAACCCCCGGGGACCGCAGTGAACAGCACACCGCCCGCCGCGCCGCACAGCCCCTTCGACTGGATCGGGGAGCAGGCCGCCGCCCGCGCCGCCGCCGGGCTGCGCCGCGAACTGCGGCCCAGGCCCGCCGACTCGGCGCTGCTCGACCTCGCGGGCAACGACTACCTCGGCCTGAGCCGGCACCCCGAGGTGACCCGGGCCGGCGCCGACGCGTGCCTGCGCTGGGGCGCCGGCGCCACCGGCTCCCGGCTGGTCACCGGCAGCACCGCGCTGCACGCCGAACTCGAAGCGGAGATCGCCGACTTCACCGGCTTCGAGGCCGCGCTGGTGATGGCCTCCGGCTACGCCGCCAACCTCGCCGCGGTCACCGCGCTCACCGGCCCCGGCTCCCTGCTGGTCTCCGACGCCGCCAACCACGCCTCGCTGATCGACGGCTGCCGGCTGTCCAGGGCCCGCACCGAGGTCGTCCCGCACGCCGACACCGACGCCGTACGCAAGGCGCTCGCCGGGCACACCGGGCCGGCCCTCTTCGTCAGTGACTCGGTCTTCTCGGTGGACGGCGACGCCGCGCCGCTGGCCGGACTCGCCGCCGCCGCACGCGACCACGGCGCCGCCCTGCTGGTGGACGACGCCCACGGCCTCGGTGTGCTCGGCGACGGGGGGCGCGGCGCCCCGCACGCGGCTGGGCTGGCCGGAGCGCCCGACGTGGTGTGCACCGCGACCCTGTCGAAGGCGCTGGGCGCACAGGGCGGCGTCGTGCTCGGCCCGGCCGCCGTCATCGACCACCTGGTCAACGCGGCCCGCACCTTCATCTTCGACACCGGCCTCGCCCCGGCCGCCGCGGGCGCCGCCCTCGGCGCACTGCGGCTGCTGCGCCGCGAGCCCGACCGTGCGGGCCGCGCCCTCGCCGCGGCCCGCACCTTCCACCGGCTGCTCACCGCGGCCGGCCTGGACGCGACCGCGCCGGACGCCTGCGTCGTGTCGGTGCGCGCGCCCTCGCCCGCGGCGGCCGTCACCTGGGCCGCAGCGGTGCGCTCGGCCGGTCTGTCCGTCGGCTGCTTCCGCCCGCCGTCCGTCCCCGACGGCATCTCCCGGCTCCGCATCACGGCCAACGCCGCGCTGACCGACGCCCGGATCGCGGCGGCGGTCGCGACGATCGTCGCGACCGCGCCCGAGCAATCCCCCGTTGCGAGCGCTCCGAGAGGTGCGCGCTGAGAGGAGCCCTAAGAGGAGCGCAGGGCGCCTTCGTTCACGGCCTGGACGAAGGAACCCCACGCGCCCGGCGGGAACAGCAGGGCCGGCCCCGCGACGTCCTTGGAGTCGCGTACCGCGACATGCCCCGACGTCAACGTCGCCGTTTCGACACAGTTGTTCGCCGCCGTGCTGTGGCTGCTGCGTCGCCAGGCGACGCCGGCGAGCGTCGTACTGGAGGAAATGTGCCGGAGCGGCGAGGGGGACAGCGCGGTCATAGTGGTGCCTCCTTCGTGGGCCGCGGCATCCGCAGGAACTCGGTACCGATTCCGGCGATCATCGCAACCGATTCCGCACAGGGAAGCGCACGATCACGCAATCGGGCGAACGCGGCGGCGTAAGCGGTGATGTCCTCTTTCCGATCGACACAGAGACTACTCGTCAGATGGTCAAGAACAACCACATCCAGATCAGCAATGCGCGGAAAGGAGAAGATGACGAAAGAACCGGTCACCCCTATGTGCCCGCCCGCGGCAAATGGCAGCACATGCAGGGAGACCTGCGGCAGCTCCGCCGCCTCCACCAGGCTCCGCAGCTGACCGGCCATCACCTCGGGGCCGCCGACGCAGCGCCGCAGCACCGCCTCGTCGAGCA